>JASLLZ010000062.1 GCA_030746775.1 Rhodospirillales bacterium | reverse complement strand
CCCACACCTACTTCTCCGCAATCTGCATCGCCGCTTCCATCATCTTCTATCTCAATCAATGAGTCCTGACCCTAGAAGATTATCTTATACACATAAGAGCAAAATCGTCTTTTTATTTACCTGGGCGCCTAGTCATAATTTGGTTGGCATTTTCTCCGTTACAGGCTGGGGAAACGACAAGTGACCACGGACCGAACCGACCTTGCTGGCGGATTTTTTGTTTTCGGTCTTGTGGCCTTTATCTATTTCGCGACCTCGGAAATGCCCAGCGGACCGGCCGGGTTCCCCCGGCTGATCGCTGCCGGACTGGCCATTTGTGGCCTCATCTTGATCGTTCGCGCCTTGATTTCCAAGGCCGCCGCCGCGCGGTCCAAGGCCGCCGTCAATTGGCGTCTTTCGGGATTGGTCGCCGGCGTCTGGCTGGTGTTGATCGGCCTGGTCGCCCGGATGGGCTTTCTTGTCCCCGGTGTACTTTTTCTGGCGCTCTTGGCCTGGCTCCTTTTGGGCCGACCCAAGGGCGTCCGTGAATGTGCCCTGATTTTCGCATACGCCATCGGCGTTTCCGCTGTGTTGTGGTTGATCTTCGGAATCCTGCTTGGCGTTGAATCACCGGGCCGATTTCTTTTTTGACCAACGCTCGGGATCGCGATGACGCTTCGTCATCTTAATACCAATCAGTCAACTCAGGAGGCTTTCAATGAGACACGCAAGTAAGAGAAAAACCGGAAATTGGTTGGCGTTCATCGCCGGCGCCTTTGCGTTCTCGGCCGTCGTTGCTTCCGTGCCGGCCCAAGTGATGGCCGCTTACCCCGAAAAGCCGATCAAGGTCATCGTTGGCTGGTCGGCCGGCGGCGGCGCCGATACCTTCGTTCGCACGGTCGGCAAGTATACCGAAAAATATCTCGGGGCCGCCTTCCAGCCCGTCTACAAGAAGGGTGGCGGTGGAACGGTCGCGCTCAACGAACTCACCAAGAATTTTGATCCGGACGGCTATACCATCGCCATCGGTATCATTCCGCATCAAGTCATACCGACCCAGTTGTCGGATGTCGGTTACAAGCTGAGCGACCTGCGCTGGCTCGCAACTTTCGCCAAGGTGCCGAACGGCGTTTACGTGCGCCACGACAGCCCCTACCAGACGATGAAACAGTTGATCGCCGCGGCCAAGGCAGCGCCCGGCAAACTCAAGGCCGCTTTACCGGATCCACGGTCGGGAAACACCGTCTTCTTCAATACCTGGTTGAGCCTAAGCAAGATAGACATCGCGCCCCTTTATTACGGCGGTGGCTCAAAGATGCTGAAGGCCATGCTCGGCAAAGAAGTCGACATGATGATCACCAATGCCAACTGGGCGATTAGGAAACCGGACGACACGCACCTGCTTGGTCTGGCGGCCGACAAGCGCTTCGCGCTGGTGCCCAAAGTCCAGACATTCCACGAACTTGGGATAGACCTGGAGGACTTCTCCGTCCGCACCTTCGTGGCGTCAGCCAAGGTGCCAGGGGATCGAGTCAAGGTGCTCGTCGAAGGCTTGCGCAAAAGATCAGCCAGGATCCAGCCTTCAAGAAGGACATGGAGAAAATCGGCCTAGTCACCGGCTTTGTCGACGACGCCGGAACTTCGAAGTTTGTCGACGACTATGTGGCAACCAATAAGAAATCGTTCGAACTCATCCGCCAGAAGATGAAAAAGTAACCGGCGAACCACGCAGTCTGAACCCTTGTCGTCCGACGAATAAGGCAATCACGCGTGCCCGATGCTTTTTGCTCGGGCACGCGATTTTATTCGGTGGGTTCCGACTCTGGACGCCGGCATTCGCATCACTAGATAACGGCAATTCCATGCTGGAAGCACTGTTGTCAGCCGTCGAGAACCTACTCCACTTCGAACTGCTCGGGCTGATTTTCCTGGGGGTCACGGTCGGTATGGTCGGCGGTGGGCTGCCTGGCATCAGCTCATCGATTACGATCGCTCTATTATTACCTGTTGCCTTTTCGCTTGATCCTCTCAGCAGTTTGATCGTTCTGGGTGCTATTTACATGGCGGCCGAATATGGGGGATCCATCTCGGCGATCCTTATCAATACGCCGGGAACGCCGGCAGCGGTTTGTACAGCGCTCGACGGTTATCCGATGGCCCAGCAGGGACGCGCCAAGGAGGCCCTGCACTCCGCCATCCTGGCGTCCAGCGTGGGTGGGTTCATCGGTGTGCTGATCTTGATCGGTTTTACCCCTCCCCTGGCTGAAGTGGCCCTGAAATTCGGCTCGCCGGAGATGTTTTGGCTCGCGGTCGCGGGTTTGGCCATCGTCTGCAATCTGACGGCCGATAATTTTGTAAAAGGAGTCGTTTCGACCTTGTTCGGTATGCTCATTGCCACGGTGGGTTACGACTTGCAGACCGGCTATCCTCGTTTTTCTTACGGCATTCCCCAGATCGAATCGGGAATCAAGCTTGTGCCCTGCGTTATCGGATTTTTCGCAGTTTCCGAAATGCTGACCTCCGTCAGTTCGGGCCAACACCTGGAACGAACCGTCGCTACCATGTCCGGTTCGTTCATCAAGGTCGTCCGATTCTTTTTCAGTCGCCCTGTTCTTGTTCTTCGCTCCAGTCTCATTGGTACGTTTGTTGGCATATTACCGGGCGCAGGCGCCTCGATTGCGAGCTTTGTCTCCTATAGCGAGGCCAGGCGCTTCGCAAAAAATCCTGAGTCATTCGGCAAGGGCAACCCCGAGGGCATTATTGCCTCTGAATCGGCAAACAATTCCATGGTCGGAGGGTCATTGGTCCCCTTGCTGGCGTTCGGCATTCCTGGTTCGGCCAGCGCCGCCGTTCTCTTCGGCGCCTTGACGCTGCATGGTCTCGTCCCCGGGCCCCGGCTCTTCTCGGAGCATGCCGACGTTATCTACGGTTTCATGGTTGCCTTCATCCCGATCGTGATCGTCATGTTGTTGGTGGGCGGCATCGCGGCGCCCTGGTTGGCGGCGATTTTGCGGGTAAGGACGGCGTTCATCGTTCCGAGCGTTCTGTTGCTTGTCCTTATTGGAACGTACTCCTTCCAAAACAGCATGGTTGACGTCTACATCGCGGCGACCGTGGGGATTCTCGGTTTCTTCATGGTGAAGGCGGGTTTTCCCCTTCCGCCGGCGGTACTTGGGATCATTCTCGGGCCAATGGCCGAGGAGGGCTTCCGCCGTTCGCTTAGGCTGGGAGAAATCGAAGGATCGGTATGGCAGATGTTTTTCGGGCGTCCCATCTGCATCGCCCTGATCTTAATCACCGTCGCCATGGTCGTCTCGGCCTTCTGGCGCGAATGGAGGGGGCGCGACCGGTTGGGGAATAGTGCGAATCCAGATTAGTCCACCGCCAGATTCTGCGTAGTTGCATTGAGGAGTCCGTTGATGAAATTAACTTTGCTCGGTACCGGTTCGCCCGTACCTTCGGTCAAGAAATGCTCGGCCGGATATATGATCGAGACCGGAAAGGATGTGGTTCTGATGGATGTCGGTCCTGGAACCGTCTACCGCCTCTTGGAAGCGGGCAAGCGGGTAACCGACGTGACGCACGTGTTGCTGTCCCATCTACACTTTGACCACTGGTTGGATTTAATCCGCCTGGTCCTGACCAGATGGGACACGGGGCACCCGGATTTACCGGCACTGAAGGTCTACGCACCGTCCGGAATAAATCATATATTCGAGCGTCTGTTTGGACCCGACGGGGCGCTCAAGCTGGATATTACGGCACGGACAAATCATCCACAGAGCTTGGCGATCTATGAAGGCCGCGGCGGCTCGGGAGAACGGCCGGGGCCGATGACCGAGGTGATCGAAATAGGAGAAGGCGACGTCATCGAGGGCGAAACCTGGAAAGTGAGCCTGGCCAATGTTCCTCATTGCCAGCCCTACCTGATCAGTTTCGGTATGCGCATGGAAGCGGATGGGGGGATCCTGGCCTACTCAAGCGATATCACGTGTAACCCGGAGAACGGCGCACCGAAAGGGCTCTATAAGTTGGCCAACAACGCCGATGTTCTCGTCCAATACGTAAATGTCTTCGGAGTGCCCCTGGAGGCTTCCGCCAATCAGGTATCCCAGCCGGCGTTCCATTCCATGATCGCCGAACTGGCCAGGGATACGAATGTCGGGACGCTGGTGACCACGCACCACGGACCGCATGTCGACAGGGATGGAATCCGCGAGCGGATCATCGCCGAAATCGGCGCCATCTACCCGGGACGCGTTGTCTGGGGCCAAGACCTGATGACCTTCGAGGTTGGACAAACGTAACCGGGGTTATCGCATCGACCGCGGCATGATAGGTGCCGCCCTATAGCTCGGCTATCGTGACCTATGGCCTCCCCTTCTCGTCCGGCCTATCAACCGTACGGAGAAGGGGTTGCTTTGTGACCTCCGTGGTTTACTTTCCGGCTGAACTCGATCCTCCGTCCCCACCCGCGCTCGCCGAAACGGACTCCGATGTCGCTGGAACCCGCCGCCCTCCTCATCCAGGTCCTCAACGGCCTACAGCTTGCCATGCTTCTGTTCTTGCTGTCGGTCGGGCTGTCGGTGGTCTTCGGCATGATGAACTTCATAAACCTGGCCCACGGCACCCTTTACATGCTGGGCGCCTTCATCGGGCTGGCGGCGGCGCGGCATCTGGGCTCTTTCTGGGCGGCGCTGGTGGTGGCGCCGTTGGGCGTGGCGTTGATCGGCGCGGTTCTCCATTTCGCTCTTCTCCGGCGCATCCAATCCGCGGCGCCGATGAAACAGGTGCTGGTGACCTTCGGGCTGATCTTCGTCGGATTGGAAGCCGTGCGCATGATTTGGGGCACTTTCAGCCACTCCATCCCCATGCCCGGCGCCCTGTCCGGCAGCCTTACGGTGTTGGGCGAGGTTTATCCGGTCTACCGGCTGTTCATTATTGCGCTTGGGGCCGTGGTCATGGTGGCGCTTTACCTGGGGCTGGAGCGTACCCGGATCGGCGCCGTGGTACGGGCCGGTGTCGACAACCGGAGCATGGCGGCGGTGCTCGGCATCGACATCGAGCGCACGTTTTTCCTCGTCTTTTGCTTGGGCTGTGCCCTGGCCGGCTTGGCCGGCGTGGTGGCGGGTCCGGTCTTTGCCGTCTATCCCGGCATGGACATGGAAATACTGATCCTTACCTTGATTGTCGTTGTTGTCGGCGGTCCCGGCAGCCTGCCCGGCGCGGTGGCGGGATCGCTGCTTATCGGCATGGCCGAAACCTTCGGGCAGGTCTTCGTGCCGGCCTTTTCCAGCGTCATGATCTATGTCGTGATGGCGGCGGTCCTGTTGCTTAAACCGGGCGGCCTGATGCCCGTCAGAACGTTGCATCAATGATCCCCCGCCCCGATCCCCTGCGCCGGCCGCTGGCGGTGACGATTGTCGCGGCGGCGGTGGCCTTTTACGCGGTATCGGAGTTTTTCGGCCGCGAGATGCTGGCCGAGGCCGCCATCTTCGCCATTTTCGCCATGAGCCTGGACCTGTTGGTCGGTTACGCCGGCATGGTGTCGCTGGGCCATGCTGCCTTCTTCGGTATAGGCGCCTATGCGACCGCCGGCCTCACCGTTTTCGCCGGTTGGCCGCTGGTCGCCGCCATGCCGGCCGCGGTGTCTCTTGCCGGCCTCTCGGCCCTTGTCGTCGGTTTCTTTTGCGTGCGTCTTGGCGGCGTCTTTTTCATCATGATCACGCTGGCCTTCTCCCAGATGTTCCATGCCTGGTTTTTCAAGGACCGTACCTTCGGTGGCGACGACGGCCTGGGCGGAATCCCGCGCTTCGATTTTTCGGCCCTCGGGCTGGACATGAGCAACCCCACCCACTATGCGCCCTTCGTGCTGTTGCTGGCCCTCGGCGCCTATCTTCTCATGGCGCGCATTGTCGCCTCCCCCTTCGGCCATGTGCTGAGCGCCATTCACCAGAACGAGGACCGCCTGTCGGCGCTCGGCTGTCCGGTGCGGCGCTACAAGCTTGCGGTTTTCGTCATGGCGGCCCTGTTCGCCGGACTGGCCGGGTCGCTGATGGCCCAGCACACCGGTTTCATATCGCCCGACCTGTTTTTCTGGACGCTCAGCGGAGAGGTCCTGATCATGGTCATTGTCGGCGGCGTCGGCAGTCTGCTTGGCCCGGCGCTTGGCGCCGTGGTGGTTATCGGCCTGCGTGAAGAACTGTCGTCGTTGACCGACCACTGGATGCTCTACATGGGCGCCTTCTTTATTGCCGTGGTGATATTCGCCGGTGACGGACTTTATGGCCGGCTTCGGTACCTGATCGGCCGGCGCAAGGCATCCGGCGATGCTTGAAGTCCAAGATCTGAGCAAGTCCTTCCACACGCTGACCGTCGCCTACGAGGTCAGCTTTTCGGTGCCGCGCGGAGGCCGCCACGCGGTCATCGGACCCAACGGCGCCGGCAAGACGACACTGTTCAACCTGATCGCCGGCGCCGTGGCGCCCGATGGCGGAGAGATCATCGTCGATGGCGTCGACGTGACGGGAATGGCGCCGGATGCCCGGGTACGCGCTGGGTTGGCGCGCAGTTATCAACACAACAACCTTTTTCCCGAAATGACGGTGCGTGAGAACCTGGCCGCCGCGCGCGCCGTCCACGAAGGCCGGGCGCCGGTCTTCTGGCGGCCCCTCGGGAACTTCGGCGATATCCTACGCGCCGCCGAGGATCTGGCGCGGCGCATAAACGTCGCCGAGCATTTGGACACGCCGGTACGCCAGCTGTCCTACGGCACCCAGCGCCAGGTCGAGGTTGGACTGGCTCTGGCCCTGGAGCCCAAGGTACTGCTTCTCGACGAACCCACGGCCGGCATGAGCCCCGAGGAAACCCGGGCCATGCAGGCCCTCATCGGCGGCCTGCCGGCGGACCTTACCATCGTCGTCATCGAACATGACATGGACGTTGTCTTCGGCCTTGCCGAGCGCGTAACGGTGCTCGATTACGGCACCGTCCTGTTGGAGGGCACGCCGGGCGAAGTGCGCGCCTCCGACGTCGTGCGCCAGCGCTATCTGGGGGGAGGCACGCCATGAGCGAAACGCTCCTCGATGTACGCGATCTCGACGCCTACTACGACCGGAGCCACATCCTGCAGGGCGTCTCATTCGCCATCGACCGGGGCGAGGTGATGACGTTGCTGGGGCGCAACGGGGCCGGCAAGACGACCACCTTGAAGACCATCGTTGGCATCGTGGGGGCACGCCGTGGCGTCATCACCTTCGACGGGCGGGCGCTGGGCGGCCTTGCCACCCATCGTATCGGACGCGCCGGCATCGCCTATGTGCCCGAGACGCGGGACATCTTTGCGTCGCTCAGCGTCGAGGAAAACCTGACGCTGGCGGCGCGGCCCGGCAATGGCGACGGGTGGACGCTCAAGCGTGTTTATGATCTTTTTCCCAAGCTGCGCGAGCGCGCCGACGCCGGCGGCGACGTGCTGTCGGGCGGCGAGCAGCAGATGCTGGCCATCGCCCGGGCGCTGATGACCAATCCCAGGCTGTTGCTTCTCGACGAGCCCATCGAGGGTCTGGCGCCAATCGTCGTCGAGCAGATCGCGGCGGTGCTGACGGTCCTCAAGGAGCGCGGCCTGACCATCTTGCTGGTCGAACAGAACCTGGCCTTTGCCACCGCGTTTGCCGATTCCATCGTGGTCCTTGGCAAGGGCCGCGTGCGCTGGCACGGCACCCCCGCCGAACTGCGCGCCGCCGACGCCGTCAAGGGCCGCTGGCTGGGGGTATAGGCTAAGGCATCTCGATCTCATAATCGTCCAGCGACACCTCCTTATAGGACGCCCGGTCGTATTCTTCCGTGTGGGGCCAGGGCCGCGTGGCGTCGAAGCCGACCTTGGCGCCCAGGTAATCGGGAAAGCTGGGATTGAGGCCGTGGCCGAAGATTTTGTCGATGGTGACGATGCCCGTGGTCGGGTCGAGGCGCGTCGCCAGCGCCCATTCCACGTCGCCGGGATCGCGGATGTCGACGTCGTCGTCGACCACGGTCACCATTTTGAGGGGCGGGAAGGCGGCGAAGGCGGCAAGCATGGCCTGCTTGGCCCAGCCGGCCCGCTTCTGTGCGATCGCCACGACGCAGTGATAGAAGCCGCAGCCGCCGTGGCTGAAATAGACGTCGGTGACGCCCGGCACCTGGCGCTGGAGGAGCGCCAGCACGTTGGCCTCGCCCAAAAGCCCGACCGAATTCCATACCTCGGCACCCGACAGGATGGTCTGAAAGACCGGTTTTTGACGTCGGTGGATGGCCTTGACGTGGACCACCGGGCGCGGCTCGCGCCGGGCGTAATAGCCGGTGACCTCGGCGAAGGGGCCTTCGTCGCCGACCTCGCCCGGGATCATCTCGCATTCCAGGGCATACATGGCGTTGGCCACCATTTCGACCGCCGAGCACGTGCCCGCCACCAATTCCACCGGCGCTTCGTGGAATTCGCTGGCGATGCCCAGCTCGTCGGCCTCCGGCGGCGCCGCCTCGGCCGGCGTGGCGGCGGCAAAGTGCAGCCCCGGTCCGACGCCCACATTGATGGTCAACGGCAGGTTCTCGCCCTTTTCGGCGGCCTTACGGAGATAGAGCTCCAGGTGTCGACCGGCGTCGATGTTGACATGCAAGGTGTCGCCGTCGACGACCAGGAAGCGCTGGATCGAGGCATTACGCACCCCGGTCTCGGGATCGCGCGCGATGACCACGCCGGCGTCGAAGTAAGGGCCGCCGTCCTTGGCGGCGTGGACCGGAACCGGCAGGCGGCCGAGATCGACGGACTTCTCGGTGACCTCCAGGACGGGGCCGCTCTTCACCACCTTGGGCTCGACGGGCTGGCGCTGCCACTTAGCGATGCAGCCGGAAACGAAAGCCGGAAGTTCGCCCTCGTCCTTGCCCATCAACACGCCAAGCAGGTCGCGCGACCAGTAGAGGCCGGTGAAGACGGGGTGTTCGAAGCCCCGGACCTTCTCGAACAGCACCGCCGCCGGGCCGCCCTCGAAGCGCGCCGCGACGCCCGCCAGGTCGAGGTGGGGATCGACCTCGGACTTGACCCGGATCAGTCGGCCGAGCCGGTCCAGGGTGTCGATGATGGTCGCCAGGTCGCTGATCGAATTGCCTGCCATGGTCTCCCCTCCCCTCGCTTTGACGCCGCGCCAGTCTATATCAGGACGTCCGGTACGTCAGTCCCCGAGCCTGCTACGCAGCGTGCGGCTTGCGCATGAAATAAACGAAGGGAATGCAAATCAAGGTGAGGACCGCCAGCAGGCGAAAGTCGTTGACGTAGGCGATCATCATGGCTTGGCGTTGTACTTCATCGGCGGCGGCGGCAAGTCCCGCCGGATCGACGAGGCTCCAGCCCGGCGGCAAGGGCGCGTGACGAAGAGCCTCGCTATAGGGCGTCACGTGCTCGACCAGGATCGAGCGATTCGACTGGGCGCTGCGCACCAGGTTGGTGACCATGACCGAGATACCGGTGCTGCCGCCGAGGATGGTCATGAGGGCGAACAGACCCGTCGCCATGTTCCGGTGACGGGGGTCGAGAGCCCAAAATGAAGTCACGTTGAGGGGCACGAAGGCGAATCCGGAACCAAGGCCGAAGAACACCGACGCCATCAAGATGAAATTCATTCCGACATCGGTGGTGAACAGCGACATCTGCCATTCGCCGGCAACGATGAACAGAAGGCCGACCACAATGATGCGCCTGGGCCCGGTTCTCTGCACCAGCCAGCCGGCGATGGCGCTGGCGAACATGGTGGCGGCAGCGCGCGCACCCATGACCTTTCCCACCTCGGCGATGGGAAGTCCCCGGATATCCTGGAGAAAGGCCGGCATCAAGACAAGCAGGGTAAACATCATCCAGACGAAGAAGAAGACCAGGGCCATGCCGACGGCAAAGGTGCGGTCCTTCAAGACATGGCTGTCGATGAACGGCCGGCGCGACAGGACCGAGTTGACGGTGAAGAAATAGAAACCGACCACCGCCACCACCGCCGCGGCGACGATTTCACCCGAGTCGAACCAGTCCAGGCGCTGTCCCCGGTTGAGGACGAGCTGGAGCGACCCCAGGCCGCTGGCAAGCATGAGGAAACCGAACCAGTTGAGGGGATCGTCGCGGCGGTGCGTCGATTCGGGAACGAAGTAGTAAATCATGGCGAAGGCGGCGGCCGCGATGGGCAGGTTTATGTAAAATCCCCAGCGCCAGTTCCCGAAATCGACGATGTAGCCGCCGATGACCGGCCCCAGCGACATGCCCAGCATGGTGCCGAGCGACCGCCACCCCATGGCCAGGGCGAGCTCCTCCTGGGGGAAGGTGGCCAGAAGGGTGGATTGGCCGACCGGCATGAAGGCGGCGGCGAAGGCGCCTTGGATGAAGCGCAGGACGACGATTTCGATCAGCGAGGTAGACTGGGCCACAAGAATGGTCGTCGCCGCGAACCCGACGACCGAAATCAGCAGCAGCCGCTTGCGTCCGATGCGGGCCGCCACGGCGCCGGTAAGCGGCGTCATCATGACCGCCGCCACCATGTAGGACGTCATGACCCAGGAAATCTGGTCCTGGGTCGCCGCCAGCGAGCCCTGCATGTGGGGTAGCGTGATGGTGGCGACCGACGAATCGAGAACCTGCAGGATGGTGCCGAAGACAATGGCGATCAGGATCAGGCGGCGCTGCCCCGGCGGCGGCAGGGCCGCGGCTCGGGCGTAGTTCATTAATCGGCCCGGACCCAAGCCAAGGCGGAGGCGACGATACTGGGCAAGTTTCGTTCGTGGCCGGTATCGATCTCGACGGCGGCGCTCATGCCGGCGCGCAGCGGCGGATCGTTGGGACCGGTTCTCAGTTCCAGACGCACCGGTAGACGCTGTACCACCTTGACCCAGTTGCCCGAGGAGTTCTGGGCCGGCAAAAGGGCGAATTCCGCCCCCGTCGCCGGGCTGATGGAGGCGACGACGGCGGACCATGCGCGGTCGGGATAAGTATCGACGCGCACGCTTGCCGGCTGGCCGATGCGCAGGTGGGTCAGGTCGGTTTCCTTCAGGTTGGCCTCGATCCACACCGTCTTGGTGGCGACCAGACTGAATACCGGGGTCCCGGCCTCGACGTATTCGCCGGCCTGGAGCCGCATCTTGGTGACGATGGCCGCGGTCGGCGAGCGGACCGTCGTGTGCTTGAGATCGAGCGCCGCCTGATCGCGCGCCGCGGCTGCCGCCCGTACGGCGGGATGGCGGGCCGCCGGCAGCTTGGCGTTGCCGCCCAGGTTGGCGACCACGCCGGCGATCTCCTGGCCCAGGGCGGCGACCCTTTGGCGCGCCGTGCGCAGCTTAAGCCGCGCCTCGTCGAACTTGGCCTGCGACACGATGCCCTTGTCCTTGAGCTTGCGGCTGCGTTCGTAAGCGGCGGCGTAGTATTCCACGTCGTCATTGGTGATTTTCAGCTCGGCTCCTTTTTGGCGGTATTGAGCGCGCAGCGCCTTGACCTGCTGGCGGGCGGCGGATAGCTCCGCCTCGGCGCGCTGAAGCGCGATGCGGAACGGCTCGTCGTCGAGGCGGAAAAGTATCCGGCCCGCCTCGATAGCGTCGTTCTGGGCTACCGCGACTTCGGCCACACGGCCCGAAACGTCGGTGGTGACGGCGATCAGGTCCGCCTTGACGTAGGCGTTGTCGGTCGTCACCAAGCGTCCGCCGGTGACGTAGAAGTAACCCGCCGCGAAAACGCCAACCACCGGCCCGACGACGAACAGTGTCAAGCGGAAGAGAATTCGCCCCCAACCCCGGCGTCGGGGCGCGGCAATCGTTGTGTCATCCGACATGGCGTTCCCTGGCCACGCTTGCGTCTTCGACGTCGTCGAGTACGCCGGGTACGGCCGTATCCGCCCCGGAAAGATTGTCCTTGATCATCATCAGCGTTTTTACGAAACGTTCGCGGTCATCGTCGGAAAGGCCGTCCTGCGCTTCTTCCCAGACCTGGGCCGAAAGTGCCCTCATGTCGTCGAGAATCAAGTGGGCCTTGTCGGTCAAGAAAAGGTTCCAGGCCCGGCGGTCCGCTGGGTCCTTGCGGCGCACCACCCATCCGCCTTTTTCCAGCCGGTCGATGTGTTGACCGAGGCTCATGCCTTCGATCTCGAGGATGTCGGCGAGCGCCGACTGGTTGATCCCCTCTTGCCGCCCAAGGTGCGCCAACAGCCGGTACTGGGCCCGGGTCACACCGACGGCGCGCGCCCGGCTGTCGAACCGTTTGCGCAGCAGCCGCGAGACGTCGTGCAGCAGGAAGCCAAGGCGTTGGTCGAAATTCCTGCGAAGCATAGAGGACCCGGTCAAATATATAGTAAGCCGACTTACATTAAGCCCACTTATCGTAAACCCCTTTTGCCCCGTGGTGCAATGGCGAATTGTCATCGCGCCGAGGCTGGATTCCCGCTTTCGCGGGAAGCACGATCAAGGTCTAGGTCGCCGCGTCACCGCACCACCCCACCGTCATTCCCGCGAAAGCGGGAAACCAGTTCGGTGGTTGAAGCCTGCTTTTTCGCTACTTGGAAATAAGTTTATAGGTGAAGCAACATCTATAAACCTTTGAAATAGCGTTGTTTGATTTCAATCAGATTGTCGTCCGACAGCTACCCGAAAACGGCTCCACGGCCGCATAGCGGCGTTCGATGCCATTGTCGCGATCACGATAGACGGACAGATCGAGTGCCACCCGTGCCTCTCCGTCAAGTTTGACGGCCATCTTCTCGCCCCGCCGCGCCGAGGCCGAAAGATGGGTGTGAAAGCGGCTCCGTGCGTAAGCCGCGATGTGGTCGTAACCGGCGTTGATCGTCTCCAGACCGTTGGTCAGGGCTTCGTAGCGAACCAGCACCTCTTCCCATTCGCCCGGCGTCAACGCCGTGGTGAAATGGGAATGGCTGATCGAGCCGCCGAAGAACAGGCTGTTGACGCCCAGGCGGGTGTGGTCGGCCAAGCGCCGCGCCATGGCGTCGAGGTCGTTGGCGCCCAAGGTGTCCTTGGTCAAGCCGTTGAGGAAGTCCCACTTGAAGGGCCCCGGTCCGCCGTCGCGGTTGCCGACAAATCGGTCGCGGGCGACATAGGAATGGGAGTATCCGAAGTGGGGATGGTGATTGAACACCGCGAACAGCGGGTAAGGCCCGGGCATGGTGTCGAAAGCGTAGCTCATCGAGCCGTAAGGCAGCGGATGCCAGTCGATATGCACGCTGTCGCGGGTCTCGCCGGGCAGCATGATGTTCATCTTGTACTCGATGCCAAGCTCGGCCAGGAACGGCAGCACCCGGGCGCTGCATTCGTGGTTATGATCGCTCAGAATCTTCGACGGCGTGATGCCGGCGTCGGCGAACAGTGCCTTGGTCTCGGAAATCAACCGGCGAAATGTCTCGGTCGAGTATTCGCCGTCTTCATCGCCATAGAAAAGGCTGACGCCGCCTTGCCAGATATGAGGGGCGAATTCGGCCCGCCCGGCGTCGAACCGGCGCTTCATCGCCGACCAGCCGTCGCCGGTGACCGCCTTCATGCAAAGACAGATGTTGGGCGTATGGCCGTGGCGGTTGAGCACGTCGATAAAGGCCAGGTCCCCGGGCCCTCGCCACAGTCCGTTGCAGTCGTCGAAGCGCAAGCGCACGAAGGGCGGCATGGAAAGCATGGCAAAGGGCTTGCGCGCCGTCCACGCGATGGCGCGCCAGAACAGATCATCGAGGCCGTGGGCGTGGCCGAAATGGCGGGCGGTCCACAGCCTTGGCGAGACCAGCCATTGCACGGCGCGGCCCCGGCCGATGGTGGCGGCGACGACCGCCGGCGCGCCATTCCCGCATTCGGCAAGGACCGCCGTTCGAGGTCCCTTCGCGTGCGTCGCAACGCCGGCCAGCGGCACCCGCAGACGGTGATGGGCGGCGCCTTCCTGCTGATTGGTGACGCAATGTTCGTTATCCGTGATGCCGATGGCCGTGACACCGTCAAATCCAAAACCCCGGCCCGGCGCCGCCAGCCCCAGGGCATCGGCGAAAGCGCCGTCGTAGTTGGCCAGGTTGCAATCGAAGTTGACCAACCCGGTGCCTTCCCTCACGGCGCCGAGGATCAAACCTTGTTCCGCCGCGGCAAGGGAAAGGCCCAGGTTTTCCTGGCCGATGACGATTGCCGCCGCACCGGCCAGGTCGCGCCGTGTCGGGCGGCGGCGCGCCAGATCGAGCAAACGGTACGGCATGCCGAAATGGCCGAGGGCGGCGAACATGGTTTCCGGCATCTGGGTGAATTCCATCATCCGGCTGTCGCCAACGACCAAGAGGGCGGCGTCGCCGGCGCTGCGTCGGGGGCGTTTGGCGGGCGCGTTGGGCACGGCGCGGAGGTCTCCCATTAGGGCCAAGGGCAAGCGGAGTTAATACCGATTCCGGAGATCGGCGCAATCCCGCCCCTCGTTTGACGGTGGGGCCGCTTCTGCTAGGCTGCCGGCGGTTGCAGTTGAGAAGCGGAAAACAATCCATGAAATACAGCCTGGACGATGCCCACGTCGTCACCGACGGAGAGGACCACTTTATCGCTCCCAGTGCCGTTCTCATCGGCAGGGTGCGCCTGGCGAAGAACACGAGCATCTGGTGGAACGCCGTCCTGCGCGGCGACAACGAATGGATTACCGTGGGCGAAAACTCCAATGTACAGGACGGCTGCGTCCTGCACACCGATCCGGGTTTCCCCCTGACCATCGGGCGCAACGTCAGTATCGGTCACATGGCTGTCGTGCACGGCTGTCAGATCGGCGACGGCTCGCTGGTCGGCATCGGCGCCATCATCCTCAACGGCGCCACGGTGGGAGCCCATTGCCTGATCGGCGCCGGGGCCTTGATCCCCGAGGGCAAGGCGATTCCCGACAACTCCGTCGTGCTGGGGGCGCCGGGCCGGGTGGTGCGCCAGACGACGGCCCGGGATCGCGCCTATATGGCGGACCCGATGAATCGCTACGTGCGCCGGATCGGCGAATATAAACGAGGACTGAAGGCGGACGAGAGCTGAGCGGCGCCTATCTACCCTTGCCGGCGGGGCATTCTTCGGGCCTGCCCCTCCACGCCACGCTGAGCGCCGTGCCCCGCATGCAGTGACTGACCGCGGCGATGGCGCCGCAAACGCATATCTCCATCCCCGGGTCCGGCCGGCCAAAGTCGCCAAGAAGGGCATAAAGGCCGCCGTCGGTGCCCCGAAAGGCCGGGCATTCGATGCCGCCCGCTTCGACCACGCCGAGGACGCAAAGCGGGTGGTCCGTTGGCGACCCGCCCTTCGATTTTGCCAAATCGGCCAGGGACTGCCAGCCCGAACTTTTCGGCGCCACCAGATCGCCGCGCCACGTCCCCGCGCGGGCGGCACGCGCCCGAACTTCGTCGGCAACATAACCGCTCCCGAACCGGCGGTCGGCCAGGGCCCAGCCTTGCGCCACCATAAGCCGGCCCAGGTCCTTGCCGCCGACCCGGCACAGGGCGAGGACGCGGTCTTCGCGATCGCGCCCCTTTTCCTCGCAGGTCAGCCAATGGTCACCGACCTGGTATGCCAGGGCGAAGGATGCCTCGCGGCCGCACGGCCAGGTTTTTCCGCCTTCCGTGCAGTTCTGCGCCTCGGTCGGCGCGTCGATAGCGTACAGGCGCACCGTGTGGACGCCGACCTCAAGGGTGGCGCCGTCGATCACCCGCGCCTTGCCGACAATTTCAGCCTTGGCCGCGCTCGCCGCCACGATTAGAAGGACGAAGATCACCTTCCAACACTTCATGGCGCCATGATAGCACTATCGGCGGTTTCGTCACCGCGGGCTTTCCGACTCAGCGCGGGTCCTTGCCGGTGGCACCGCCGGCGTGCTTGCCGACCACTTCCCCGACGGCGTCGGCGGCCGCTTCGACGCTGGCCCGATCCACGTCCAGGTGGGTAAGGGCGCGCATGCGAAAAGGGCCACTGCGGCCGATCCGCACGCCGCGCTCCAATAGGGCCTGGTAGATGTCGGCCGCCGTCATCCCGGTGCCCTCGACATCGAAGAAGACGATGTTCGTCTCGACCGTCTCGGGCTCGACGGCGATCCCCGGCACGGCGGCCAGGCGGTCGGCCAGAAGGCGAGCGTTGGCATGGTCGTCGGCCATGCGTTCGACGTTGTTTTCCAAGGCATAGACACAGGCCGCCGCCACGATGCCGGCTTGGCGCATGGCGCCGCCCATTCTCTGTTTCCATTGCCAGGCCTGCTTGATGAATTCGGCCGAGCCGGCCAAGACCCCGCCCACCGGACAGCCAAGGCCCTTGGACAGGTCGAACCACACGGAATCGAAGGACTTGGCGAAATCGCGGGCGGGAACGCCGGACGCGACGACGGCATTCATCAGCCGCGCCCCGTCCATATGCATCGGAATCCCGTTCTTGCGGGCAACTTCAGCCACCGCTTCGATGGCGGCCAGGGGCCACACGGTGCCGCCCCCGCCATTCGATGTCTGTTCCACCGATATCAGGGCGGTGGTGGGTGCGTAGCGAGACTCCTCGCGCACTGCTTCGGCGACCTGTTCGGCGCTGTAGACGCCGCGCGGACCCGATAGAGGGCGGACCAGGGCGCCGGCAAAGATGGCCGGTCCGCCACCTTCGGCATTGATGATGTGGGCGGTGCGGTCGGCGATAATTTCATCGCCCGGGCCGCAGTGGACCAAAATGGCGATCTCGTTGCACATGGTCCCCGACGGCAAGAACACCGCCGCCTCTTTGCCCAAAAGCTCGCAGGCCATGGAGCACAGACGGTCGACGCTGGGGTCTTCGTCGCGCTGCTCGTCGCCGACCGGCGCCTGGGCAATGGCCTCGCGCATGCCCGGCGTGGGGCGTGTCTGGGTGTCGCTGTATAGGTCGATCGTGATTTCGTTCATTACCGCCATCCATGTCATGGCCACGCCGCGGCGGCCCTGGGCATGGGACGATGCCGCTGAATGACCGTTCCTGTCAACGGGGTGCTTCGGCCCCCGGAATCGGACCAGACCTTGCCCCCTATCCCTGTCCGGCGACTATGCTAGAATACGGCGCCTGACAACAGGTGGCGGGGAATCGGTCCCCGGCGGCGCGGTCGCGAACGACGAACAGGCGGCGAATGAAAATCGAAGCTGAAACACAGTATCTGGCCGCATCCGAGGAGCTGCACGAGGCCCAGACCGACAATCGCCAACTGAGGGACACCATTGAAGCCTTGCGTCTGGAGCTGGAAACCTCGCGCTTCGACAAGGACGACAGCGTACAGAAGGCGGTCGCCGGGGCCAACGACGAGATGGTGCAAATAAAGGCCACCGCCAACGCGTTGCGTGACGAGTTGGAAAAGATGCGCTTCGCAAATGACGAGGCCGTGCAAAAAGCGGTCGCCGGGGCCAATGACGAGGCCGTCCAGTTCAAGAACACCGCCAACGCACTGCGCGACGAACTGGAAAAGCTGCGCTTCGAAAAAGACGAGGCCGTCCAAAAAGCGGTCGCCGGGGCCAATGACGAGATCGTCCAGCTCAAGGGCACCGCAAATACGCTGCGCGACGAACTGGAGAAGCTGCGCTTCGAAATGGACGAAGCCGTCCAAAAGGCGGTCGCCGCGGGCAACGACGAGATCGTCCAGCTCAAGGCCACCGCAAATACGCTGCGCGACGAACTGGAGAAGCTGCGCTTCGATAAGGACGCGGCCGTGCAAGGCGCGGTCGCCAAGGGCAACGACGAGATTGTCCAGCTTCAGGGCACCGCCAATAATCTGCGCGACGAGTTGGAGAAACTCCGCTTCGACAAGGAGGACAGCGTCCAAAAAGCGGTTGCCACCGGCAACGACGAAATCGTCCAGCTCAAGGGTACGGTGTCCGAACTGCGCGACGAATTGGAACGCCGACAAGGCACTCACGAACAAACAATCCAGGACATGGAGCGCCAGAGACGCGACGAAACCACCCACTTGCAGCAATCCATCGCAACGCTCAGGGAACGCCTCGAAGGCAAGTCCCGCAAGAAAAAGCAGGGTTGAATCATGGCGAATGGCATTCAGGCGAAAGGCGCGGGCGCCAACGGCGCCCAGGGCAAGGGAGCGGCCAAGCGCACACGGCGACGCGGCCAGGCAAGCGAAGCCAAGCGGTTGCAGCAGGCCGAGATGCTGCTCAACATTTCCCAGAAGGTGGCGGGCATAGAGTCTCTCGACGAGGTGCTTGAAACCTTGATCGAGCTGACCACTTGGGAATTGGGCGCCGAACGCGGCAGCCTTTTCCTTAACGACCCCCAGTCGGGTGAGCTTTACTCGCGGGTCGCTCTTTTGAATCTGAGACGCGAGATCCGGCTGCTAAACACCAGCGGCGTCGCCGGCCACGTATTCACCAACGACGAAGGCGTGATCATCCACGACGCCTATAAGGACAAGCGCTTCAACCGCTCGATCGACGAGCAGACCGGTTACATTACGAAAAATATTTGTTGCGCGCCGGTCAGAACGGTCAAGGGCGAGGTCATCGGCGTCGCCCAGGTACTCAACAAGAAAGAGGGCAGGTTCACCTTAGAGGATCTTCAACTCCTCGAGGCCATGACCACCCAGGCCGCGGTCGCCTTGCAGAGCACCCAGTTCGTCGAGCGCATGAAAAAATCCCGCGAACAAGAGATGGAGTTCCTGGACGTTGTTTCCGACGTAACCTCGGAAATCGATCTTGGCGCTTTGCTGGCCAAGGTCATGAGCGAGGCGACACGCATGCTGAATTCCGAACGCTCGACGCTGTTTCTCAACGACGAAAAAACCAACGAGCTGTTTACCCAGGTCGGCGAAGGCCTGGGCAAGGTTCAGATCCGCCTGCCCAACCACTTAGGCATCGCCGGCGCCGTCTTTACCTCGGGCAAGACCATCAACATCCCGCATGCCTACGCCGACCTCAGGTTCAACCCCGCCTTCGACAAGAAGACCGGCTTTTTCACCCGCTCCATCCTCTGCGTTCCAGTGGTCAACAAGAACGGCAAGACGATCGGCGTGACACAGGTCCTCAACAAACGTGGCGGCCCCTTCGTCGCCGATGATGAGACGCGGCTCAAGGCCTTTACCGCACAGGTCGCCATCGGCCTGGAGAATGCCAAGCTGTTCGACGACGTCCAGAACATGAAGAACTACAACGAAAGCATGCTGGAAAGCATGTCGAACGGCGTCATCACCATGGACGAGGACGGCAAGATCGTCACCTGCAACGCCGCCGGACTGCGCATTATGACCGTCGAACCCGAAGACATCTTGGAGAAAAAGGCCGACGAATTCTTCATCGATAAGAATGCCTGGGTTATGGAGAAGGTGAAAAAGGTCGAGGAGACCCAGGTTTCCGACATCTCCATGGATGCCGAGATCGAGTTCGGCGAAGAGACGCTGTCGGTCAACCTGACCGTGCTGCCCCTGGTCAGCGCCGAGAATAAGAAACTCGGCAACATGGTCATGATCGAGGATATCAGCTCCGAAAAGCGCATGAAGTCCACCATGTCGCGCTACATGGACCCCGGCCTCGCCGATCAGCTTATGGAGAGCGGGGGCGAGGACGTTCTCGGCGGAACCAGCGCCGTGGCCACCGTCTTGTTCTCGGACGTGCGCGGCTTCACGACCCTGACCGAGGAGTTGGGGGCGCAGGGCACGGTCGCCCTGCTCAACGACTATTTCACCATCATGGTCGACTGCATCACGCGCGAAGAAGGGATGCTCGACAAGTTCATCGGCGACGCCATCATGGCCGCCTTCGGCCTGCCCGTGGCGCACGACGATGACGAGGACCGGGCCGTGCGCGCCGCCATCTCCATGCTCGTCGACCTTGATGCCTGGAATGTGGAGCGCGCCGAGAAAGGCCAGTTGCCGGTTGACATGGGCATCGGTCTCAACACCGACGAGGTGGTGTCGGGCAATATCGGCTCTCCCAAGCGCATGGACTACACCTTGATCGGCGACGGCGTGAACCTGGCGGCGCGTCTGGAAAGCGCCTGCAAGCAGTACTCGGCCAAATTGCTGATCAGCAAGAACACTTACGAGAAGCTGAAGGGAACCTATCGTATCCGCGACATCGACGACGTGGTGGTCAAGGGCAAGACCGAACCGGCGCGCGTGTTCGAGGTCCTCGATTATCACACCGACGAGACGTTCCCCAACTTGATGGAGGTGGTGAACCACTTCAAGGAAGGGCGCGAGCACTACCGCAAGGGCGATTGGGACAAGGCCATAAAGTCGTTCAAGGAGTGCCTGAAACTGCACCCCGGAGACAACCTTTCGCACACCTACATCGAGTGGTGCGAGGGCTACAAGAAAAGCCAGCCCAAGGACTGGCAAGGCGTCCGGGTGGCGACGTCGAAATAAGGCCCTTTCTTCTTGCGCGCTTAAGGACGCCGCCTACCCCGCCAGGATGGCCAGCATGAGGATGGCCACGATGTTGATGATCTTGATCATCGGGTTGATGGCCGGCCCGGCGGTGTCCTTGTAAGGATCGCCGACGGTATCGCCGGTCACCGCGGCGTGGTGGGCGTCGGAGCCCTTGCCGCCGTGGGCGCCGTCTTCGATGTGCTTCTTGGCGTTGTCCCACGCACCGCCCCCCGAAGTCATGGAAATGGCGACGAAAATCCCGGTGACGATGGTGCCCAAAAGCATGGCGCCAAGCGCCGCGAATGCCGCTGCCTGACCGGCGATCGAATTGATGACGCCGTACATGACGACGGGCGCCAGCACCGGCAACAACGAGGGCAGGATCATTTCCTTGATCGCCGTCTTTGTCAGCATATCGACGCAGGTGCCGTAATCGGGTTTTCCGGTGCCCTCCATGATGCCCGGTATGTCCTTGAACTGACGGCGCACTTCGACCACCACCTGTCCGCCGGCGCGGCCGACGGCCAACATGCCAAGGGCGCCGAAGAGATAAGGCAGCATGCCGCCGACAAAGAGCCCGATAACGACGAACGGGTTCTGGAGGCGGAAGTTGATCTCAAGGCCCGGGAAGTAGTGGCCAAGGTCCTCGGTATAGGCGGCGAACAGCACCAGGGCGGCAAGTCCGGCGGAACCGATGGCATAGCCCTTGGTCACCGCCTTGGTGGTATTGCCGACCGCATCCAAGGTGTCGGTGATCTTGCGCACGTCTTCGGGCAAGTCCGCCATCTCGGCGATGCCGCCGGCATTATCGGTAACCGGACCGAAGGCGTCGAGCGCCACTACCACGCCGGCCAGCGCCAGCATGGTGGTGGCCGCTATCGCCAGACCGTATAAACCAGCTGCCAGGAAGGCGACGATGATGCCGGCACAGATGGCAAGGACCGGCAAGGCCGTCGATTCCATGGATATGGCCAGCCCTTGGATGACGTTGGTGCCATGTCCCGTGACCGAAGACTGGGCGATGCTCTGCACGGGCCTGTGCTCGGTACCGGTATAGTACTCGGTAATCCAGACGATCAGCCCCGTAACCGCCAAACCGGTCAGCGCGCAAATGTATAACTGGGTGCCGGTGATGGCGCGGCCGCCCATCTGGAAATCTGAATCGAAACCAAGCAACCAGGCGATGGCGCCGGCGATCAGGATGGCCGCCAGGACGGCACTGGCGATGAATCCTTTGTACAGCGCCCCCATGATGCTGCCGCCCGTGCCCAGGCGCACGAAGAAGGTGGCCAGGACCGAGGCGATGATGCACACCGCGCCGATGACAAGGGGAAAGATCATCATGGTCTCGCGCTGGGCACCGGTGAACAAGATGGCGCCGAGCAGCATGGTGGCAACCACGGTGACGGCGTAGGTTTCGAACAAATCGGCGGCCATGCCGGCGCAATCGCCGACGTTGTCGCCCACGTTGTCCGCGATGACCGCCGGATTGCGTGGGTCGTCTTCGGGAATTCCGGCCTCGATCTTGCCGACCAGATCGGCGCCGACGTCCGCCCCTTTGGTGAAAATGCCGCCGCCGAGGCGGGCAAAAATTGAAATCAGGGAGCCGCCGAAGCCCAGGGCGACCAAAGCCTCAAGAACGTGACGCAGGCCTTCTTCGGTACCCGTATCCAAGATGCCGCGCAGCACGAAGTAGTAAACCGAGACACCCAGGAGGGCGAGACCCACGACCAGCATGCCGGTTATGGCACCCGATTTGAAGGCAATGTCGAGCGCCGGGCTGAGTCCGCTGGACCGGGCCGCCTCGGCGGTGCGCACGTTGGCCCGCACCGAAACGTTCATGCCGATATAGCCGGCCGCGCCCGAAAGGATGGCACCGATGAAATAGCCGATGGCCACCGCCAGTCCCAGGCGCCAGCCCAAGATGATCCCGATGACGGCGCCGACGACGGCGATGGTCCCGTATTGACGGTTGAGATAAGCGCGTGCGCCGACCTGGATGGCATCGCCGATCTCGCTCATGCGATCGGTCCCCGCCGGCGCGGCAAGGACGCTACGGATGGCGAAGGCGCCATAGAGAAGGGCAAGTGCACCGCAGACGAAGATCAACAGGAACTCAACCGACATACTAAGATTCCTTTTGCGTTTGGGTGATCCGGGAGACCCCGGCCGATGTCCGGATCCGGTGACGTCAGTTTGGGGTGGCGAGAAAATACCGCCGGGAAAATGCCAGAACGGGCGCAATAACGCAACCGCGAGGCACGAGACTTCTTACCCCTTGGGCTTGGCCTTCTTGCTTGATGGCGAGGTGTCGGTGATCGACTGGACGAGAACGTTGGTAATGAGGTTTGGACCCGCCACCTTGGCGGCAAGCAATTCCAGCCGCTTTTTGATGACGATCGCCCTGATCTTGCCCTCTTTTTTCACCAGACGCGGAATGAAGGCGTATAAATCCCGCAAGAAGAGATCACTGATGCGCGGCAAGACCTTGTTGATCTGTTCTTCTCTCTCGGTACCCATGGTCTCCAGCTTGACCTGGATTTGAATGGTGGTGACAACCCGATCGCCAGAAAAGATGGGAATCAGGAGTAGATCCATTTCGACGAAGCGGGGGGGTTCGCTACGGGTCGGCTCCGTGGCCGCCTCACCCTCTGATTTGGCGAAGGG
>JASLLZ010000061.1 GCA_030746775.1 Rhodospirillales bacterium | reverse complement strand
AACGCAAAAATAAAAAAATCAAAATCGAAAATCCGATTCAGTCGGGGTGGACAGTTAGGCGCCCGGCTTAGCCCATGAACGGGGGCATGGGGGGCTATGCCGGGTGGCCCCCGCCAGGCAGTGACTATCAGTCGGATCGTGGGGCCGACGGCGGAGTTGGGCATTTAATCGTTAGGCCGGACGTTGCTGGGTAATGGACGCCCGAAAGTCCAATGCGGGTTGCCTCTCAGTGGCGTTTCTGGCCCGTTGGTGCGCATCTCAGGGTGCGCGGGCACCTGACCACTCGGGAGGCCCGAAATGGCGCTATGCGGTTGCCATTTGGTTGCCAGGCAAAAACAAGAGCCTAACCATACCCAGTTAAACCCTTGATTTAATTGGTAGGCGCGCGGGGATTCGAACCCCGGACCCTCTGATTAAAAGTCAGATGCTCTGCCAACTGAGCTACGCGCCCCTGGGTCAGAGTGCGGAACATAGGAAGCACCTCGGGACCGGTCAATCCCCTTCACCACCGAGACCCGGACTGGAAACCAAGCCTGCCGCTTGTTGCCACCCGAGTGGCACTTCGCCAAGATAGGCTGCGGAGCGCGGAACCCCGGCACGGGCCGGATGAAGGGGGAGCCAGCCGGTGCCGTCCAGTGCCGCTTTGGTGGCGGACGAAGCGCCGCGCCCTGGAGCCAAGAGAAAACCGGTTAGCCCATGACCCTCAACAAGATCAACATCGTCGCCGGCCTTATCGTCGCCGTTTTCGTTCTCACCCACACCATCAATCATGCCCTTGGTCTGTGGTCGCTGCAAGCGGCGGAGAGCGCGCGCCAACTGTTCGGCCTGTTATGGCGCAACCCCATCGCGACTTGGGCCCTGGCCGGGGCGCTGATCGTCCACTTGGGTCTTGCCTATCATGCCGTCTTTCGGCGCAGCCACTTGCGCCTTCCGCCCTGGGAATGGACGCGCCTGATCTTTGCCTTCCTGATCCCTTTCGTCCTCGTCCGCCATGTGACTCTCTCGGGTGTCATTCCACGCGTCGAGGGCGTCGCCGCCGACTATCTGTTCATTATCGCCAGCATGTGGCTGATCGATCCGACGGCCGTGGTGCTACAGGGCCTGCTGTTGATCGTCGTCTGGGGCCATCTTTCCATCGGTTTTCATTTCTGGCTGCGCCATCGCGCCTGGTACGCGCGATCGTCGCCCTACCTGCACACGATCGCGGCGGGGCTCGTTGTCCTGTCTCTTGGCGGGCTGGCCCGTTCGGTGGCGACGGTCGACGCCCTGGCGCGCGATCCCGGCTGGTTCGATGGGCTGAAGCAAAGGGCGTTCGACGGTGTCGACACGACACGGGCCGGCGCGCTGGCCGAGACCCCGCCGACCGTGATCGGCGGCCTGTTGGCGCTTCTCGCCGCCGTGCTCGTGGCCCGCTTCGTTCGGCGCTGGTACCGCACCCGGCACGGCCGCATCCGGGTCACCTTCGCCGGCGGGCGGACCGTCGTCATGCCGGTCGGCGCGACCCTCCTCGACGCGAGCCGGACCAACGGCATCCCCCACGCCTCGCTGTGCGGCGGACGGGGCCGATGCTCGACCTGCCGCGTCAAGGTGACCATCGGTCTTGACGACCTGGACCCGCCGGATGCAGAGGAGACGCGGGTGCTGGCCGGAATCGAGGCGGACGCGGACGTCCGCCTGGCCTGTCAGTCGCGTCCCCGGCGCGACGTCACCGTGATACCGCTTCTTTCCCCCAACGCGACGGCGCAAGAAGCCCGGCGCCCGGGCGGCCTGGAGGGACGAGAGCAACGCGTTGCCATCCTTTTCATCGACCTGCGCGGCTCGACCCGACTGGGAGAGCGGCGGCTGCCCTATGACGTGGTCCATATCCTCAGCCGGTTTTTCGCCGAGATGGCCGACGCCCTGGTGGCGACCAAGGGGGCCACTACGCCCAGTTCAACGGCGACGGCTTGATGGCGCTCTACGGGCTCGACGAGGGTTTCGAAGAGGGATGCCGCCAAGCCATCCGCGGCGCGGCGGAAATGCTGAGACGCATCGACAAACTGAACGATACCATGCGCTCGGAACTGAACGAGCCCCTGCGGGCGGGGATCGGGATCCACGGCGGCGAGGCGATCGTCGGCATCATGGGGCCGCCGGCCACCCCCATCCTCAGCGCCATCGGCGACAACGTCAATGTGGCGGCGCGGCTTGAATCCCTGACCAAGGAATTGGGCTGCGCCATCGTCATCTCGGAGACCGTGGCCAATGGCGCCGGCATCGATCTGGCGCATTTCCCGCGCCATGAGGCCGAGACCCGCGGACGGGCGGCGATGATCCCGGTTTATGCCGTCCCCCAGGATCACGAACTTGAGCCATAGGTCCATGGACAAAGAGAACGCACGCAAGACCTTCCACGCCGCCATCGAACGCCAACGCCTGGGTGATTTGGATGCCGCCGAGCGGCTATTCGCCGAAGTGCTGCGGACCGTGCCGGGCCATCCGTCGAGCCTCCACAACCTCGGCCTCATCTACCAGCACGGCGGCCGCCACGTCGAGGCGGTGGCCGCCTTCCAGCACCTGGTCGATGACGCGCCCGACGATATGGCGGCCCGTTTCGCCCTGGCCTCGGCCCTACAGGCCGCCGGACGCCTGGGCGACTCCGAGGGGGTGCTGCGCGACGTCGTCGGCCGCGAGCCGGGGATGGTGGACGCGCTGGTCAACCTGGGCCTGGTGCTCGGCGAACGGGGCAACACGGAGGAATCGGAAGAGATCAGCCTGCGCGCCGTCAACCTGGCCCCCGAACGGCCCGACGCCCACTACGCCCATGCCATGGCGCACCGCATTTCGGCCGCGGAGCCGGAAATCGAGACCATGCGCCGCCTGGTGGCATCGGACGTTGTTTCCGAGGAGCACCGGATCTTGCTCGAGTTCGCCCTCGGCAAGGCCCACGATGATTTGGGCGATTATGACGCGGCCTTCTCGTGGTATCGGCGGGCCAACCTTCACAAGGCTCGGGAAACGCGTTTCGACGCGGCCCATCACCGGGGCGAGATGGCGGCGATCAAGGCCGCCTTCCGCGGGGCGCAACCGGCGCCGGCCAACCCGGCGCACGGCCCTGTTTCTCTCTTCGTGGTCGGGTTGTCACGTTCGGGCAAAAGCCTGATCGAATCCGTGCTGGCGCGCCATCAAGGGGTCTTGGGGCTGGAGGAACGCTTCGGCTGGCACCAAACCATGCGTTCGATATGCGACAAGCACGGCGTCGATGCGCCCTTCCCCGACTGCGCCGCCAACCTGCCGGAAGCCAAGGCGGCGGAGATGGGAGCGGTCTTCCATAACGCCGTCGCAGAGGCCGCCCCGAATAGCCGCCTGGCCATTCATACCCGGCCCGACAACTATAAATACCTCGGCTTGATTCTCCGCGCCTTGCCTTCGGCAAAGGTGATCCATTGCCGCCGTGACGCGATGGACATCTGTTTGCGCATCTATTTCAAGCTCTATAAAGCGGGCAACAAATATGCCTATGACCTGGGCAACATCGCCGCCTTTCATAACGCCTACACCGACTTGATGGCCCACTGGCAAGGCCTCTTCACCGAAAGGATTCTCACCATCGACTACGAGGCGCTGACGCGCCGACCGGCCGACGTCATGGGGCGCATCCTCGCCTTCTGCGGCCTCGACGGCGATCCCCTTGCGCCTTCGGTAAGGGCGGACGAAGTGGGCCACTGGAAACACTATGCCCGGCACCTGGACGGGCTTTGCGCCCAGCTGTCAGCGGCGCCCTCCGGCCAGGCGGACGGCGTCCGGGTGGGCGCGCAGCCGTCCCATGGCCCACACCCCAAGAAAGGGACCGATGGCGAGTGAAGCGAATGCATAGCGCCATCCCAGGCCATCGACCAGATGCGGCATGAGGTGGATGGTGATCAGCGTGAGGAGAAACCCGGCACAGGTCTGCACCGTCAGCATGGTGCCGACGAGGGACGCTTCGGAGAGTTCCGCGACGCTGGCCGAGAACTGCGCCGAATCGGCGATCACCGCGATCCCCCAGACAATACACACGACGCCCAGGATGACCGGCGAACCGCCGAAGAGGAAGCCGATGACCAGGGCGCAGGTGCCGCTCGCCGCCATCGCCGCCATGGTCAGCCACGTCCGCCCATGGCGGTCCGCCAACAGGCCGCCGGCCAGGCATCCCACCGCCCCGCCGATCCCCATGGCAATAAACGTCGTGAGGCGGGCCCAGAAAGCGGGGTCCGCGCCGCCCCCGTTGAGGCGAAAACTGGCGTCGAGAAAAACGCCGAGCCACGCCCACATGGCATAGAGTTCCCACATATGGCCCAGATAGCCGAAGTTGGCGAGGCGGAGCGACGAAGACGAGAACGCCTTGAACAGATTGCCGGGCTCGAAAGGCGGCGATGGCGCCAATCCCGGTCCCAGGCGGATCAGGTTGACCAGCCCCGCCGCGCCAACCGCAACCACCGAAGCCGCGGCTATGGTGAAGCGCCAGTCAACACCGCCGAAGGCGTTGAACAAATGCGGCGCGGCAGAGCCCAACGTCAGGGCGCCGACCAGAACGGCGACAAGAAACCCCATGTCGCCCTTCGCCCAGGTGGTCGCCATCTTCATGCCGACGGGATAGACGCCCGCCATGCAGGCCCCGGTGACAAAGCGCAGGATGAGGACCACGGGCGAGGTCGGGGAAACCAGCAGGATGGCGGCGTTGGCGGCGGCGGCGACAAGTGTCGAGACCATGAAAAAACGACGCGAATCGACGCGGTCGGCCAGGCCCAGGACGGCGCTTGTCAGGGTCCCGACAACAAATCCGGCCTGCACGGTGCTGGTGAACAGCGACGCCTGGGTCGGTGTCAGCGTGAACTCGACGGCGATGGAGGGCACCACGGCCGAAGCGGAAAACCACAGCGCCATGGCGGCCACCTCGCACAGCGCGAGGAGGGCCAGGGATGCCGCCTTCGTGTTCATCGTGTTCCTTCCGCCGCCCGGCCGGCGGGGTACCTATTATTCTACCGCCACGCGAAGGCCCGTCTTAGTCTCCCTCGGCAAAGCGCTTGAGCAGCCGCTCGCGGACGCCCGGCGAGACGAAATGGCCGACCTCGCCGCCGAGACGGCCGATCTCCTTGACGAAGCGCGACGAGATGAACTGGTGGCGGTCCGAGGCCATGAGGAACACGGTCTCCACGTCGGGGTTGAGGCGGGCGTTCATGCCCGCCATCTGAAATTCGTACTCGAAGTCCGAAACGGCACGCAGGCCGCGCACGATGACCCCCGCTTCCACCGAGGCCATGAAATCCATGAGCAGCACGTCGAAGGGGCGGACCTCGATTGGACTGCCGTCGCCGTTGGCCAGATTGGCGATCTCGTCATTCAACATGGCCAGCCGTTCGTCGATGGTGAACAGAGGCTCCTTGCCGGCGTTGCCGGCAACCGCGATGATGAGGCGGTCGACGACCCGCGTAGCCCGCGAAATGATGTCGAGGTGGCCGTTGGTCACCGGATCGAAGGTGCCCGGATAGACGCCAAGACGATCCTTGATCATGGCTCCGCGACCTCTTCGGCGTCAGGGTCGGCGGCGTTCTCTTCGGTCTCGTCCTCGCCGTTGCCGACCTCGGCCAGCCGCGTGACCGAGACCATGCGCTCGTCCTCGGCCAGGGTGAACAGAGTCACCCCTTGGGTCCGCCGCCCGGCGATCCGGATATCGCCGACCGGGCAACGAATGATCTGGCCGCCGTCGCTGACCATGACGATCTGGTCATCGTGATCGACCCAGAACGACGCCACGACCTGGCCGTTGCGCTCCGACGTCTCGATATTGGCAATACCCTGGCCACCGCGTCCGGCGATTCGATATTCGTAGGCCGACGTGCGCTTGCCGAACCCGTTTTCCGTGACGGTGAGAATGAATTCCTCGTCGCGCGCCATGGCCGCGAAGTCCGGCTCGTCGAGGCGCGCCGCCAGGGCCTCGTCGCGGTCGCGGTCGTCTTCCTTGTCCGCGTAGTCGGCGCTGCCCAAGCGACGCTGGGCGCTCACCGCCTGCAGGTATTCGTCCCTGGTCGGCGCGTCGGCCTCGACGTGACTGAGGATCGACATCGAAATCACCTCGTCCCCCTTGCCCAGGCGAATGCCGCGAACGCCAGTCGAATCCCGGCCCTTGAAAACGCGCACGGCGGTGACGGGAAAGCGGATGCATTTTCCGCTTCTGGCCGCCAACAGCACGTCGTGGTCCTCGGCACAGGCCAACACGTCGACCAGGCGGTCGCCCGGGTCCAATTTCATGGCGATCTTTCCGTTGGCCATGACGTTGACGAAATCGGACAGCCGATTACGCCGGACGCCGCCGCTGGCGGTCGCGAACATGACCGACTGCGCTTCCCAGGCGGTCTCGTCCTCGGGCAGGGGCATTAGGGTGGAGATGGTCTCCCCTTCCTTGAGCGGCAAGATGTTGATCATGGCCTTGCCGCGGGTTTGGGGCGTGCCCGACGGCAGACGGTAGACCTTGAGCTTGTAAACGATGCCGGTCGACGAGAAAAACAGCACCGGCGTGTGGGTGTTGGCGACGAAGACCCGGTTGACGTAGTCCTCTTCGCGGGTACTCATGCCGGTCCGGCCCTTGCCGCCGCGACGCTGCGCCCGATAGGTCGAGAGCGCCACCCGCTTGATGTAGCCGGTGTTGGTCACCGTGACCACCATGTCCTCGCGCTGGATCAGGTCCTCGATATCGTGCTCGAACTCTCCTTCCTCGACCGCCGTGCGGCGCGGCGTGGCGAAGCGTTCCTTCATCTCGACAAGCTCGGACCGCAGGAGACCGTAAAGCCGGTCCCGCGAACCAAGGATATCCAAAAGGTCCTCGATCTCGCCACCGAGAGCCTTCAGGTCCTCGGCGATCTTGTCGCGCTCAAGGCCGGTCAGACGGTGCAGGCGCAGATCCAGAATGGCCTTGGCCTGAACCTCGGACAGCCGATAGCGGCCTTTCACGACAGGGCGATCCGGCTCGTCGATGAGCTTGATCAAGGGCGCCACGTCGGCCGCCGGCCAGGCGCGCTTCATCAACCCGGTTTTGGCGGCGGCGGGATCGCTGGCGCCGCGAATCAGCTTGATGACGTCGTCCAGGTTGGCAACGGCGACGGCCAGGCCGGCCAGAACGTGGGCCCGGTCGCGTGCCTTACCCAGTTGGAAGACGGTGCGCCGGCGGATCACTTCCTCGCGGAAATTGACGAAGGCGACGATGATTTGCTTGAGGTTCATCATCATCGGCCGGCCGCCGTTGAGCGCCAGCATGTTGACGCCGAAGCTGATCTGCAAGGGCGTGTAGCGGTAGAGTTGGTTGAGCACCACCTCGGGCTCGGCGTCGCGCTTGATCTCCACCACCACGCGAATGCCGCTGCGGTCGGATTCGTCGCGCAGGTCGCTGATGCCTTCAATTTTCTTGCTGTGCGCGTGCTCGGCGATGTTCTCGACCATGCGCGCCTTGTTCACCTGATAAGGGATCTCGGTGATGATGATGGCTTGGCGGCCCTTGCGCACCTCCTCGATGGCCGCCCGGCCGCGCAGGATGACCGAACCCCGCCCCGTCTTAAAGGCACTGTGCACGCCGGTCTTGCCCAAGATGATGCCGCCGGTGGGAAAGTCGGGCGCCTGGACGTGGTTTTCGATCATCTCGTCGATGGTGATGTCGGGATTTTCGATATAGGCGCAGCACGCGTCGATGACTTCGCCCAGGTTATGGGGCGGAATGTTGGTCGCCATGCCCACCGCGATGCCGCCGCCGCCGTTTACCAGCAAATTCGGGATCTGGGCCGGCAGAACCACCGGTTCCTGGACCGTTTCGTCATAATTGGATTGGAAGTCGACGGTGTCCTTGTCGATGTCCTCGATCAGGGCATGGGCGGAGCGCGCCAGACGGGCCTCGGTGTAGCGCATGGCAGCGGGGCGGTCGCCGTCCATCGAGCCGAAATTGCCCTGGCCGTCGATCAGCGGCAGGCGCATGGAGAATTCCTGGGCCATGCGCACCATGGCGTCATAGATGGCGGTATCGCCGTGCGGGTGGTACTTGCCCATGACGTCGCCGACGATACGCGCCGACTTGCGATAGGGTTTGCCGGCGTCGTAGCCGCTCTCCTTCATCGAATAGATGATGCGCCGGTGAACGGGCTTCAGGCCGTCGCGCACATCGGGCAGGGCGCGGCTGACAATGACGCTCATCGCGTAGTCGAGATACGAACGCTGCATCTCGTCTTCGATGGTGACGGGCGAAATGTCGTAACTGGGCGTCGGAGTCGGCGAGTCGGGAGGTGCGGTCAAGTGAAAATACCCAATCGATTCAGAGACTTAATCCATCCCTGTCGGAGCCGCTTCGAGCCCAGGTTGGGATGGAGAAAACTAGCACTTCCCGTTCCCGCGCGCAACCGCGCGACCGGATCGAATCTGAGATGCCGCTAGCCCCGTCGAAGCGACGGAAAAGGCCGATCAGAAAGGAATATCGTCGTCCAGATCGCCGCCGCCCGGGGCCGCGCCGCCCGGACCACCGCCGCCCTCGGCCGCCGCCGGCGGACCGCCTTCGGAGGCGCCGTAACCGCCCCCTCCGCCGCCGCCGTCGCCGCGCGTGTCCAGCATGGTCAATTCGCCGCGATAGCGTTGCAAGACGACTTCGGTGGAATACTTTTCCACCCCATCATTGCCGGTCCACTTACGGGTTTGAAGGGCGCCCTCGACGTAGACCTTGGAACCCTTGCGCAGATACTGTTCGGCGATCTCGGCCAGGTGCTCGTTGAACAGGACGACCCGGTGCCATTCCGTTTTCTCGCGGCGCTCGCCGGTCGATTTGTCCTTCCAGCGCTCCGACGTGGCGAGGGAAAAGTTGACGATCTTGGTGCCGTCCTGGGAAAAGCGCACTTCGGGGTCGCGCCCCAGGTTGCCGATAAGAATGACCTTGTTGACGCTGCCTGCCATGGGTGCCCCCGCTGAATTCGAACTCGCTCACTTTAACCGCAAACCCGGCGCCGGTGCCAGCCTGCTTTTGCCCCGGCGGTGGACGGCGGTCTGATTGCCCGATCCTCTCCGGCCAACCTTCTAACCAGGGTTCTTGACGCACCAAATCTCGTACATTCCGTCAAAGGTTCTGGGATTGGTCTTTTCATAGGTTTCCCAGTTGGCTAGCTTCGACGGGTCCCCGAACGATGCCATAACCTCTTTGTAGACCGGGTTCGCCAAGTTGTCGAAACCGCGGAATTCGAGGCCCAGGTCCGTGAGACAGCGTTCGATTTCCGCAATCGTGAATCGTTTTTCGCTGGCGTGGAACATGAGGTCTCTTACGCCGCTCATATAGAAAAAATCACGCCCCGTCATACCCTTCTCGCGCCGCTCGCCGGGCGGCGTTTCGGCCATCAGTTCGCGGCGCACCTTGGAAATGTGGTGTTCCTTTGCCGGGGCTGCGCGATAGTCGGGATGCTGTCCGAAACGGGGGTACAAACTGCGCACAACCGCGCTATAGAGACTGACCAGCATGAGGCCGCCGAGGCGCAAGCGATCAACCAGGATACGCCAGCCATTCAGCGGATCGGCCATATGATGAATGACGCCGGTTACGAGGACGATATCGAAAACCTGATAGAGCCCGTCAAGCGCCAGGATATCGCCGTGGACGAAGCGGATGGCGTCAAGGCCGTATTGATCCGCCTTCGCCGCCGCATAGGCAAGGCTTGCCTTTCTTAGATCAAGGGCGGTGATGTCCGCTTTCGTCCCGAATTCAAGGCCCCACCGAACGAGTTGACTTCCAGTGCCGCATCCGGCGATCAGGACATTGAACGGACGGTCGATGAAGTCCACTTCTCGCGACAGGAAAAAACGCTTCAAGTTGTTTTTTGCGCTGCTGTCTTTCGGCCGGGTCAGGGTCGACCACTGGGGATACGGATTTTCTTCGTATTGTCGAGCCACGCTGCGCGAAGTGGGGTCGGCGATGGGGGAGAGTTGCTCGATCCGTTCCAACAGTTTCATTTTGCGGCGTCGAAACTTGGAGCGTTCGCCAATCCAGCCACGCAAGTCCTTTGGGATTGCCTTGTGGTACCGGAGTTTCCTTGCCACCTGATCGAATTCCATGAAGCGATGTATCGGCTTGTAGAGCGCCAGAAGGCACAGCTTTCGCACCGCGTCGGGATTGCCGGCCATCACTTCGGCAAAGTCTACCTTTGTATCGTTTATGACCTCCTTCTCTTCATCGGAAACCAAGAACACGAACTCGCTAATGTGGCATTGTTGAATTAGGGAAGAGATAAATGGATGGTTCGTTTCGTCGGAAAAATATCCTCCCTCCTGTTGCAGGCATAGATACCGACGAACCGCCGTAAGAAGGAATTCAAGGTCGAAATCGACGTTGACCCCTTTGCTTAGGGACAAAAGAAACAAGGGTTTTCGGCGCAGGTCGAATCATTCCTTAGAACAAAGAAACCACTTTGCCGCGGCATTCCAACCCCTGTCCCGGCCCATGGCATAGGCGGCCGAAAGGGGTTCATGCATGCCAAGAATGGCAAGAGACGTCTTGGAAAACGGTTGATGGTCCACGTCCTCTCTGAAGGCCACGGCCAATTCATCGGGGATGCGGCCCTCCCACTTCGTAATGACCATGTTCTTGAGCACGTTGGAGAGCAATTCGACGGACGCGCGAAGCAACGGTTCCACTCCGAGAGAATAGATGAGGACGGGAATGGCGGCGTCATCGTGCCCGCTACGGACCAGCGCCCATGCATATTCATATAGAATTTGGCCATCGTTGGGGTTGGCTTCGGCGGCCTTGCCCAGTATCGAGATCGCCCTGTCGACATCGCCCCGGGCCTGGGCTTCGCGGGCCTGTTGAATGGCGGGGGCTCGCGATTCGCTACGGCGACCCATCTTGATCCGGCCTTTCCCAGATTACCTCGCGACCCATGCTAATCGTCCCCCCAACCATCGACCAGGAGAAATGAGGACCAAGTCTACTTCGCCGCCGTCAGCACCCGTACCGGCGCACCGTCGAGCCAGGCGCGGATGTCCTCGAGGGTGTGTTGATAGAAGATGCGGTAGGTCTCGGCGGTGACGTAGCCGATGTGTGGCGTGACGACGGCGTTGGGCAGCCGGCGCAGGGGATGGTCCTCGGCCAAGGGCTCTTGGTCGAAAACGTCGAGGCCGGCACCGGCGATGGTGCCGTCGGTCAAGGCCTTGATCAGCGCCGCCTCGTCGACGATGGGACCGCGTGACGTGTTGATCAAGGTGGCGCTGGGCTTCATCTGCGCTAAATCCTCGGCGCCGATCAGGCCGCGGCTGCGCTCGCCCAAAACCATATGAATGGTGACCACGTCGGCGCGCGCCAGCAGCTCCTCCTTGCTCGCCAAAGTGACGCCAACCTCGGCGCAACGTTCGGCGGTCAGGTTTTGGCTCCAGGCCAGGACCTGCATGGCGAAGGCCTTGCCGTAACTTGCCACCCGGGCGCCCTGGGTGCCGAGCCCGATCACGCCCAGGGTCTTGCCGTCGAGGCCGGTGCCCAGCGTCGTCTGCCAAGCGCCGCCGGCGACGGACCGGCATTCCTGGGGGATGCGCCGCGTTGCCGCCAGGACCAGCCCCCAGGTCAGCTCGGCGGTGGGATACTTGAGGATATCTGTGCCCGAGACCACGACGCCGTGCTCTTTCGCCGCCGCCAAGTCAACGGACAGGTTGCCCATGCCGGTCGTGACCAGCAACTTGAGCTTGGGCAGCTTTTCGAACAGCGAGCGCGGAAAGGGCGTGCGCTCGCGCATGATGGCCACCACCTCGAATTCGGCCAATGCCTTGGCCACCGCCGCCTCGTCGCCGAGATGCTCGTTGAAGACCTGTATCTCAACGTCAGCGGCGATGGCGCTCCAATCGGCGAGGCCCAAGGCCACATTCTGGTAATCGTCTAGGATGGCGCAGCGCATGGCCCGTCTCTCCCCTTAATTGGCCTCCGCCGTCGGGGCGACGGTGCGTTGGTTGGCGCCGCGTCGCAACAACAAGGACAACAGCGGCGGGATGATAATCAAGGTCAACACGGCCGACAGGGACAGCCCCCCGACCACCACCGATCCCAGCCCCCGGTACAGCTCGGAACCGGCGCCGGGGAACAAGACCAGGGGCAAGAGGCCGAAGACGCTGGTCAGGGTCGACATGAAGATGGGCCGGATACGGGTGCGCGTTGCCGCCTGGATGGCCTCGGCCGGAGCCAGCCCTTCGGCGCGCAGGTAATAGAGGGTCTGGTCGACCAAGAGAATGGCGTTGTTGACCACGATGCCGATGAGAATGACGAAGCCGAGCATGGTCAGCATGTCCAGCGCCTGGAAGACGTAGAGGTTGAGAACCGCCAGGCCGCCGATGCCGCCGGCCATCGCCAGCGGCACCGACAGCAAGATGATGAGCGGGAAAAGGAAGCTTTCGAAAAGGACGGCGATGACAAGATATACGACGATGACGGCGACCAGCAGACTGAACTTCATGGCATCCCAGGTCACCGACAGGTCGTCCGCCGCCCCCGACAGGCGCATCTTGATTCCCGGCGGCAATCCCTGTTGTCTCAAAGGTTCGACGACACCGCTCCGGACGCGTTCAATCGCCACCTCGAGCGGCAGGCGTTTGTTGGCGCGGATCTGCAAGGTCACCGTGCGGGCCCGGTCGAGGTGGCGAATCTCCGTCGGCCCCGAGGTAACCACCACGTCGGCGAACGACGATAGCGGCGTGATGGTGCCGGGCGGCGTCACAACCGGCAGATTGCCGATCCCCTGGGTCTGGCGCACGTTTTGATCGGGGCCGCGTAGGGTCAGGTCGATGCGCCGTCCGCCGACCGTGATCTCGGCCACCCGGATACCGTCGTTGAAGGCATCGACGGTGAGGCCCAGTTCACGGGCGGTCAGGCCGGCATTGGCGACCCGCACGGGATGTGGGATGACGCGGATTTCCGGCGCCCCGAGTTCGAGGCCGGGCCGGGGACGAACCTGATTGCCCTGGCGCGGCGGCAGGACACGGCGCAAATGGTCGTCGGCGCGCCGCGCCACGTCGATGATCTCTTCCAAGGTGTCGCCCGAAATATCGAGATGGATGGAGCGCGACCCGCCGACGCTGCGGCCGAACAACGATGACTGATTGAAGAAGCCCCGGGTGCCGGGCTCGCCGAAAATAGGCCGGCGCAGGATGGGCACCAGTTCTCCGGCCCGCGTCGGATCGACGGCGCTCGCTCCGACAAAGGTTTGATTGCGCCACGAAACGAAAAAGAAATTCTGGATCTTGGGCGGTTCGCCCGGCGTCGATTCCGGTCCGCTTACCGAAGCCCAATAGGGGCGCACCGCCGATTCAATTCTCTCCGCCACTTCGTTGGAGGCGACAAGGTTGTATCCGGGCGGCGGCTGGATACGCCCGGCAACGAAGTTGCGGTTGCCGTCGGGCAGATAGTCAAGCTTGGGAAGAAACGCCCAGGTCGCCAGGCCGGTCGCCCCGCAAACCACGACGACGACCCCGAAGGCGACGCCGCGATGGCCTGCGACGTAGCGGACGAAGGCCATGATGGCGGCGAAAAAGGCGCGCGAGAAACCGTCGATGAGCGGGATGCCCAGGCGCTTTGCGGACCCCGCGCCCGATGCCCCGAGAAGGCGGTCCGACAGCGCCGGGATCAGGGTAATCGAAACCAGGAGCGACAACAGGACGGAAACCGAAATGGCGACCGCGATGTCGCGGAAAAGCTGTCCCACCTGAAGGCGCAACAACAAGAGCGGCACGAACACCACCACGGTGGTCAAGGCCGAGGCCAGAACCGCGCCCCATACCTGTTTGGTCCCCTGGTAGGCGGCATCACCGGCGTTTCGTCCTTCCTGGCGATGGCGATAGACGTTCTCCAGCACCACGATGGCGGCGTCCACGACCATGCCGACGGCGAAAGCGATGCCGGCCAGGGATATGACGTTGAGCGATCGGCCGAAGGCGGCCATGGCGACGAAGGTGCCGATCACCGAAACCGGGATGGCGACCGATACCACCAAGGTCGCCCTGAGCGAGCGCAGGAAGAGAAGCAAGACAAGCACCGCCAAGGTGCCGCCGACGAAGATGTTCTGTTGCACCAGATCGATGGCGGAACCGATGTAGACGGTTTCGTCATAGATGATCTCCATGCGCAACCCCTGCTGCGGCATGACCGTCGCGCTCAACTCGTCGACCGCCTTGCGCAGGCCGTCCATGGTCTTGATCACGTTGGCCCCGGCCTCGCGGATGACGTTCAATGTGATCGTCGCCTCGCCCAGGAAGCGCCGCCGGCTGGTCGCTTCCTTGAAGCCGAACTCGACGGTGGCGATGTCGCCCACGGTGACGCGGCTGAGACGGCCGCCTTCGGCGTCCCGAGAGGTCCGCAAAACGACGGCTGCGGCGCGCTCGACGGTGGTCGTCTCGGATTCGGTGCGCACCACGTAGCGCCTTTTGCCTTCGTCGACCGAGCCCGCCGAAATCGAGGCATTGGCATCCCTCAGCGCGTTCATGATCTCGCTTACGCCGAGGCCGTAGCGGGCCATCTTTTCGGGCGCGATGACGATGCGCAGCTCGCGTTGGCTGCCGCCCCACAGATCGACCTGGGAAACGCCGGTTACCCGTTCCAGACGGTCGGCGAGGACATCGGTGACGAAGTCGCCGTAGGTCTCAATATCGCGCGTGTTGCCGGCGGCGCGGCGGATGCCGATGCGCGCGATCGGGCGATCATCCGAGCCCGAGGTCCTGAGGGCCGGTTCGCCGGCCTCGGACGGCAGATCGGAAATACCGCCAAGTCGGTTCGACACCAACAGAAAGGCGCGGTCCAGGTCCTGTTCGACGGTGAACTCCAGGGTAATCCGGGACCGCCCCGCGTGGGAGCTGCTGGTCATCTCGGTGACGCCTTCGATGCCCGTCAGTTCTTCTTCGAGGCGGGTGGTGATCTCGCGCTCGACCTCGACCGGCGCCGCGCCGGGCCACGACGTGGTGACCTGAATGACCGGGCGCTGCACGTCGGGGGTGAGCTGGATGGGAATGGTCTCGAGCGTCACCACGCCGAAGGTGACGATCATCAGGACGGCGGCCATTACCGCCGTCGGACGCCCGATCGCCATGCGAATGAGGTTCATCGCCGCCTTCCACCCCTACCCTACGTTCAGCCCGCGGTCCCTGAGCATCCTGAATAATGGGGCCTCGGCCGCGGTCAGACAATAGCGGCGCGGTTGGCGCCGCGCGCCACGCTTTACAGCCGCCTTCGCGCCCTTTATCTGTGGTCGCTTCCATGGCCCAGCCCGGATCGATCATGCAGACCATCAGCGTACGCCGTGCCCGCGAGCACAACCTCAAGGACATCGACGTCGATATTCCGCGCGAATCGCTCACCGTTATTACCGGGCTGTCGGGCTCGGGCAAGTCGTCGCTTGCCTTCGACACCATCTACGCCGAGGGTCAGCGGCGCTATGTCGAATCGCTTTCCGCCTATGCGCGGCAATTCCTCGAACTGATGCAGAAGCCCGACGTGGATTCCATCGAGGGCCTGAGCCCGGCCATCTCCATCGAGCAGAAGACGACGTCGCGCAACCCGCGCTCGACCGTCGGCACGGTGACCGAGGTCTACGATTACATGCGGCTTTTGTTCGCCCGCGTCGGCGTCCCCCATTCGCCGGCCACGGGCCTGCCCATCGAAAGCCAGACCGTGAGCCAGATGGTCGACCGGGTAATGACCATGACCGAGGGGACGCGGCTCTACCTCCTGGCCCCCATCGCGCGCGGCCGCAAGGGCGAGTTCAAGAAGGAGATCCAGGCCCTGGCCAAGGGCGGGTTCCAGCGCCTCAGGGTGGACGGCACCTTGCATGACGTCGACGACGTGCCGGCGCTCGACAAGAAGATCAAGCATTCGATAGAGGTGGTGGTCGACCGCCTGGTGGTGCGCGCCGGCATCGAAGGGCGCCTCGCCGACAGCCTGGAAACGGCGCTGGCGCTGGCCGACGGCCTGGTCTTCGCCGAGGACGCCGACGGCGGCAACCAAACGACGTTTTCCGCCAAGTTCGCCTGCCCCATCTCGGGCTTCACCATCGACGAGGTCGAACCCCGGCTGTTTTCGTTCAACAACCCGTTCGGGGCCTGTCCGGCCTGCGACGGCCTGGGCACGGAAATGTACTTCGATCCCAGCCTGGTGGTGCCCGACGACCGGCTGTCCCTGGACGAAGGCGCCATCGCGCCCTGGGCCTCCACGTCATCCCAATATTACGCCCAGACCCTGGAAAGCCTGGCGCGGCATTTCAAATTCAAGCTCACGACGCCGTTCCGACGCCTGCCCAAGGCGGTGCGCGACATGGTCCTCTACGGTTCGGGTTCCAAGCCGGTAACCATGCGCTATGACGACGGGCAGCGCGCCTATGACATCAAGAAGCCCTTCGAGGGCGTCGTGCCCAACATGGAGCGGCGCTGGCAGGAAACCGATTCGTCATGGGTGCGCGACGAGCTGAGTCGCTTTCAGACCATCACGACCTGCGCCACCTGCACCGGCTTTCGCCTCAAGCCCGAGGCCCTGGCGGTCAAGATCGCCGGTCTCCACATCAGCGAAGTGGCGCGGATGTCGATCGACGGGGCGGCCGAGTGGTTCGCCTCCCTGGAAGACCACCTGAATGCGCAACGCCGCGAAATCGCCCGTCGCATCCTGCGCGAGATCAACGAGCGCCTGGGTTTCCTCAAGAACGTCGGGCTTGAATACCTGACCCTGTCGCGCGCCTCGGCGACCCTGTCGGGAGGCGAGAGCCAGCGCATTCGCCTGGCGTCGCAGATCGGCTCGGGACTGACGGGCGTTCTCTACGTCCTCGACGAACCCTCCATCGGCCTTCATCAGCGCGACAACAACCGGCTTCTGGCGACCCTGATCAGGCTCCGCGACCTGGGCAACACGGTGATCGTCGTCGAGCACGACGAGGATTCCATCCGCAATGCCGATTACCTCATCGACATGGGTCCCGGCGCCGGTATCCACGGCGGCCATGTCGTGGCCAAGGGCACGGTGGCCGACATCATGGCATCCCCCGACAGCCTGACCGGGCAATACCTCACCGGCATGCGTCAAATTCCCGTGCCGGGGCGCCGGCGTAGTGGAAATAAAAACCGCAAACTTTCGGTCATCGGGGCCAGCGGCAACAACCTCACCGACATCGACGTGCACTTTCCCCTTGGCACGTTTACCTGCATCACCGGGGTGTCGGGCGGCGGCAAATCGACGCTTATCGTCGAAACCCTTTATAAGGCGCTGGCGCGGCGCCTGCACGGGGCGCGCCTGCACGCCGCCGACCACCAACGCATAGACGGTATCGAAGCGATCGACAAAGTGGTCGATATCGACCAGTCGCCGATCGGCCGCACGCCGCGTTCCAACCCGGCCACCTACACCGGCGCCTTCACCCCCATCCGCGACTGGTTTTCCGCCATTCCCGAAGCCAAGGCGCGGGGCTACAAGCCGGGGCGCTTTTCCTTCAACGTCAAGGGCGGGCGCTGCGAGGCCTGCCAGGGCGACGGCGTCCTCAAGATTGAGATGCACTTCCTGCCCGACGTCTACGTCCAATGCGACGTCTGCAAGGGCAAACGCTATAACCGGGAAACCCTGGAGATCCATTTCCGCGGCCGGTCCATCGCCGACGTCCTCGACATGACCGTCGACGAGGGGTTGGAGTACTTCAAGGCGGTGCCCGCCATCCGCAACAAGCTCGATACCTTGCAGCGCGTCGGCCTGGGTTACGTCCATTTGGGCCAGCAGGCGACGACGCTTTCGGGCGGCGAGGCCCAGCGCGTCAAACTGGCCAAGGAACTGTCGCGGCGCGCCACCGGCAAGACGCTGTACATCCTCGACGAGCCGACGACGGGGCTTCACTTCGACGACGTGCGCAAGCTTCTCGACGTGCTGCAGGCCCTGGTCGTCGCCGGCAATACGGTGATCGTCATCGAACACAACCTGGAAGTCATCAAGACCGCCGACTGGATCATCGATCTTGGCCCCGAGGGCGGCGACAAGGGCGGCCGCGTGGTCGCCGCCGGCACCCCCGAAGAGGTGGCGGCGGCACCGGGCAGCTTCACCGGCGAATACCTGGCCGCCTATCTGGGCCGGGGCAAGGAAAAGAAGCGCGCTTAAGAGGACTCCACCGGCGGTTCGGTCTCCATCGGGTGGTTCATGGCGCGCCAGCGGTTGAAACCGCCCTTGACGACCGAAATGTCGGTGAAGCCGGCCTTTTTCAAGGCACGCGCCGCGGTCGGGGTGCCTTCCTCGTTGCGCGCAATGATGAACACGGCGTCGTTCTTGTAGGGTCCAAGTTTCGATGAGATTTCTTGCAGCCGCCCCGAAAGCTCGCGCAGCGGCACATTCACCGCCCCGGCCGCATGGCCCTTGGCGTTGGCGAACGCGCGGGCGCTGCGTACGTCAATGATAACCACCGGATGGCCGGCGTCGAGGCGGAGCTGTACCTCTTTGGCGCTGACATAGGGAACGCCCGCCAACAGTCGCGGCAGCAGGCGGATGAGCAGAAAGCCCGTGCCCACTATGATGACCAGGGTCAATGTTTGGCTGTCAAATTCCATGCGGTTTCTCCAGATTGGCCGGGCCCCAGGATACAAAGACAGACCCCCTTCTGTGAAGCCATTGCGACCGCTGCGCCGCGCCGGGCGTTCTGCTATAGATTAGGGCATCGTCTTGGAATCGGGGGAGGTCGGAGTGCGATCATCGTCGGGCGAGGCGGATAACGACCAAGCCGCCGAACGGGCGGCGAGGCTTCTAAGCGTCGTCGGCGACCTGGCCGACGAGTTGCGTCCCGGCGCCCCGGCGGCGGCCCCGGTGACGCTGGACAGCGCCCTCGACCGCGACCTGGGCTTTGACAGCCTGGGCCGGGTCGAATTGTTGCTGCGCCTGGAGAAGGCCTTCGACGCCACGCTCCCCGAACAGACCTTCGCCACGGCGGAGACGCCGCGCGACCTGTTGCGGGCGCTGGCGGGTGCCGGCCGGCGGCGGGACGCGGCACCGCCACCCGATGTCAGCGCCTTCGCCCTCGGCGCGGCGCCGATGGTGCCCATGCCGCCGCCACCCTGAACGACGTCCTCGCCTGGCACGCCGACACCCACCCCGAGCGGCCCCATATCCAATTCTACGCCGACGCCGGCGACGGCGAGGTTCTCACCTACGGGGCGCTCCGGGACGGCGCGGCGCGGCTGGCAGCCGGGTTGCGGGAACGGGACCTGCGGCCCGGCGAATCGGTGGCCCTCATGCTGCCCACGGGACGCGACTACTTCATCGCCTTCTGCGCCGTCCTCCTCGCCGGTGGCGTGCCGCTACCCCTCTACCCGCCGGGCCGCCCGGCACAGATCGAAGAGCACCTGCGCCGCCATGCCGCCATCGTCGCCAACGGCCTGGCCCGCATTCTCGTCACGACCGACGAGGCGAAGCGTTTCGGAAATCTTTTGAAGACTCAAGCCAGCAGCCTCGACCACGTGGTGACGGCGGGCGAACTGGTGGCGGCGGCGGTGCCGGCCCATCCGGTAGCCGCCACGGACGTCGCTTTGTTGCAATATACCTCGGGCAGCACCGGCAACCCCAAGGGTGTGGTGCTGACCCACGCCAACCTGCTGGCCAACATCCGGGCCATGGGCGCGGCGCTGGAGGTCGGGCCGGACGATGTCTTCGTCAGCTGGCTTCCGCTCTATCACGACATGGGGCTGATCGGCGCCTGGCTGGGCAGCCTCTACTTCGCCATTCCCCTGGTTGTCATGTCGCCGCTCTCGTTCCTGGCCCGGCCGCGGCGCTGGCTGGCGGCCATCCACCGCCATCGCGGCACCCTCTCGGCGGCCCCCAACTTCGCCTACGAGCTCTGCCTCAACCGCCTCGAAGACGCGGACTTGGAGGGCCTGGACCTGAGTTGCTGGCGCATGGCCGCCAACGGCGCCGAGGCGGTGAGCCCCAAGACCGTGGAGCGCTTCTGCCAGCGTTTTGCCGGCGTCGGCTTCCGGCGTCAGGCCATGATGCCCATGTTCGGACTCGCCGAAAACTCGGTCGGCCTCGCATTTTCTCCCCTCGATCGGGGGCCGCTTATCGACCGCGTCGAGCGCCGCACCTTCCTCGCCACGGGGCGCGCCGAGCCGGCCGGCGCCGACGACGCCACGGCCCTCGAATTCGTCGCCTGCGGCCGGCCCCTGACCGGTCATCAGACGCGCGTCGTTGACCCGGCGGGCCGAGAACTGCCGGAGCGCCGCGAAGGCAGGCTGCAATTCCAGGGACCGTCGGCGACCAGCGGCTATTTCCGTAGCGCCGAGGCAACGCGCCGCCTGTTCGACGGCACCTGGCTGGAGACCGGCGACCGCGCCTATATCACCGGCGGCGACGTCTTCATCACCGGGCGCACAAAGGACGTGATCATCCGGGCCGGGCGCAACATCTACCCGGCCGAATTGGAGGAGGCGGTGGGCGCCATAGAGGGTATACGCCAGGGCAACGTGGCGGTCTTCGGCAGCCTGGACTCAGAAAGCGGCACGGAACGCCTGATCGTGTTGGCCGAAACGCGCAAGCGCGACACCCAGGAACGCGATCGCCTGCGGGCCCGGGTCAACGCCATCGCCGTCGACCTCATCGACATGCCGCCCGACGAGGTGGTCCTGACGCCGCCCGGCACGGTCGCCAAGACATCGAGCGGCAAGATCCGCCGCGCCGCCAGCCGCCACGTCTACGAAGGCGGCCTGATCGGCCGGCCGCGCCCGGCGCTTGCCTGGCAGGCGGCGCGCCTGGCCGCCACCGCCGCGGTGCCCCAATTGCGGCGCGCCGGCCGCGCCATCGCCGAGGGCCTCTTTGGTGTCTATGGCTGGTTCGTCTTTGTCGCCCTGGCGATCCTCACCTGGCCACTGGTCGCCGTGCTGCCCCGTTCGGCATGGCGGTGGCGCGTCACGCGCGGCGCGGCGCGTCTCTTGGGAAGGGCCACGGCAACACCGATTATCGTCACCGGGCTGGAGAACCTGCCGCCGCCGGGCCGCCCTTGCGTCTTCGTCGCCAACCACGCCAGCTACCTGGACGGCCCGGTTCTGGTGGCGGCGCTGCCCGGCGAGTACGGTTTTGTCGCCAAGGCGGAACTCGAGGCCCAGTTCGTGCCGCGCATTTTCTTGCGCCGCATCGGTGCCCATTTCGTCGAACGCTTCGACAAGGAAACGGGTGCCGCGGACGCCAGGCGCGTGTCCGAGGCGGCGCGCAGCGGTCGATCGTTGATGTTCTTCCCCGAGGGCACCATCTTCCGCATGCCCGGCCTGATGCCCTTCCACATGGGGGCCTTCCTTACCGCCGCCGAAGCGGGCCTCCCGGTGGTGCCGGTCACCATCCGGGGCACCCGCTCGATACTGCGCGACGGATCCTGTTTCGCGCGGCCCGGGACCCTCGCCGTCACCATCGGCACGCCAATCGAACCGGCGGTCCCGAAGGCTGGTGGAACGGACGACGCCTGGGCCCGGGCAATCGCGTTGCGCGACGCCAGTCGCGTCCAGATCCTGCGCCATTGCGGCGAGCCCGACCTGGCAAGCGAGAAGATGCCCATGTGACCGCCTCACCGGGTGGTGCTATACTTCGATCCCTGCCGCACGTGCCGTGGGCCGTCCCGGTTTGTCCGATGCGCCTCGATGGTCGAAACAAATTTTATGAATAGCACCGCTCCTCGACTCGTGCCTCCCGTTGCCCCGCGCTCCTTATTGGGTCGCGCGGTCGTGGCGGCCCTCGTCCTCGTCGCGCTGATGGCCGGCGAGACGGCGGCGCAGCAGACGGCAAGCGATGGAAGATCGGCGGCGGCCACGAAGCGGCTTTTCGAGGCCGTGCACAACAACAACCTGGGCGCCGTGCAGATCAGCATCGGCGCCGGCGCCGACATCACCGCGACCAACGAACAGGGCCTGCTGGCGGTCGACGTGGCGGTCGATCGGGGACACTTCGAGATCGCCCATTTCCTGCTTTCCATTCGCAATTTTCGCCGAACGAAACGGGCCGAGGCGGCGCCTCCGCCGCCGCTTGCCGCCGCACCGCCGGCCCCGGCCGCGGCGCTTTCGACGACCCCAGCGAAACAACCCGATGTCGCCCCTTTGCCGCCCGCCGCCATGCCCCCGCCCGCGCCCTGGCCCGCCAACACACCCAACCCGTTCGACCCCGCCACGACGCCTCCGTCATCCAATCTTGCCCTCGTCGGTCCCGTCTTCGGCCCGGGAAAGGCGCCGCCGGCCGCCCCGGCGCCGCCAAGCGTCGCCGCAGCGGACAGCGCGGTCGTCCAGGCACCCTCGACCGCCGCAGAGGCACCACCAAAATCCCAACCAGCCCAGCCCGGTTTCTTTGGTCGATTGACCGGCCTGTTCACATCGGACGACGAAGAAGCGGTCGAACCGGCGGGCGCTCCGCCAAGCATCGCGGCCCTGGATGGTGAACCCAAAAAGGCCGAAGTCCCGGCCAAGACGGCCCCTCGGATCAGCGAAGAGAAACCCCGGCCTGCCCCTGTCCGTCCGGTGGTCGCGCCATCCGTGGCGCGCCCGAAACCGCCGGCACCGAAGATACCTCCGCCCACTACCGGGAATCCCTTCGATCCCCGGGCCGCCGCTCCGGGCTCGGCGCTTCCCGTCATCGGCGCCGTCCAGAAACCCGCCGCCGCGCCGACGGCCCCGGTCGCCGAAGCCCCTCCGAGCCCCCCGCGACCCATAATTCAAGAGCTTCCACCGGCGACGAGCGAAGCCGCATCGGCCGCAAAGACCGACACCGATGCGGCGCCAAAGGACAGGATAGCGCCGCCGGTGACGCGCATCCCACGCAGCAACCGTCGGCGGAACCCGGCTTTTTCAGCCGCTTGACTGGAATCTTCAAGTCCAAGGAAGAAAATTCTGGACCCAGCAGTTTTGCCAAGATTCAGCAGGCCGACGAGGACGCGATTGCCGAACAAGCCAATGCCGAGCCGCCCGCGACGCTTGCGCCAAGGAACAAATCGGAAGGCGTGGAATCCGTTACCTCATCGGACATTGCCCCCGCGCCGCCGGCGCCAGACGGCGCGGTGGAGGAGGCAGCGGCCGTCGCCGAATTGGAGGAACCTCCAACGGACCAACCCGGTCTGGTCCAGCGTTTGGCCAACTTCTTCAAGCCCGAGGCCGAGCCCCCGGCGGA
>JASLLZ010000060.1 GCA_030746775.1 Rhodospirillales bacterium | reverse complement strand
CAGCCGTTGAGTTGGTTCTCGCCGCGCGTAATCTTAACCGATCCGGTGAGGGTCGCGATAGAGCTATCGGCGTAATAGACGGCGCGCGCCGCCGTCACGGTATCGGTGGTGGTGACGATGTGGACGTTGTCGAAGGCCTCGACTCGCGATATCCGGCTTTTCCCCGACTTGTTCTTCTCGAAGTAGGCGACCAGCACGTCGGCGCGCAGGCGCCGCTCGCCGCGCACCGCGAGCGCATTGCCGCGGGCCACGGCCATGCGCTTGTTTTCCCACCATTCCAATTGCCGGGTGGCGGTAATCTTGTCGTCGGCCGTGGTCAATCCGACCTTGGATCCGCTGAGCACCAGGATGGCTTTGTCGACGTCGTAGACTCCCTTCTCGCCGAAGGCCTTCTCTTTGTCCGAATTGATGCGTACGTTGCCGTCGGCGTCAAGGCGCCAAATGTCGGTGCCGCCGGCCGGCTTCTTACGGTAATAGGCCTGCAAGACGTCGGCCCGCACCGTGACGTTGCCGCGCTCGGCCACGGCGTTTCCCCGGGCGGTGAATATCTGGCGGTCCTGTTCCCATTCGATACCGTCATCGGCGTCCACCTGGATGGGGGCGTCGCTGTCGCCGCTGGCGAAGTTCAGGGTCTGGGCGGCGGCGCCGGAGGCGCCCGGGAACAGCACGCCCGACGCGCCCGGCAACAGCACGGCGGCGGCGCCAAGTATCAATCCGGCGAGGGCGCCGAGAATAGGGCCAGCGGAGGCGCCGGTCCGGTCGGGAGGCGGGGAGAATCGCGTATTCACTGTGTCGACTTTTCGATCTCCGAATAGATGAGCAGGCTCGCCTTGCCGGTGAAGGTGATCCGCCTGCCCTTGTCTTCAAGACGGAAACCCTCGGCCTTCAGATCCCCGAAGGGTCCATGCCCCTCGACCGTCTTGTCGCCAAGGGCTATTCCCTTGTCGAGGTCGATTTCAGCCTCGGGCGTGCGCAGTTCATAGCCCGAATCGTGGAACAGGTTGACGGCGCCGGCCAGGTTCAGTTTCTTGCCGGTCCTGTTGTAGCTGCCGGCCTCGGCGGTCAGCACGAGCCAGGTTCCGTCATTGAGCGCGATGTCGGCCTTGGGCATCTCCAGTTCGACCGCCTCGGCGCCCTTGAGGAGGTTCTTGGCCAGGTCGGCGGTGATCGAGAACGGCTGATCGTTTTGATCCGTCCCCACGTAGCGCGCGTTGACCATGGAGGGGTTTTCGCTTTCCCCCAAGCCGAGGACGGCGAAGCCGATGCGAAAGCGGTTGTCCTCGGTCTGCAGGTGCGGCCACACCGCGATGAGCACGATCAGGGTCAGCGCCGCCAATGGCAGGAAAAACTTCATCATGGCGACAAAGCGGCTGTAGCCGGTGGCGTGGCGGCGCGGCGCTCCCGGCTGGCGGATGAAGGGGGGCGCGCCCCGACCCGACCGATGGCCCGGGCGCCGCCCGCCGGATGCCTGGTCGGTCCGTGTGGAGGTGTTCACGGCGCCTTGTTCCCTAAGCCACGCCGGCGCGCAGGCAATCGTGGATGTGCACGATGCCCACCGGTCGGTCATCCTCGACCACGAAAAGGCTGGTGATGGCGTCCGCGTTCATGACCCGCACCGCCTCGCTGGCCAGGGCCCCGGGGCGGATGGTCTTGGACCCCGGGGTCATGACCTCGGCGGCCGTCTGGCGCAACATCCCGTCGCCCATGTGACGGCGCAAATCGCCGTCGGTGATGATGCCCCTAAGGCCGCCGGCGGCCGCCGTCACGCCGACGCAACCCAAGCTTTTCGAACTCATTTCGATGATGGCGTCGGTCATCGGGGCGGCGCCGTCGATCAAGGGCATGCGATCGCCGCCATGCATGATGTCCGACACCTTCAAAAGTCTGCTCCCCAACTGGCCGCCCGGATGCAGGACCTGAAAGTCGTCGGCCGAAAACCCCTTGCGCTCCAAAAGCGTCACCGCAAGTGCGTCGCCGAGCGCCAGCATTACGGTGGTCGAGGTGGTCGGCGCCAGTCCCATCGGGCAGGCCTCGTCGCTGGCCGGAAAGACCAGCGCCACGGAGGCGGCCTGGGCCAGGGCGCTGTCGCCTTGGCAGGTGATGGCGATAAGGGGAATCGCGAAGCGCTTGGCGAACTGCACCAGGTCGGCCAGTTCCACGGTTTCGCCCGAATTGGAAAGCGCCACGATGGCGTCGTGGTCGGTGATCATGCCCAGATCGCCGTGGCTTGCCTCGCCGGGATGGACAAAGAACGCCGGCGTGCCGGTCGAAGCCAGGGTGGCGGCGATTTTACGCGCCACGTGGCCGCTCTTGCCCATGCCCGAAACGATGACGCGCCCGCTCACCTTTTCCAGGACCTCGACGGCGGCGACGAAGGGCCGGCCCAGATCGTCGGCCAGGGCGCGCAACCCCTCCGCCTCCAGGTGCAGGACCCGCCTGGCGGAGCGCAGATCGGCGTCAAGCGCATGCCCGTCGGCCGGCGCTTGGAGCATGGGTTCGAGTGAGCTTTTGGTCATTCGCCGAGGGGCCTCTCGTCTGCGGTGCTGTTAGGACGGGGCGGCGCGCGACTTCGGCATTCCCGTCAAGCTCGGTCGCGACACCGGCAAAGTATGCGCCGGAAACGGTAAATCGTCAACAGAATCAGATGGTTTTAAGCCGTTCTTTAATCACCGTCCGGGGCTCAAAGCGTTTTGTGATTGCCCGGGCCGGTGCAGGTTCTTATCAACATAAAACTCTTAGTGAGCGAAGATGTCCTGATCGCTCCATCCTTCCAGGTCGAGGGCGGCGCGGGTGGCGATGAATTGGAAGCAGGCCTCGGCCAGTTGGGAACGTCCCTCGCGGGCCAGCATCTCGTCGAGCTTGGCGCGCAGGGCGTGAAGGTGAAGAACGTCGTTGGCGGCGTAACGAAGCTGATCGGCGCTCAAGTCGGGGGCGCCCCAGTCCGACGACTGCTGCTCCTTGTCCAGTCCGATGCCGAGAAGCTCGCGGCACAAATCCTTGAGCCCATGCTGGCCGGTGTAGGTGCGCGCCAGCTTGGACGCGATCTTGGTGCAATAAAGCGGCGCCGAGGTCACCCCCAGATGGTGGCGGAACATGGCGACGTCGAAGCGCGCGTAATGGAACAGCTTGGTTACGGCGGAATCGGTGAGCAGCGCCTTCAGGTTGGGAGCGTCGTAGTTGCCGTCGGCGAAGCGCACCAGATGGCAGATGCCGTCGCCGCCGGAAAGCTGGACCAGGTACAAGCGGTCGCGGTGGGGATCGAGGCCCATGGTCTCCGAGTCGACGGCGACGCTGTCGCCGAAGCCCAGGCCGGCGGGCAGGTCCCCTTGGTGTAGCTCGACCGATGTATTCTTGGCGTTCAACCCAGCCCTCGATCAGAGAAGAAATGGTGCCCAGGAGAAGACTCGAACTTCCACGGCCTTTCGGCCACAGGTACCTGAAACCTGCGCGTCTACCAAATTCCGCCACCTGGGCCCCGGCGCCGAGCGGATCTGTCCCGGCCCGACGGCGAATTGTGTCGTTAACGCCTGGCGCCGAGTCTGTCAACCGTCAACGGCGCCTGGGTGGTTGACGCCGGTGGCGAGAGGATTATAAGGCTCAACGCATATGGTTGCGGATAGAAGGAGTGGGGATCATGGCTCGTCACCTGGTGACCGTGTTCGGCGGTTCCGGTTTCATCGGACGCCACCTGATCCGCCGCCTGGCGGCGTCGGGGGCCATCGTGCGCGCCGCCGTGCGCGATCCCGAGGCGGCGCTGTTTCTCAAGACCATGGGCGAGGTCGGACAGATCGTGCCCTTCGGCTGTGACATCACCGACCCGGCCTTGACCGCCCTGGCGGTCGAAGATGCCGATACCGTCGTCAATCTGGTCGGCATCCTGGCGCCTTGGGGACGGCGCACCTTTCAGGCCCTTCACGTCGACGGCGCCGCCAACGTGGCGGCGGCGGCCCGGGCGGCCGGGGCGGGGCGCCTGATCCAGGTGTCGGCGCTCGGCGCCGACGCCGCCTCGGCGTCGGATTACGCGCGCACCAAGGCGGCCGGCGAGGAAGCGGTGCTGGCCGCCTTTCCCGACGCCACCATCATGCGCCCCAGCGTCGTCTTCGGCCCCGAGGACAAGTTCTTCAACCTGTTCGCCGGGCTCGCCTCTTTGACGCCGGCGATGCCGGTCTTCGGCTGTCCGTCGGTGCCCAAGGTGGCGCTGTCCGACGAGGCACCGGGTTTCCGCATCGACCTTTACGGCGCCGGCGGGACGCGCTTCCAACCGGTCTATGTCGGCGACGTGGCGGACGCCATCATGGCGGCCCTCGATAACCCCGAGACCCGGGGCAAGACCTATGCGTTGGGCGGCCCGAAGGTGTACAGCTTCAAGGACATCATGGAACTGATGCTTAGCCAGACCGGGCGCCGGCGCTTTCTCGTGCCCCTGCCCTTCGCCGTGGCGCGCCTCTACGCGTGGTTCCTGGAAAAATGGCCGCAGCCTGTATTGACCCGCGACCAGGTCAAATTGCTCGAAAGCGACAACGTGGTCGGCGCCGATGCCCTGACCCTCGAAGACCTGGGCGTCGAAGCGACGACGGTGGAGTCGATTCTGCCCAGTTATCTGCGGCGCTTTCGCCCGCCCCGCATGCACAATCCGCGGACGGCGTAAGGGAGATATCTCAGCCGGCGCCTGAATCGCGCGCCGCCGCGACGATTAGTTCGGCGAATTCGCTGAGGAAAACCGATCCCCGCACCGTGCGCTGGACAAGGACGCTGCGGCGGTCGTCCTCATCGACCTTGCGGCGCACAAACTGATGACCGGCCAAACGGTCGAGGGCCCGGGTCACCGCCGGCTTCGAGATGCCGAGGCTCCGCGCCAGGCCGCGCACCGTGTGGGGCGGCGGCGTCAGGTAGACGCTGAGCAGGACCGCCATCTGGCGCTGGGAAAAGTCGGGCGCGGAGCGGCGAATGCCGGCCACAACCGCCAGCCGCCACATGTCCAGCGCCTGCATCTCCTTTAGCTCAATGCTCATAGCGAATTTATATCATTCCGGGTCCGTATCGTTTAGACGAACCCGGTGGCGGGCGGCAACATATTCATCGCCCTCGGGTGCCGTAACGTTCCGCGATCAAGGCGTAGATCGCGCGCATGGCCATGGCTTCGCCGCCCTCGGGCCGGCCGGGCCGCGATTGCGGGTTCCAAGCCATCAGATCAAGGTGCGCCCACGGAATTCCCCGGCCGACGAATGCCTCCAAGAACAGCGCCGCCGTGATCGCCCCGCCGTGGCCGCCCTCCGGGGAATTGGTAAGGTCGGCCACCTTGCCCTTGATCTGGCTCCGATAGGGCTTCCACAGCGGCATCCGCCACAGGGGGTCGGCTTCGCCCTCGCCCAGACGCAGAAGATCGCCGGCCAGGGCGTCGTCGTTGCAAAACAGGGCCGGCAGTCCGGTGCCCAGCGCCACCCGGGCGGCGCCGGTCAGGGTCGCGAAGTCGAACAACAGATCAGGCCGTTCGGACGAAGCCTCGGCCAGGGCATCGGCCAGCACGACGCGGCCCTCGGCGTCGGTGTTGCCGATCTCGACGCTGGTCCCCTGGCGCGTCGCGACCACGTCGAGGGGACGCATGGCGTTGCCGGCGACCGAATTTTCCACCGCCGGAATGAGGACGCGCAGGCGAACCGGCAGGCCGGCCCCCATGATCATATGGGCCAGGCCGAGGGCGTGGGCGGCGCCGCCCATGTCTTTTTTCATCAGTTTCATACCCGCCGCCGGCTTGAGGTCGAGACCGCCGGTATCGAAGCACACGCCCTTGCCACAGATCGTCACCCGAGGGGCCTTTTTGGCGCCCCAGCGAAGATCGATCAGACGCGGCGCCTCGGCGCTCGCCCGCCCGACCGCGTGGATGGCGGGAAAGTTGCGGCTCAACAGGCGCTCGCCGACGATCACGGTGACCTTGGCGTCGTGGCGCCGGGCCAGGTTTCGCGCCGCCGCCGCCAGGTGGCGCGGACCCATGTCGGAGGCCGGCGTATTGATCAAATCACGGACCAGGAAGATGGCTTCGGCGGTACGCTCGACGGCACCCCGGTCGCATTCCTTGGGCCACACCAGGCTCGCCGGCTTGGCCCCCGCCTTGCGGTAGCGGTCGAAGCGGTAGGCGGCCAAGGCCCAGCCCAGGGCGGCGCGCCCGGCCCGCGCCGCGTCCAGGGGCGCCTCGATGCGATAGCGGCGCCCGGGCAGGCGGCCGGCCAGGGCGGCCCATTGCCACATCTCGTCTTCGTCGCCGAAGCCGGCGACGATGCGTTCCAGCCCGCCGTCGGCACCGGCGATCAGCGAGACGGCGCCCGGCTCGGCCTCGAAGCGGGTGGACCGCACCCAGGCCCGGACCCTGGTCGGCTGGGCGGCGATCCAATCGGGGAATTCTTTCTTGGCAAGCGGCGTAATGGGAACGGCCCCGCCGGGCTTTGCAACAAGGCACTTGATCACGGCATCTTCTCCTGGCTGGCATTCGCCCGTAAGATCGCCCAGAACGACAAACTTGAAAAGTCGCAATCGTTAGAGTTTCGACGAGCGGCGAGGGGGAGGCATTTGCCATGAAGGCTCTGTTGCAGCGTGTCAGTGAAGCCAGCGTTCAAGTCGACGGCCGAACCGTCGGCGAGATCGGGCGCGGACTCCTGGTTCTCTTCTGTGCCGAGGCGGGGGACGGCGAGGCCGAAGCCGACCGCCTGGCCGGCAAGGTGGCCAAGGTGCGCATTTTCGCCGACGAGGCGGGCAAGATGAATCGCTCCGTCGTCGACGCCGGGGGCGCCGCCCTGGTGGTCAGCCAGTTCACCCTTGCCGCCGATCTCAGCCGTGGCAACCGTCCCGGGTTCTCCGGCGCCGCGCCGCCCGAGCTGGCGCGGGCGCTCTATGATCGCTTCTGTGAGGCGATGGCGGCGGCCGGTGTCGCCGTCGAAACCGGCGAGTTCCAGGCCGAGATGGCGGTGCGCCTGGTCAACGACGGCCCCGTCACCATTTGGATGGACACGCGGCGGGACTGAACGCGGATGCCAGCTCTATCGCCCGATTCCCCGGCGCCCAATTCCCCGGCGCCCGACTCACCGGCCCATCAAATCCTGCGCGACGTGTTCGGCTACGGCGCCTTCCGGGCCGGCCAAGAAGAGATCGTGGCGACCCTGCTGGCCGGCACCCACGCTCTTGTCGTCATGCCGACGGGGTCGGGCAAATCGCTGTGCTTTCAGATCCCGGCCCTGGTGCAAGGCGGCTTGACCGTCGTCGTCTCGCCCCTGGTCGCCTTGATGGAGGACCAGGTGGCGGCGCTCAAACTGGCCGGCGTCGCCGCCGACACCATCAATTCTTCGCGTTCCTATGAGGTCAATGCGGCGACCTGGCGACGGTCGGCGGCCGGCGAGGTGCGCCTTCTCTACCTGGCGCCGGAACGCCTGATGACGGAGCGCATGGTGGATGCCCTGCATCGCTTGCCGGTTACCCTCATCGCCATCGACGAGGCCCACTGTATTTCCCGCTGGGGACCCTCGTTTCGCCCCGAATACGAGGCCTTGAGCCGCCTTGGCGCCTTGTTCCCCGAGACCCCCATCGCCGCCCTGACGGCGACCGCCGACGCGGCGACGCGCAACGACATCGCCGACAAGCTTTTCGATGGCAAGGGCCGGACCTTCGTCACCGGGTTCGACCGCCCCAACATCCGCCTTGCCGTCGAGGTGCGCCGCGACGCCAAGCGCCAGCTCCTGGAATTCGTCGGCGCCCGGTCCGGCCAATGCGGCATCGTCTATTGCCTGACCCGCAAGAAGACCGACGAGACCGCCGCCTTCCTCGCCGCCAACGGGATTCGCGCCCTTCCCTATCACGCCGGCATGGACAAGGCCGATCGAAATCGCAACCAGGATCTGTTCATGACCGAGCCCGGCGTCGTGATGGTGGCGACCATCGCCTTCGGCATGGGCATCGACAAGCCCGACGTGCGCTACGTCTTCCACGCCAACCTGCCGGGCACCATGGAAGCCTATTACCAGGAACTGGGCCGGGCCGGGCGCGACGGCGCGCCCGCCGACGCCCATATGCTCTATGGCCTCGACGACATTCGCCAGCGCCGCGTGTTCATCGAGCAAGAAGAAAACGACACGGCGCACAAGTTGCGCGAACACAAAAGGCTGGATGCCCTGATCGCCTATTGCGAGGTGCCCGAGTGCCGCCGCCGCACGGTGCTCGCCTATTTCGGCGAGACCGCCGAGCCGTGCGGCAACTGCGACGTGTGCCTCGACCCGCCGGCCGTCGTCGACGGCACGGAACAGGGGCAAATGGTCCTCAGCGCCGTCGCCCGGACGGGACAGAGGTTCGGCGCCGCCCACGTCATCGATGTACTGCGCGGCGCCGATACCGAAAAGATTCGGTCCACCGGCCACGACCGCCTGGCGACCCATGGCGTCGGCCATGAGGTTGACAAGGACACCTGGCGTTCGATTGTCCGTCAATTGGTCGCCGTCGGTCATCTGCGCCTCGACATCGCCGGCCATGGCGGACTGAGCCTGACCGAGAGCGGCCGGGCGCTGATGCGCGGCGAAACGACGTTCCGCTATCGCCGCGACACGGCGCGGCCTAAGGCCAAGGCAAGACCCAAGGCCGGGGCGGCGGCGGGCGGCGACCTTGAGCTTTCCCAGGGGGACGGGGAACTTTTTGCGTCCTTGAAGGCCCTGCGCCTCGGCCTGGCCGAGGAACGCGGCGTGCCGGCCTTCGTCATCTTCCCCGACCGCGCCTTGATGGACATGGCGCGCCGCAGGCCCCGCAACGAAGCCGAATTCGCCGATGTGCACGGCGTCGGCAAGGCCAAGCTCCGGGACTTCGCCGCGCCCTTCCTCGAACTGATCGCCGTCGCCGCCGAAGACGCGGCGGGGAAGGATGACCCGGGGACAGCGCTTTGAACGGACGCCCCGGGCGTTACGGGACATCGATCGGGACGGCGCCGCGGGCCCGCCGCCCATGGTTTCCTTTGAGCCGCCAGAAGGCCGCGCAGGCCAGGGGCAGGGCGATCACCGCCGAAAGGATCGCCCTGCCGGGGACCGACCCCACCCCGAACAGAACGATATCGCCGAATCCAAGCGGCGCCGAGTTCACGCCGGCCGCCGTCGGCACGACCAGGGCCGCCGCGCCGGCCATACCGCGCGTCAGGCCGTCCAGCAGCGAGCGCCCGGGCTTCCGATAGTCGGCCGACGGCACTCATTCCAATATGGCGTCCAAGCTTGGACGAGTTGGCGGACGGGGCGGGACGAATCCTATTCATATCCGCCGTGACGGCGGTCACTGATCGGATATTCCAATTGTGAGAGAGTATCGGGGTGAACATGGAAAGGCATGGGGTATGAAAAGCAACGTCACCCACTTTGACCAGATTTCGGAAGGCTTCAGGGCCGCGTCGGGTGGAGATAGCCTGATCCTGGCTGTCCTGGGCGTACTCTGCGTGACCGTTGTTGTCTGGGGTGTTCACTACTACCAAAAACGGCGCGGACACTCCCCTTTCGAGCAACTTTGACAATTGAAGGCGACGTCCTCCGGGCCGGCGGCCGGAAGAAGCAAGACTTCTTGTGATCTTGTATTCTTGGCCGATGGTCAGGGCCTATAAGCGCGGAAGGGTCCCCGGGCCGTACCGTTACCTGCATCGATTATGTTTGCGCCACATTTTGGCGTCATGCCCTTGCGGGATGTTGGCGCAGGGGTCTGGATCGTCGTACCCGCGCAGGGCGTTGTACTTCTTGATCTGATCGGGCGAAAGAATTTCAGGCGTTTTCAGATGGGTGGCCAGATGGATGTAGCGCAGTTCCTTTCTCGCCTCGGCGATTGAATGGAGAGTGGCGCGGAGAATCGCATCGGTGATCGTGCGGTTTTGAAAATGGCTTTCAAGTTCCCGTTCAAGGGCGATGAGTCGCTCGCCCTGTCGAATGGCTTGGGCTTTCATCCGTTCATAGGTTTTGGAGAGGGCCGAAACCTGCCCATCGTCAAGCGGAATTTCGTCTTTCATTTCCAACAGATGCACCGGTCCCGGAACGCCATTCAGCTCCGCCGCCTTGGCCAGTCCCCATCCGCCGCCCCGCTTCAATTCGGCAATATCGCCGGGCGAAAGGCTTTTTATGGCCCGCTTCTCTTGTCCGGCGTATTTTGAAGCCTTGACGGGGTGCGTATCGGCCGCCTGGACGGCAAAGCCAAGCATCGCCATCACAAGGGCGAGCGGCAGTTTGTTCATCTTTAATCCTCTCGACAACCGGTTAGCGTTGTGCGGCGCCCCGCTATACCACACCCGACCGCAAAGGCGCGATGGGGAGAGCGGAATTGGATGGCGGGCAAGGCGACACCAAACTCGCGCCATCGTTTTATGACGGATTGATTTAAGCGGCGCGGGAGGCGCGTTTGCGTTCGTGTTCCTTTAGGTGCTTCTTGCGCACCCGGATCGATTGGGGGGTGACCTCGACCAGTTCGTCGTCGTCGATGAATTCCAAGGCGTATTCGAGGGTCAGGGGCACGGGTGTCGTCAAGACGACGGCCTCGTCGGAACCCGAGGCGCGGATGTTGGTCAGTTGTTTTGCCTTGAGCGGGTTGACGACCAGGTCGGTGTCGCGGGCATGAATGCCGATGACCATGCCCTCGTAGACCGCCGTGCCGGCACCGATGAACAACCGGCCCCGTTCCTGCAGGTTGAAAAGCGGATAGGCCAAAGACTTTCCCCCCGCCATGGAAATCAGCACCCCGTTGCGCCGTTCGCCGATATTGCCGGCCGCCTTGGGGCCGTACTTTTCGAAGGTCGAATAGATCAATCCGGTTCCCGACGTCGTGGTCAGGAATTCAGAGCGAAAGCCGATCATTCCGCGGCTCGGAACCAGATAGTCGAGGCAGACGCGGCCTTCCTGGCCCGATGCCCTGTCGCGCAATTCGCCGCGCCGTTCGCCCAGCTTCTCCATGACCGCGCCCTGGTGGCGGTCCTCGACATCGACGCTGACCGCTTCCCAGGGCTCGCAGACCTCGCCGTCGATGACTTTCCGGATGACCTCGGGCCGGGAGACGGCAAGTTCATAGCCTTCGCGGCGCATGGTTTCGATGAGGATGGAGAGATGCAGCTCGCCGCGTCCCGAAACCTTGAACTTGTTCGGATCGTCGGTCGCCTCGACCCGGAGCGCCACGTTATGGATCAGTTCGCGTTGCAGCCGTTCGCCCAGCTTGCGGCTGGTCACGAACTGCTCCTCGCGCCCGGCGAACGGCGAATCGTTGACCTGAAAGGTCATCGATATGGTCGGCTCGTCAACGTCGAGCGGCGGCAAGGGCTCGACCGCGTCGGGGTCGCATAGGGTGTCAGAGATATAAAGCTCGTCAAGGCCGGTAAAGGCGATGATCTGGCCGGCTTGGGCGGCCTCGCATTCGACGCGCTCAAGACCCCGAAAGCCGAGGATTTGCAGGACACGGGCGGCACGCGGCGCACCGTCGGCGCCGGTCACCGTCACGGCGTCGTTGCGCCGGACGCGGCCGCGGCGCACGCGCCCGATGCCGATGACGCCGACGTAGCTTGAATAATCGAGCGCGCTGACCTGAAGCTGAAAGGGCCCGTCGGCGTCGACATCGGGCGGCGGTACGTGATCGACGACGGTCTGAAACAAAACGCTCATGTCGGAACCCGGTGACGCCACGTCCAAGGACGCCCAGCCCTCGATCGCCGAAGCATAGACGACCGGAAAATCGAGCTGTTCGTCGGTCGCGCCCAGGCGGTCGAACAGATCGAAGGTCCGATCGAGCGCCCAGTCAGGCCGGGCGCTGGGGCGATCGACCTTGTTGATGACGACGATGGGCCTGAGGCCGAAGGCAAGGGCCTTGGCAGTCACGAAGCGGGTCTGGGGCATCGGCCCTTCGACCGCGTCGACCAAAAGGAGCACGGAATCGACCATTGACAGGACGCGCTCGACCTCGCCGCCGAAATCGGCATGGCCCGGCGTATCGACGATATTGATGTGCCAGTCGCGCCAATCGATGGAGGTGTTCTTGGCCAGGATCGTGATGCCGCGCTCGCGCTCCAGGTCGTTCGAATCCATCACGCGCTCGGGCGCGTCGCGCATCCCGTCGAGGGTTCCCGACTGGCGCAGCAACTGGTCGACCAGGGTCGTCTTGCCGTGATCGACATGGGCGATGATGGCGATGTTGCGCAGCGCGTCGACGGTGTCGGTCATGATCGCTCGGGCATCCGGACAAATACAACAAAGCGGCCGGAATCCGTTGGTCCGGGCCGCTCGGCGTAAATGGGCCTTGGCCGCCCCGCTGTCAAGCCGCGGCGAATGGTCTCACCCGCGCTTGCAGGCATAGGGCCACACCATCTTGGTGTCGGCGGGGAACGGTGTGCCGTCGTCGAACAGAACCGGGATCGGCACGTCCTTTTCGGCTTCGGCAAGGGCCTCCACCGATGGCGTATCGAAGGGTCCCTTCTGGCGGTAAAACGCCATCGGGTCGAGCCAATAGCCATCGACCGGGATAATGGTGTCGTTGCTTTCGCTGTAGGTGTTGGTGGTGCTGTAAAACATTGCCAGGTGGATGGCCGGGCGGCGCGTCGTCGATTGGCCCGATCCCTTGCTGCCCTTGGCGCTGATCCCGGAATTACCGGTCGGACCGATGATCTGTCCCATCTCCACGCGCTGGCCGATTTTCAGGTCGGGCAGGGCGTCCAGGTGGCCATAGGCGCTGTAGGTCCATAGGGGCAGCCCGGTTTGTTCCGGGCTGTGGCGCACCACGACCTCGGTGCCGCGTTTCGACTGATGGGCTTCGTACTTGGCGACGACGGACCCCGCCGCGACGGCGCGCATCGGCGTGCCCCACGGCGCCGGCACATCGATGCCGCCGTGATAACTTTGTCGGTTGCGCTTTTTCGCGTAATCCATGGCCCAATAGTCGTCGATGCCGGGGCACGTGGCTTTGTCGGGAAAACGGGGGCCGGTTCCGGTCTCGACCAAGCCGCGCTTCATCTGCGATTCGATGCCGCATTCCCCCTCTCGTGCGATGCCGCACCGCGTTTCATTGTCCAGTCTATCGCTTCCGACTCGGTCGGCCTTGATGGATGGGTCGATTTCAACGGCGGGCTTCGCCATGCCCTTGGGCGGCCAGTCGTAATCCTTAACGTCGTGCCCCTTGTAGATCACCCGCACTTCCTCGATGCTCAGGAACCCGTCGCCGTTCGTATCCAGGCGATCGAAGTTGCCGCGGCGCTTCCATTCGGCCCGGCTGAGCTTGCGGTCTTCATCGGTATCGGCGTGCAGGAAGTCGCGAGAAACGCGGTCTTTCTTGAATCCCTGCATGGATTTGCGCCCGTCACGCTTTTTATGTTTCTTGGCGTCGGCCGGCATTGCGACCAGGGCCATGCCAATCAGCGCCACGACCCCAAAGCCGAATATCGATAAGCGTTTCATGAGAGTCCCCCGCCCCGATGTGGAAGCGGGATTCTAACCGGGAGGGTACGACAGGTACAGCTTGCCAAGGCCGTTCAGCGCGGCGTAAAGACGGGCGAACTGGTCCATGAAAGCGTCCCGTTCCAGGTCCGGGTTGGCTTCCAGCAACTGGGCGTGGATGTCGGCCAGGGACCGGGTGCCGTCGATCCTTTCGACCATGGCCCGGGCCAGGGGCGGCAGGGGAAAGCGCAAGCTCACGCCGTCGATGGTGGCGGTGAGCGCCCGGCCGGGCTTGATCCCCGCCGCCAGGTCCTCGCCCGCCTCGAGACGCAGGTGCGCCACGGCGTTGGCGTCGTCGGCCGTGGCGACGGCGGGCCCCGGGTGGTCCGCCTCGACGGCATAGAAGACATGTTTCGTCATGTTGCCGGCGATCAGCTCGGCGGCGGCCCAACGCTCCAACCGGTCGAGGCCGGCAAGGCGCTCCAGGATTGCCGGGTCCTTGACATAGGACGCCGGATCATAGCGCGCCGGTTCGACAAAGGCGGTGATGCGCAGGCCGGCGGCGGCCGCCAGTTCGGCGATCTCGGGCACCCGGTAGGCGCGGTCGCGGCTGTGCAGCAGCAGATCAAAGAGCCCCGCGTCGCCGCCCGACAGGTGGTCGCCGACGAAGGGGTTGCGCTTGAAGGCGTTGGTGGCGGGAAGGTCGTCCAGGAGGCGCCGGGCGAAGGCGATCCGGGCCGCCTCGCCGTCGCCGCCGCTCAGCATGCGCAACAGGGCCTGCAGGGGATAAACCCCGGCCCGGCCCAAGGTGCCGTAAACCATAAGCCCCATGCCGCCCTTGGGGGCGAGCAGGCCGGCCAGGGCCATCAGGCCCGCCGCCGGGTCGGCCAGGTGGTGCAGCACGCCGCAGCAATCGACGTAGTCGAAGGAGCCAAGCCCGGCGTCGGCCGCCTCCTCGATGGCCAGGGTCCTGAATTCGATGTTGGCAAGCCTTCGCGCCTCGGCCCGCGCCTCGGCGATGGCCCGTGCGGCCCGCGACGGGTCGGTGTAAATCACCGTGCCGCCGTCCCCGGCGTCACTCAGTTGCTGGGCCATCATGATGGCGCCGTCGCCGGTGCCGCCGCCCGCCACCAGGGCGCGGAAGGAAAGGGAGAAATCGCGCCGCCCGGCAAAGACGAAGTGATTGACCTCTGCCAAGTGGCTGGGCGAGCCGGTGACCAGACGCTTGGCCTCGTCGGCCGGGTCGCGTTCGGGATAGGGCAGGGCCTTGTACTGGGCGCGGACGCGGTCGTCATCTCCGGTCATGGGGCGGCCCCGATGGTAATACCAAGGATCGGTGATAATGACCCATAGAGATCGCGTAGGCGGTTCGTCGGGTAGGAGAAATGCCGCCGGCGATGCCCAGCATCGACAAGGCTTTTCGACGCCCTCCGACGGGCCGCATACGCGACCGGAACGGCGGCTTCCCAAGGCTTTCGGACAGCGTCGCGCACGCCTTGCGATGTTGGGCATCGCCGCGCCGCACGCTCCTAGCCGAAAACCTTGGGAAGCCGTCTCTACGGGTCATTATCACCGATCCTTGGTATAAGCACGATCTTGCCCGTGGACTTGCGCCCGGCCAAGGCCTCCAGCGCCTCGGCCGCGTCGGCCAGGGGCAGGGTGCGCGAGATGCGCGGCTTCAAGGCCCCTTCCGCCCACCAGGCGAAAATCTCATCGAGCGAGCGGTCGGCCAGTTCGGGGTCGCGCTTGCGGTGGCCGCCGAGGGAATAGCCGATGACGGTGACGTTCTTGACCAGCAAGATGTTGGCCGGGATCTGGGGGATGGTGCCGCTGGCAAAACCGACGACCAGGATGCGCCCGCCCGGCGCCGTGCCGCGCAGCGCGGCGGTGAAGGCCTCGCCGCCGACCGGATCGAAGACCGCGTCGACGCCCAACCCGCCGGTCAGCGCCTTGGCCTGCTGGCGGATGTCCTCAGCTCGGTAGTCGAGCACGTGGTCGGCGCCGTGGTCGCGGGCGACGGCAGTTTTCTCCTTCCCGCCGGCGCAGGCGATGACGGTGGCGCCGAGGCGCTTTGCAATCTCGACGGCGGCCAGGCCGACGCCGCCAGCAGCGCCCAGCACCAACAAGGTCTCGCCGGGGACCAGGCGAACCAGATTGGCGAGCCCGAAGTGAGAGGTGAAGTAGACCACCGGAAAGGCGGCGGCGGTAACGAAGTCCATGGCGCTGGGAATGGGGTAGACGTTGGCCTCCGCCGTCACCGCTTCCTCGGCGAAGCCGCCGTGGCCGGTGAAGGCGAGAACGCGCTCGCCGACCCGGGTCCGGGTTATGCCGGGCGCGCATTCCGTCACCTCGCCCGCTACCTCGAGGCCGGGGCTGAAGGGAAACGGCGGCTTCAATTGATAGTGTCCGGCGATCATCAAGGTATCGGCGAAGTTGACCCCGGCGGCCATCACCCGGATACGCACGGCCCCATCGGCCAAGGCCGGCGGCGCCACCTCGGCCACCTTGAGTTCGCCGGGGCCGCCCCATTTCTCGCAGATCACGGCGCGCATCGGGAACTCCTTGATTAGGCGGCGATTTTGTCCAAGGGTAGGCCGATATTAAGACGGCTGGAAACGAAACACCATGCGCGGCTATTTCGCGATCGGCATCGAAGGCGTCAGCAAACCGATGAACGTGGGCAGCCTGTTTCGCACCGCCCATGCCTTCGGCACCAGCTTCGTGTTCACCGTCGCCGCCGATTATTCGCGCGCGCAAGGCGCCCGGTCCGACACCTCCGATACGCCGGGACACCTGCCCTTTTACGCATTTCCCGATGTTTCCTCAATGATCCTGCCCCAAGGCTGCCGCCTGGTCGGCGTCGAGTTGGTCGAGGGCGCCGTCGAGCTACCCAGCTTCCGCCATCCCAAGTGCGCCGCCTATGTGCTGGGGCCGGAACGGGGCACCCTGACCGACGCCATGATCGAACGCTGCGAATTCACCGTGCGCATTCCGACGGCGTTCTCGGTCAACGTCGGCATCGCCGGCGCCATCGTTCTCTATGACCGGCTGATCAGCCTGGGCCGCTTTGCCGAACGCGCGGTCAGTCCCGGCGGCCCCACCGAACCGATACCCGAGCACGTCTTCGGCGAACCCGTCATGGGCCGCCGCGCCGAGCGCTATCGTAGCGTGCCGCCAACCGACGAGACGGAACCTTCCTGACCCTCCCCCATCACCCGGGCCAGCCGGCGGCGGCGCGGATGGCGCCGACGTGCAAGCCGGCGTCGTTCAGGACCGGCGCGTCGAGATAGGGGGCAAGGGCGGCTTGGGCGGCGTCATCGAGCACGCCCAGATGGTGCAGCAGGGCCGCCATGGCGACCTCGGCGGCGCGCTTGGCCCCGTCGTCGATCTTGAGCGCGATGCCCAGTCCCATGGCGGGCACGGCGGCCACATGCACGCCCTCGGCGCCGGTCTTGACGGCGAAGGCGCCGGCGCCGGCCTCGATCGCGATGGTGTCGAAACGGGCGCGTCCGGCGACCAGATAGGGATGGGCCGTCATGGCGGCAAACAGGCGCCGGGCGGCGGCGGCGCGCTTCGCTTCCAGTCCTTTGGGCGAGGCCAGGCGGTTCAGGGCCAGGGCGACGGCGCCGAGCGGCATGGCGAAGGTTGGAATACCGCAGCCGTCGACAGCCGGCACCGCGTCCGTCAGGTCGACGCCGCTCATCTCGGCCAGGACGCGGGTGACGCGGCGCTGTACCGGGTGGCCGGGCTCCAGATAGTCCGCCACCGGCGCGTCCAGATGAAGCGCCGTGGTCAGCAGGCCGGCGTGCTTGCCCGAACAGTTGTGGTGCAGAGCCGTCGGTTGGGTGCCGGTGCGCACCATGGCGTGGGCCGAAGCGTCATCGCGCGGAATCTGGGTGGCGCATTGCAAGGCCTCGGGGCCAAGGCCAATACGGTCCAGCCATGCGCCAACGGCCTCCGTGTGGCAGGGCTCGCCCGAGTGCGAGGCACAAGCCAGGGCCAGTTCTTCCTCGCTCACGGAAAAACGGTCCGCCGCGCCGCTCTCAACCAGGGCCAGGGCCTGGATCGGTTTTATCGCCGAGCGCGGATAGACCCCCCGCCCGACGTCGCCCCATTGGGCGACCAGCGCCCCATCATCATCGACGACGGCCGCGGCGCCGCGATGGCGGCTTTCGACCGCGTCGCCCCGAGTGACCTCGACGAGTACCGGATTGGAGGTTTCCATCTGGCGATAACTGCCACCTGCCTCGAAGCTTGGCAAGGGAATGGTCGCGGAGTATCAATGGGCATCATGATTGGACGCCTTCATTCCTCCCTTGCCTGGATCACCCTGGGCCTGGTTCTGTACGCCCATCCGGCCCTGGCCCAGGGCGGCAAGCTGATCGACGTGTTCAAGGACTGGAGCGCCTTTACCGAGAAAGAGAACGGCAAGGTGTTCTGCTATATCGGCAGCCTGCCCGAGAAGATGGAGGGCAAGTATACCCAGCGCGGCGACGCCCTGATCCTGGTCACCCACCGGCCGGCGGAGAAGAGCTTCGACGTCGTCTCCATCCAGGCCGGTTACATCTACAAGAAGGGAAGCGAGGTCAAGGTGACCATCGACGGCCAGAAATTCGAGTTGTACACCAAGGGCGGCTACGCCTGGGCCAAGGCGCAGATCGACCGCCAGTTGGTGGCGGCGATGAAGGGCGGCAAGACCATGGTCGTCGAGGGAACCTCAAGCCGCGGCACGCTGACCACCGACACCTATTCCCTGAGCGGCTTCACCGCCGCCTATGGCGCCATGGGCAAGGCCTGCGGCAAAAAGTAAAAGGGGGGTCGGACGCTCCCCATATGAGATTGTGACATGACGGACGAGCTAACCGACCTGATCGGCCTTTCGCGGGCCGAACTGGCCGCCGAGATGGCGGCCATCGGCGAGAAGCAGTTGCGCGCCAGGCAGCTCTGGCACTGGATCTATGGCCAGGGCGTCACCGACTTCGCCCACATGACGACTTTGTCCAAGGGCCTGCGCGAAAGACTTGGACGAAGCTACGTCGTCGGCCGCCCCGCCGTCGCGCGCCAGCAGGCGTCGGACGACGATTCGCGCAAATGGCTGGTGCGCTTCGCCGACGGCAACGAGGCCGAGGCGGTGTTCATTCCCGACGACGGCCGCGGCGCGCTGTGCATGTCGTCCCAGATCGGATGCACCCTGACGTGCAAATTCTGCCACACCGGCACCCAGCGTCTGGTGCGCGACCTGACGGCCGGCGAGATCGTCGGCCAGATGATGGTGGCCCGCGATTCCTATGACGAGTGGCCGTCGACCAAGCAAGACCGCCTGGTCTCCAACGTCGTCATGATGGGCATGGGCGAGCCTTTGTTCAACTACGACAACGTCGCCAAATCGCTGAAAATACTCATGGATCCGGACGGCATCGCCATCTCGCGCCGCCGCATCACCCTTTCGACCTCGGGCGTGGTGCCGTTGATACGGCGCGCGGGCGAAGAGCTCGGGGTCAACCTGGCGGTCAGCCTGCACGCCGTCACCGACGAGGTGCGCAGCCGCCTGATGCCGATCAACAAAAAATACCCGATCAGGGAGTTGCTTGATGCCTGCCGCGACTATCCCGGCGCCCACAACGCGCGCCGCATCACCTTTGAATACGTGATGTTGAAGGGCATCAACGATTCGGCGGCCGACGCGCGCGAACTGGCGCGCCTGGTCAAGGGCATCCCGGCCAAGTTCAACCTCATTCCCTTCAACCCCTGGCCCGGCGCGTCCCATGTCTCGTCGTCGCCGGCCGTCATCAAGCGCTTTTCGCGCATCCTCAACGACGCCGGCTACTCGGCCCCGATCCGGGTGCCGCGCGGGCGCGATATCCTGGCCGCCTGCGGCCAACTGCGCTCGGACAGCCAACGCCAGCGGCTGAGCCTTCTGAAGGCGCGCCGCGCCGCCGGCATCGCCGACGACCACCACCCGGCCCCGGTGGACGGCTGAGGAGGGGGAACCGACATGGCCGGCAAGCTGGCTATACTAGCGACGGCCAGCGGCGCCTATGCCTTCGTCTGGCGGCATCGGCGGCGATTTTCTTCCCTTGCCTTTCCCGCCATCGTCGTCCTTGCCATTCTGACCGCGATAGTGGCCTGGTTTTGGCCCTTGGCGGGGGTGGCCGGTCAAGATATCGGGTGGGGCGAGATCGCCGTCGCCGTCGGCGGACTGGTCCTGTGGGTCATGTTCGCCGTTGCCTGGCACCGCCGTTATCTGGTCCCGGCGGAATCAACAACGGTGGGCAACGCTTTCCAGTGGCGACGGCGGCAGACGAGGTTTTTGTTGGTAACCATTGGCATCAGCCTGCTGGTCGCCTTGGGCGTCAGCCTGTCGGTTCTTCTCGGCGCCGCGCTCGACGCCACGCTCGCCGGCGGCGCGGGCGTTAAAACCAGTCTCTATCTGGTTTTCCCTCTGGTTGCGCTCTACGTTTACGCCCGTCTGTCGCTCCTGTTCCCCGCCGCGGCGGTGGACCGGCGCCTCGGTTTCGCCGAATGCTTCAACCTGACGCGGGGAAATGGCTGGCGGCTCGTCGCCATATGGGTCCTGGTCGTTGCCCCGTTCTGGATCGCCCTTTCCATCGGCCTTGCGGCGACGGCCATCCTCGGCACTTTCGGCGGTTTGACCGGAACCTTGATCGGGGCATTGTTCCATCAGGGGCTCAACTTTGCCGGCATCGCCGTCGGCGTCTCGGCGATTTCCATCGCCTACCGGGAATTGGTGCCCGCCAGCGCCGCCGACGAGTGACGCATCCTTGCCCGGCGTCCCGATTCGCCTATACTGCGCCCGCTTAATCGGCCAATGTTTTGAGGGGGCGCGGCCATCATGAAAGACGGCGTCAAAAAGGTCGTGCTCGCCTACTCGGGCGGTCTCGACACTTCGGTCATCCTGCGCTGGCTACAGGACACCTATGGCTGCGAGGTGGTGACCTTTACCGCCGACATCGGCCAGGGAGAGGAACTGGAGCCGGCGCGGCGCACCGCCGAGCTGCTCGGCATCAAGGAGATTTTCGTCGAGGATCTGCAAGACGAGTTCGTCCGCGATTACGTCTTCCCGATGTTCCGCGCCAACGCGCTTTACGAGGGCACCTACCTTCTGGGTACATCCATCGCCCGGCCCCTGATCGCCAAGCGCCAGATCGAGATCGCCCACGAGGTCGGCGCCGACGCCGTCGCCCACGGTGCCACCGGCAAGGGCAACGACCAGGTGCGCTTCGAGCTCGCCTATTACGCGCTCCAGCCCGACATCAAGGTCATCGCGCCGTGGCGCGAATGGAAGTTGGGCTCGCGCACCAAGCTGATCGAGTACGCCGAGGCCCATCAAGTCCCGGTTCCCCGTGACAAGCGTGGCGAGGCGTCCTATTCGATGGACGCCAACCTCTTGCACACGTCTTACGAAGGCAAGGCGCTGGAGGACCCGTGGGAGGAGCCCGACGAGGTCATGTTCGGGCGTTCCGTGTCTCCCGAGGCGGCGCCCGATAAGCCGACGACGGTGGAGATCGACTTCGAGGCCGGCGACCCGGTCGCCGTCGACGGCGAGCGCCTGGGTCCGGCGGCGCTCCTGCACCGGCTCAACGACATGGCCGGGGCCAACGGCATCGGGCGCATCGACATCGTCGAGAACCGCTTCGTCGGCATGAAATCGCGCGGCGTCTACGAGACGCCCGGCGGCACCGTGCTGTTCCACGCCCGGCGCGCCGTCGAGAGCCTGACCCTGGACAAAGGGGCCATGCACCTCAAGGACGAGTTGATGCCGCGCTATGCCGAGATGGTCTACAACGGCTTTTGGTTCGCCCCCGAGCGGCGCATGCTGCAAGCCGCCATCGACGAGAGCCAGACCCGGGTCAGCGGCCGAGTGCGCCTCAAGCTTTACAAGGGCAGCGCGACGGTCACCGGGCGCCAGAGCCCCGACAGCATCTACGACCGCGACGTCGTCACCTTCGAAGAGGACAAGGTCTACGACCAGCGCGACGCCCAGGGCTTCATCCGGCTCAACGCCCTGAGGCTCAGGCTGGCGGGCAAGAGAAAGGACTAGCGGCTGGCCCGCCGCAGCACCCGAGCGCGCGGTGCAGCGCCGACCTCACCTCCGGCACCAGCTCGGTCTCGAACCATGGATTGCGCTTGAGCCAGGCCGTGTTGCGCCAGCTTGGATGGGGCAGGGGCACGCGCGCCGGGCCATAGTCGCGCCAGGCGGCCACGGTCTCGGTCAGGCTCGCTCGGCGCTCAGGCCCAAGATAATGGGCCTGGGCGTAGGCGCCGATCAGCAGAGTCAGGCGGATATCGGGCATCAGCGCCACCAGCGGCGCGTGCCACAGGGGCGCGCATTCCGGCCTCGGCGGCCGGTCGGCGCCGCGCCCGTCGCGGCCCGGATAGCAAAACCCCATGGGCACGATGGCAATCAGGCGCTCGTCATAGAAGGTCTTTTGGTCGAGATCGAGCCATTGGCGCAGGCGGTCCCCCGACGCATCGTTCCACGGGATGCCCGTCTCGTGCACCCGGGTGCCCGGCGCCTGGCCGATGATGATGACGCGGGCACCGGGCGAGGCGCGCACCACCGGGCGCGGTCCAAGCGCCAGGTGCCGGGCGCAAAGGGTGCAGGCGCGCGCCTCGGCGAGGAGGGTGTCGAGATCGCCCATGACCGATCCTTGCTATCCCTTGCCGGTTGCCGCGCCGCCTAAGATAATCGGCACCAGGGGTGCAAGACCACCACGGAGGACGCGATGATCAAGGTCGTTTTCGTTTGCTTGGGCAACATCTGCCGTTCGCCGACGGCGGAGGGCGTCTTTCGTGCTCTCGTCGAGGAACAAGGGTTGGGCGGGCGCATCGCTGTCGATTCGGCGGGCACGGGCGCCTGGCACGTCGGCCAGGCTCCCGATCCCCGGGCCCAGAAGGCGGCGCGGCGGCGCGGCATCGATCTTTCCGCAATTCGCGCCCGCAAGGCGACGCAAGGGGACTTCACCACCTTCGATTACGTGCTCGCCATGGACCCCGACAACCTGGCCGCCCTGAAGAAGCTCTGTCCGCCGGGCGAGGAGCACCGCCTGGCCCTGTTGTTGGATTACGCGCCCGGGGCCGGACGGCGCGACGTGCCCGACCCCTATTACATCGGCGGCCAGGGGTTCGAGCACGTCCTCGACCTGGTCGAGAAGGCGTCGCGGGGCCTCCTCGCCCATATCCAGAAGACCCATTTCTAGTCAATCGGCGGGGGCGGAAGGCACCGCCGAGCCGGTGATCTCCCGGTGTTTACTTCGCTCCCGCGGCCATTAGGATTTTCACCGTTTCTTCGAATTGCGCCTTGGTGCCAAAGGTCTTGCCCGCAGTGCCCTTCGACATTTTACCCGACGCACCCTCCTTCGCCCTTAGGAGCGGGTTTGGTTTACCGCCTTTACAGCTTGCGTTTGCCTTGATGCCGGATTCTAAAAGCAACTTTGTAACCTTGGGCCATCCAAACTGCGCCGACATGCAAATGGCGGATTTTTGCTTGCCCCCCGCATTTAGCATGAGTTCGACGATTTCCGGATTTCCCCAGGCCGCGGCCACATACAGTGCCGGACGTTTGCCCGATGCAGAATCTTTCGTTGGTAGCCTATAAGGAATCTTGCCGTCCGGACGAAATCCGTCCAGCAGCATATCCTTGACCGTCGCGACGTCATGTTTGAAGATCGCTTCGGCGAATTTATCCGATTTCGACCCGGCATGAGCCGGGCCGGCGAACAGACTTCCCGCCACCAAGATGGCGGCGGCGGACGTGAAAACTCCGTGTGTTTTTTTCATTGTATCTCTCCAAGATTGGGATTTTTCTAGGGGCTGTCCCAGATAACCCATTTGGGGGGTTATCATGGGAGCTATGCGGAAGAGCCGTCTCAGCAGGTACAAAC
>JASLLZ010000005.1 GCA_030746775.1 Rhodospirillales bacterium | reverse complement strand
TGAAAGCTCCCACTGTTTGGAAGCTTGAATCACATCGCGAGCGGTTTGTGAATCCCTTTTATGAGTACATGGCCTAGTTCGGAAATGCTCTATCCCTGGCGCCAGGGAAGGCTGTCGACCTTCCAGCCGGCCACCGTGCCCCGGTGGCCCTCGGCGTCGTGGGGACCTTCGAAGCCGTCGGATACGTTGTAGCACGGACCGTAGCCGGCGGCCGTCATGGCGATGGCGGCGCTCTGCGAGCGTTGGCCCGACCGGCACAGGAATAACAGTACCGAGGAAGGCTCGACGCCGTTGGCCGCGACCTGGCCGGCGAAGTCGGCGTTCAAGTCCATGGTCGGGAATTGTTGCCACGGCACCCGGACCAGTTCCTTGCCGAGTTCGGAAAGATCGGGAACGCCGACGAAGCCCCATTCGGCGTTGGTGCGCACGTCGACGAGCACCGCGTCCGCCTCCTCGGCCAGTATTTCCCAAGCCTTCTTGGGCGTCACGTCGCCCGCGTAGCCGTCATCGGTCATGATCCAACCTTTCCTTAATCCCGGTGGGGGGCATGTGGCCCAAATCATAGGGCAATGTGGGGGCGCCGGGGAGTGTTTTGTGGCTCCCCTCAACCGTCGAGGACAGCCAGCATGTCTTTGAGGGTGACGAACTTGCGGCGTGGTGCCGGGGGCGTGGCGGCGGCGACCTCGGCGGCGTCGATCTTTTGCCAATCGGCATAGGAGACGACGCGCACCTGGCGTTCGGCGAGCAGCTTTTCCAGGGCCTCGCGGCCGGGCTTGGCGCCGGCGCCGAGATCGGCCCGGATGTGGGCGGCGACGGCGACGCCGTCGGGCCGGTTTGACGCGATGACGCCGCTCGGACCGCGCTTGATCCACCCCACCGCGTAGAGGCCTTCCGCCACCCGTCCGTCATCGTTGGGGACAATGCAGGCGCGCTCGTCGAAGGGGGCGCCCTCGACGGCCACCGAGCGGTAGCCGATGGACGGCACCACGAGCCCGCAGTCGATTTCGAAGTAATCGCCGGTGCCAACGGCGCGGCCGTCTTCGAGGCGCGTGCGTTCAAGGCGCAGCCCCTCGACGCGGTCCCCGCCCAGGACCTCGACCGGCGAGGCGTAGAAGACGAAATGCACGCGCTTCGCCTTTTGGCCCGGGCCGCGTTCGGCGAACTCGTGCAGGGTTTCCAGGTTGCGCGCCTTGAGCCGTGCGTCGCGGTCGTCCAGGCCGTCGCCGATGGTATCGGGTAGCTGCGCCGGATCGACCACCGGATCGCAGGTTTCCAGCTTGCCCATCTCGCGCAGTTCGACGTTGGTGAACTTGGCCTCGACGGGACCGCGTCGGCCGATCACGTAGACGTCGGTAATGGGCGCCGCCTGAATGGCCCGGGCGGCGTGATCGGGCAAATCGGCAGATGTCATCTCTTGCGGCGTCTTGACCAGGACCCGGGCCACGTCGATGGCGACGTTGCCGACGCCGATCACCGCCACCGCCTCGGTGTCAAGGTCGGGATCGAGGCTCATCAAGTCGGGATGGCCGTTGTACCAGCCGACGAAGGCGGCCGAGCCGTAAACGCCCCGTTTGTCCTCGCCGGGGATGTTCATCGCGTGGTCGAAGGGGGCGCCGACCGCCAGCACGACGGCGTCGTAGATTTCTCGCAGCTCGTCCAGGCTCACTTTGCCGCCGACCTCGACGTTGCCGAAGTAACGGACCTCATCGCGGAGCGCCGTGCGTTCGAAGGCCTCGGCCACCCTTTTGGTGGTCTGGTGATCCGGCGCGACGCCGGCGCGGATCAGTCCGAACGGCGCCGCCAGGCGGTCGATGATGTCGATCCGCACTTCGGCGCCCTCGCCCTTCAACAAGGCCTCGGCGGTGTAAAACCCGGCCGGACCCGATCCGACGATAGCAACGTTCAAGGACATGCGAGAGCCCTCCCCCAAAGGCTGAAAGAATGAAACGGCGTCGTCGGTTTAACCCTTGACGGTCCAGGTGTGACCCTGGCGCATCAGGGCGTTGAGGTCGGCGGTCGGCGATTCGGCCTTCGCCGCTTCGATTTGGGCCTTGACGTTTGCTTCGTAGCCGGGCGCCGGATCGCAGTAAATCACGCCCAGCGCCATGGGAAAGGCGGGAGGCTGCAAGGCCGTCAGCATGGATGCCAGCAAGTGGTTCTTCTCGTCATGGACCAGGACGTCGGCCTCGACGATACCGTCTTCGCCGACGGTCACGATCTCCAACTCGAAGGCATCGACTTTCATCCTCAGCCCCCGGTTGCCTTCGCGCCCGAACAACAAGGGCTTGCCGTCCTCGACGTGCAACTGATTTTCGGCGGCCATGTCCTTGGCGGTGAAGCTGCTGAAGACGGCGTCGTTGTAGACGATGCAGTTTTGGAATATTTCGACGAACGAGGCGCCGCGATGTTCATAGGCGCGCTTCAATACCCGCGACAGGGGTTTGCGCAGGGTATCCACCGAGCGGGCGACAAAACGCGCCCCCGAACCAAGCGCGAAGGAGGCGGCGACGACGGGGTTGTCGAGTGAGCCCATGGGCGTCGAGGGCGAGCGCGTCCCGACCCGCGAAGTCGGCGAATACTGACCCTTTGTCAGGCCATAGATTTCGTTGTTGAACAACAAGAACTGGACATCGACGTTGCGGCGCAACAGGTGGAAGAGGTGGTTGCCGCCGATCGAAAGCGCGTCGCCATCGCCCGATACCACCCACACGTCGAGTTCCGGATTGGTCAACTTGATGCCGGTGGCAATGGCCGGTGCGCGGCCGTGTATGGTGTGGAAGCCGTAAGTCGCCATGTAATAGGGAAAGCGCGCCGCACAGCCGATGCCCGAGACAAATACCGTCTTTTCGCGGCTCACGCCAAGTTCGGCCAAGGTGCCTTGCACCGCCGCGACGATCGCATAGTCGCCACAACCCGGACACCAGCGTACCTCTTGATCGGAGGTGAAGTCCTTGGCGGTAAGCTTTTCGCCGGGTGCGACAACGTTCATGTCAGACCTCCAACCGGCTGCGCACCGCCGCCTCGATCTCGGAAATCTTGAAGGGTTGGCCCGTCACCTTGTTGAGGCCCTCGGCGTCGACCAGGGTTTCGCTGCGCACCACGGTCAGCAACTGGCCTTGGTTCATCTCCGCCATCAGGACGTGATCGTAGCCGCGCAACAGGTCGCCCAGGTCGCGGGGCAGCGGCCAGATATGGCGCAGATGGATATGGGATACATCCACCCCGTCGCCGCGCAGGTTGCTCACGGCGCGGCTGATGGCGCCGAAGGTCGAGCCCCATCCGACGACCGCCAGGCGCCCCTTCTTGTCGCCTTGTTCGGGGACCAGGGGCGGCAAGTCGTCGGCGATGCGAGCGATCTTCCTGGCCCGCACCTCGGTCATGCGCTGATGGTTGTCGGGGTCGTAGGAAATGTTGCCGGTATCGAAGTCCTTTTCGATGCCGCCGATGCGGTGCTCCAGGCCCGGCGTGCCCGGCACCGCCCAGGCGCGGGCCAGGGTCTTTTCGTCGCGCAGGTAAGGATGGAAGCCTTTGGCGTCGGTGCGGAATTCGACGGGCGGCACGGTGAAGCCGTCGGCGTCGGGGATGAGCCATGGCTCCGAGGCGTTGGCGATATAGCCGTCGGTCAGCACAATCACCGGGGTCATGTGCGTGACGGCGATGCGCACCGCCTCGACGGCGACATCGAAGCAGTCCGACGGCGCCCGCGCCGCGACGACCGCCAAAGGGGTATCCGCGTTGCGGCCGAATACCGCCTGATAGAGGTCCGACTGTTCGGTCTTGGTGGGCATCCCGGTGGACGGTCCGGCGCGTTGCGCGTTGACCACGATGAGAGGCAGTTCGACGCCGACGGCAAGGCCCAGCGCCTCTGTCTTCAGCGCCACGCCCGGTCCCGAACTCGACGTGACGCCAAGGGCGCCGGCATAGGACGCCCCGATGGCAGAACACACGGCGGCGATTTCGTCCTCGGCCTGGAAGGTGACCACGTCGTAATGCTTGAGGCTCGATAGGATATGAAGAAGGGTCGAGGCCGGGGTAATCGGATAGGATCCGCAAAACAGCTTGAGACCGGCCAGCCTGGCCCCCGCGAGCAAGCCCCAGGCCAGGGCTTCGGACCCGGTTACGTTACGATAGAGGCCTTTCGCGATGTCCGCCGAAGGCACGGTGTAGGTTTCGACGGTGCCATCCAATTCCATCGTCTCGCCATAAGCATGGCCGGCGTTGAGCGCCGCGATGTTGGCCTTGGCGATCTCGGGACGGTTGGCGAATTTGTTCTCCAGCCAGTCGATTGTCGGCTGGCGGTCGCGGTCGTAGAGCCAGTAGATCAGGCCTAGGGTAAGCAGGTTCTTGCAGCGCAGCGCTTCCTTCTGGGTCAGTCCCAGGTCTTTCACCGCCTCCAGGGTCAGCCGCGCGATGTCGACGGGAACGACGCGGAATTTGTCGAGGCTGCCGTCGTCGAGCGGGTTGGCCGTGTACCCCGCCTTGCGCAAATTGCGGTCGGTGAACGACGTCGAATCGGTGATCACCAGGCCGGCCGGTTTGAGCGTCGCCAGATTGACCTTGAGCGCCGCCGGATTGAGCGCGATGAGGACGTCGGGTTCGTCGCCGGGGGTCAGAATCTGGCGTGACCCGAAGTTGATCTGGAAGGCGGAAACCCCGAAGGTGGTGCCCGCCGGGGCCCGGATTTCGGCTGGATAATCGGGAAAGGTGGCAAGATCGTTGCGCGCCAGGGCCGTGGTTTGGGTGAACTGGCTGCCGGTGAGTTGAATGCCGTCGCCGGAATCGCCGGCAAAGCGGACCACCACTGATTGCAGGGGCTGACGCTGGGTCTTGGATTCACCGAGTTTGACAGCTGTATTGGTCGACATGACATTCACTCGTTTGCGTTGCGGCGTGACCGCCGTCCGCGACACTTCGTTAATGCCTCTCTATAAGAAATATAGGCAAACCTGGACTGCGAACAACATACGTTTCGCGAGCTGCGGACTTTATTGCGCGAAGGCCTAACCCGCAAGGGCTGATAACGGTCTTTTTACCCCCTCCTTGGAATTATCCCCTATAACATCGTGTTCTACTTTCCAACCGGGGTTTCAGACCGATCCATGAGCCAAGATGAAGCACCTCTTGACGTGCTCGCCGGGGTTATCGAACGGGCCAAGGCGGCCGGCGCCGACGCCGCCGATGCCGTTCTTGTCGGCGGCACCGCGATGTCGCTGTCGCGTCGCCTGGGCAAGCCGGAAAACCTCACTCGGTCCGAGGCCGCCGATCTCGGCCTTCGGGTCCTGATCGGCCGCCGTCAGGCGATCGTCTCGTCGTCGGATCTGTCGCCCTCGGCCATGGACGAGCTGGCGGCGCGCGCCGTCGCCATGGCCGGCGCCGTGCCCGAGGACCCTTTTTGCGGCCTGGCGGAGACGGATCTTCTGGCCGCCGGGGAGAGTGATCTCGACCTCTGCGACACCGCCGAACCGCCGCCCGAGGCCCTTACCGAGTGGACGGCGCGGGCCGAGGAGGCGGCGCTTGGCGTCGCCGGCGTCACCAATTCCGAAGGCGCCGAGGCGGGCTGGCAGCGTTTCAATGTCGCCTTGGCGGCGAGCAACGGCTTCGCCCGCGCCTACACGACCACCCGCTACAGCCTCAGCGTCGCGGTCCTGGCCGGCGAGGGAACGGCCATGGAACGCGATTATGACTACGCCAGCACCGTCCACGCCGAGGACCTGAGGTCGCCCGAGGAGATCGGCCGCGTCGCCGGCGAAAAGGCGGTGGCGCGACTGGGGCCGCGCAAGGTCGCAACGGCCCAGGTGCCGGTGATATACGATCCGCGCGTCGCTGGCGGAATCGTGCGCCACCTGGCCGGTGCCATCAACGGCGCCGCCGTCGCCCGCGGCACGACGTTTCTGAAGGAAAAACTGGGGGCGCAGATTTTCCCCCCGGCGGTCACCATCGTCGATGATGCGTTGCGCCGGCGAGGATTGCGATCCAAGCCCTTCGACGGCGAGGGGGTGGCGACCGGGCGGCACGCGGTTGTCGAAAAAGGTGTGCTGAAAACCTGGATCCTGGACCTGCGGTCGGCCCGCCAGCTGAAGATGAAGACCACGGGGCATGCCGCGCGCGGGACCTCGTCGCCGCCGTCGCCGGGCACCACCAACCTCTATCTGGAGCCCGGCGCCGTCACGCCCGAGGCCCTGATGGCCGATATCGAAGCCGGCTTCTACGTCACCGAATTGATCGGCTTCGGCGTCAACGGGGTCACCGGCGATTACAGCCGCGGCGCCGGCGGCTTTTGGATCGAAAACGGAGAACGCGCCTACCCGGTCAGCGAGGTCACGGTGGCTGGCAATCTGGCCGACATGTTTCTGGGCCTCACGGCAGCCGACGACCTGGAGTTCCGCTACGGCACCGACTCCCCGACACTGCGCATCGACGGCATGACCGTGGCCGGGCAATAAGAGCAAGTTCCAGCCGAGCCATGGCCCCACAACCGTTGGCCGCCTTGACTGGCGCGTGCTATGGTCCGGCCGTTCATTGAGGGGACCAGACTTGAACGGCGTTGCCGCCACCGACCATCCTGGACACCAGTCCTCGTTCGTCCTCATGCGCCGCTTGTTGCGCGAGAGCGTCAGGCGCTATCTCGGCTGGATAGCGCTGGCGGTGGCGTGCATGGCCGTCATGGCGGCGGCCACGGCGCTTAGCGCTTGGTTGATGAAACCCGTGGTCAACGACGTCTTCGTCGACAAAAATCGCGACATCCTGTGGCTCGTCGGAGGCGCCGTCCTGGCCGCCTTCCTCATCAAGGGGCTGGCCAATTACGGCCAGGCGACCTTGATGAGTTTCGTCGGCCTGAAAATCGTCGCCGACACCCAAAACCGCTTGTTCGCCCATTTGGCGCGCATGGACCTTGGATTTTTCCAGGCCACGTCGTCGGGCAAACTGATTTCGCGCTTCACTTACGATATCAACATGATGCGAACGGCGGTGTCGAATGCCCTGACCAGCCTTGGCAAGGACCTTCTGTCGCTTGTCGGCCTGGTCATCGTGATGTTCGTTCAGGACTGGCAGCTTGCCGCCATCGCCTTCTTCGTCTTCCCGCTCGCCATACTGCCCATCGTGCGCATCGGGCGGCGCATGCGCAAGGTCACCGCCAACACCCAACACGAAATGGGCTTGCTGACGACCCATTTGGGACAGACTTTCCAGGGCATCCGCGTGGTCAAGGCATACGGCATGGAAGGCTATGAGCGCGGTCGGGTGGCCGACGTGGTTGAACGTCTTTTCCGACTCACATTCCGGGCTCAACGCATCCGCGCGCTGTCCAGCCCCGTTATGGAAACCCTGGGTGGCGTGGCCGTCGCCGTGGTTATCGTCTATGGCGGCTGGCGGGTGATCGAGGACCAGATTGACGCCGGCGCATTCTTTTCCTTCATCACGGCGCTCTTGCTCGCTTACGAGCCGATGAAGCGCCTGGCCAACCTGAACACGAGCGTGCAGGAGGGGCTGGCCGCCGCCGACAGGCTGTTTAATCTTCTCGACCAGGAGCCGCGTATCGTGGAGAAGCCGGGTGCCCGTGACTTGGCGGTCGGCGGCGGCAATATCGTCCTCGACGACGTGCGCTTTTCGTATATCAAGGGCCAGCCGACCCTGGAGGGCGTGACAATTTCGGTGCCGGCCGGCAAGACCGTCGCCCTGGTCGGACCCTCGGGGGCTGGAAAGTCGACCATCCTCAACCTGATTCCCCGCTTCTATGACGTCGATTCGGGGTCCGTCTTCATCGACGGTACCGATGTCCGCGAAGTGACCTTCGCCTCGCTCCACGCCAACATCGCCCTGGTCAGCCAAGAGATCATGTTGTTCGACGATACGGTGCGGGCCAATATCGCTTACGGCCGGGCGGCCGCCGGCGACGCCGAGATAGAAGAGGCGGCGCGCCACGCCGCCGCCCATGATTTCATCATCGACTTGCCGCAAGGATACGACACCTTGGTCGGTGAACACGGAACCAAGCTGTCGGGCGGCCAGCGCCAGCGCCTTGCCATTGCCCGCGCCATGCTGAAGAACGCCCCCATCTTGCTCCTCGACGAGGCCACTTCGGCCCTCGATACGGAATCGGAACGCCAGGTGCAGGCGGCCCTCGGCCAGTTGATGCTGGGCCGCACGACCTTGGTTATCGCGCATCGCTTGTCGACCGTCGTCGGCGCCGACCTGATCCACGTCATCGAGGGCGGAGCGGTCATTGAATCGGGAAGCCATGTCGATCTTCTTGCCCTCGACGGGGCATATGCGCGCCTCTATGCCATGCAATTCGCCGAGACGGCCGATGATGCCCAGGTGGCCGAGGTCCACCAAGGGTGAGGCCGCTGAAAAGGGTGCTGCGCAACGAAACGATCCGTCGCCTCATCTGTTGGCTGGGCGCCCAATACATTCGTCTCGTCCACGCCACCGGAAACTGGACCGTGGTCGGCGGTGAAATTCCCCGCCGCCTGTGGAATGCGGAGCGGCCCTTCATCCTATGTTTCTGGCACGGACGGTTGATGATGATGCACGCCTGCTGGCAGCCCGGCCGGGTCATTCACACGCTAACCTCGCAGCATCCCGACGGCCAGCTTATCGCCCGTACCACGGCGCACCTGGGTATCCGCACCGTACGGGGTTCGACGACCCGGGGCGGTAGCGGCGCCTTGCGCGCCCTTTTACGAATCCTCGAAGGCGGCGAATCCGTCGGCCTGACTCCCGACGGCCCGCACGGACCGCGCATGCGGGCCGGCGATGGCATCGTTACCCTGGCGCGGCTTTCGGGAGCGCCCATCGTACCCGTCGCCTACGGCATCGACCGGCGGCGCGTTCTTTCCACGTGGGACCGCTTTGTCGTCGCGCTGCCATTCGGGCGCGGCGTCTTCGTTTGGGGTGAACCGATCGAGGTAGCGCGCGACGCTGACGCGGCCGGCCTTGAGGCGGCGCGGCAACAGGTCGAGGACGCCATCAACGCGGTTACCCGGGAGGCCGACCGCCTCGGCGGCTTCGCGCCCATCGAGCCGGCCCCGCTAGAAGACGGCCGGGCGTCGTGATGTTGACCCTTTACCGCGCCGCCACTTTCCTGGCAACGCCCCTGGTGCGCCTTTATTTGGCGGCTCGCATGGCACGCGGCAAGGAGGACCGGGCCCGCTTCGGCGAACGCCTTGGCCGCCCGGGCCTGCCCCGTCCCGACGGACCCCTGGTGTGGGCCCACGCCGCCAGTATCGGCGAGTCGCTGTCCATGATGCCGCTTGTCGAACGGCTGCTCGGCGAGCGCCCGGGGCTCGGCATTCTCTTTACCACCGGCACCGTGACGTCGGCCGCGATGATGGCCGAGCGCCTGCCCAAGGGCGCCTTTCATCAGTACATTCCCGTCGACCGGTTGAGCTATGTGCGGCGCTTTCTGGATCATTGGCGACCCGATCTGGTGTTGTGGGCGGAATCCGAGTTCTGGCCCAACCTGGTAACCGAATCGGCGGCGCGCAAGGTGCCGGTGATATTGGTCAACGGTCGCGTCTCGCCACGTTCGTTCGCTGGATGGCGCCGCGCGCCTGGCCTCATTCGGCGCGTTTTGGCTGGTTTTACCCTGTGCCTGGGGCAGGCCGAAATAGACGCCGGGCGCCTGCGCCGGTTGGGGGCCGGGAAAGCAAAGTCGGTGGGCAACCTTAAATTCGCCGCGCCTCCTTTGCCGGCCGACGCGAAGGCCCTTGATCTTTTGTCGGCCGAGTTGGGCGACCGGCCGCGCTGGCTCGCGGCGAGCACCCATCCCGGCGAGGAGACAATTATGGCCGCCGTTCATCGGCGCCTCGGGGCCGACCGCCCGGATCTCCTCACCATCATCGTTCCCCGTCACCCCGAGCGCGGCGCCGCCATTGCCCAAACCTTGCGCCGGGGAGGCCATTCGGTGGCCCTGCGTTCGGCCGGTGAGACCATTGCGGCGGCGACCGATATTTATCTCGCCGATACCCTGGGCGAACTAGGGCTCTTCTTTCGTCTCGCCGACGTGGTTTTCATGGGCAAGTCCCTGGTACCGCTCGGCGGGCAAAATCCGATCGAGCCGGCACGCCTCGGCTGTGCCTTGATTCACGGCCCTCACATGGCAAACTTCGAGGACATGGCGGCGCAGATGAAGGAGACCGGCGCGGCCGCCGAAGTGGCGGACGAAGCGGCATTGGCGATTGCCGTCGCGCATCTCCTCGACGACGCCGACCGCCGATGGGCCAGCATCGAGGCAGCCCATGCCTTTGCCGAAGCCGAGGCCCACGTGCTTGATGCCGTAGTGGCGGAGTTGGCGCCGTTTCTTGATACCTTGCCCAAAGCGGGGGACGAAAGTGCGGATGCCTGAATGGTGGGACGCACGCGGCGGCGCGCTGATACCGGCGCTGCTGGCGCCGCTCGGCTGGGGCTGGGGGCTTGCGGCGCGAGTTCGAAACGCCTGGGCGCGGCCATGGCGGGCCGGGGTGCCGGTGATCTGCGTCGGCAATCTGGTCGCCGGCGGCGCCGGTAAGACGCCGCTCGCCCTCGATATCGGCGCCCGCCTCGCCGGGCGTGGGATCGCGGTGCACTTCCTTACCCGTGGCCACGGTGGGAGCGAGTCCGGGCCGCTGCGTGTCGATGGTGATCGTCACGACGTTTCTCAAGTTGGCGACGAGGCACTACTCCTGGCCCGCTCGGCGCCGACCTGGTTGGCCCGCGACCGGCGCGCCGGTGCCATGGCGGCGATTGACCAAGGCGCCGCCGTCATCGTCATGGACGATGGTTTTCAGAACCCCACCTTGGCCAAGGATGTGTCGCTGATTGCCATCGACGGCGGCTTCGGATTCGGCAACGGGCGCCTGATACCCGCTGGCCCCTTGCGCGAAGATATTACCGGCGGGCTCGCCCGGGCCACCGCCGTGGTTCTCTTCGGCGCCGACGAGGCCGGCGTCGGGGCGCGGCTGGCCGGGCCCTCGTCGCCGCCCGTGCTGCGTGCCCGGTTCAAGCCCGGACCCGAGGCCAAGGACCTGGACGGCCGGGCGGTAGTGGCCTTCGCCGGTATCGGCAGGCCGGCCAAATTCTTCGACACCTTGCGCGACATCGGGTGCCGGGTCGTGGCAAGCCACGCCTTTGCCGATCATCATATTTACCAAGCGGCGGAATTGGTCCGTCTGGCGGACGAAGCACGGGCGGCGGAGGCTCAACTGGTGACCACGGCCAAGGACGCCGAGCGCTTGCCGCCGGACGCGAGGGATGCGGTCCGGGTCTTGACAATCACCCTCGAATGGGAAGAGGAAACGGCCCTTGATGTGTTCCTCGCCCCCGTTTTGCGCCGGTGATGTTCAACAAACTTCAATTCTCCGCCAAGCTGCGCCGCGTCTTTCTGCACCCCATCGAGGCGGCGCTGGCGGCAGGGGCTTACAGCATTTTCGCGGCCCTGCCTCTCGACGCGGCTTCGTCGCTAGGCGGCTGGCTGGCGCGCGCCATCGGGCCCCGCCTTGGCCTGACGCGGCGCGCCGTCGTCAACCTTGAACGCGCTTTCCCGGAAAAGTCGTCAAGCGAAATCAAGGCCATCGTCCGCGGCATGTGGGAGAACCTGGGACGGGTGGCCGCCGAATACCCCCATCTCGACGAGATCGAGATCTATGGCGACGATGACCGCGTCACCGTCCGTGGCGCCGAGAACGTGGATTTGCTGCGCAACGACGGGCGCCCGGGCATCTTTTTTTCGGCTCATATCGGCAACTGGGAGATTGTGTCGCTCGCCGCCACCCAGCGCGGGCTTCCGCTCGACCGTGTCTACCGGGCCGCCAACAATCGCCTGGTGGAGTGGCTCTATCGGCGTGGACGCGCCGCCGTCGAAGGCGCCTTGATCCCCAAGGGGCCGGCCGGCGCCCGACAATTGCTGCGTTCTCTCAAGGACGGCAAGCACCCGGGCATGTTGGTGGATCAGAAGATGAACGACGGCATCGCGGTTCCCTTTTTCGGCCGCGATGCCATGACGGCGCCGGCCTTGGCCGAACTGGCCCTGAGGTTTGATTGTCCGGTAGTGCCGGCGCGTATCGAGCGCCTTGAGGGAGCGCGCTTCCTCATCACGATCTATCCGCCTCTGGACCTTGACGCCACGGGCGATCGCCCGACCGACGTCGCCGCCGCCATGGTCAAGGTCAACGCGATCATAGAAAACTGGGTACGCCAACATCCGGAACAGTGGCTGTGGCTCCACAACCGCTGGCCGGACTGACTTTCCCTCGGGGGGACAAAAAAAACGGCCGGACAAGCCGGCCGCCGAAGACTATGGCATGAAATTCATGGCACCGTTCGCGTGCGGCGCTGTCAGCCTCCCGGCTTGATCGTCTGGGTGACGGGAACCTGGGCCACCGATTTTGGGACGCTGGGTGTTTCGGCCGTGCGTAGAAGGTGCCCACACTCGGCACTGGCCGACGCGGCGAAGCCCATCACCAGAAGAGCAGCGAAGGCGAAAGCCGATATCTTGCGCATTGGTTTCTCCTTGGAAAAAGTCTAATTCGCAAGTGAGAGCATTATACGTCCAAGCGGCACTGTAATCAACGACCAATTCATGGAGCCGGCGGCGTCAGGGAACCGGCCAGCAACGCCGGGTCCAGAGCGATATCGAAAAGGCTTACGCCCCAGTGCAGGTGGGGCCCGGTGGCGCGGCCCGTGGAGCCGACGCGGCCAATGGCCTGGCCCTTGACGACGCGTTGGCCCTCCTCGACGACAATGGCGCTCATGTGGGCATAGACGCTGCTGAGGCCGTGGCCGTGGTCGATCATCAGGGTCTTGCCGGTAAAGAACATGTCGCCGTGGACGAGCGCCACGACGCCGCCGGCGGGCGCCTTTATCGGTGTTCCCTCGGCGGCGGCGACGTCGACGCCGGCATGGGGGCGCCGGGGCTCCCCGTTGAGGATGCGTTGGCTGCCGTATACGCCCGACAGGCGGCCCGTGAGCGGCCAGACGAAGCCGCCGGCGAAATCGGTCAGGGCCGATGCGCCGGCGCGCACGGCGGCGATGCGCCGGCTGTCGTCTCCGATGCGCTTCAAGTCCTCGGCCGACGGCGTCACCTGTTTCTTGGGCAGGCCGTCGATGCGCTGAATGTCGTAACGCCGGCGTTCGATCTCAAGGCTGCGCGTCGTCGCCTTGCCGTCGCCGGCGGCGGCCCGCACCGCGACCGTGGACGGGGCGTCGCGGCCCAACCCGATGACGAACATGCCGCTGGACGAGACCTTGACCCGAGTGCCGTCCACGGTGACCTTCGACCCGGGGTCCGTGCGGCCAATCAGCAGGCCGCCCTGGATCATCGGGCCTTCGAGGCGCAGGGTTTGAGAGGCGGCGGGAAAAACCGCCGCCGCGGCAAGAAGGGCGGTGGCCAGCACCATAACGCCGGGCCGCGTCATAAGAGGCTTCCCTGGTCGTCGTCGGTCGGGCGCTTCGCCGTCCTGCCCTTGGGCGCTTTGCGGGTGCCGCCGTTTCTGACCGTGACTCCGGCGTCGCCATCGCGGAAGTGAAGCATCAGGTCCATGCCCGGCTTGAGGCCGCGTCGTTTCGTCACCGGGCTGTCGGCCGCGTCGCGTACAAGGACGAAGCCGCGCTCCAGCACCCGTTGGTAAGACGTGCTGCGCAACAATTCGGCGGCGTGCTCCAGTCGGTTGCGGCCGTCATGCAAAATCGACCGGACGGCCGGTTCCAGGGCCCGGGTCACATGATCGATCTGACTCCGCGCGTGGCGCAGTTCGGCCCTGGGGTGGGGAATGTGGGCGACCAGCGCGCCAAGGGCGGCGCGGCGGCCTTCCAGGCTCGTCCCGAGGCCTTTGACGAGGCGCTCGTTCCAGTCGTCGAGGCGCTGCAAGAAACCCTCGACCAGGCGGCCCAGGTTAGGCAGGCCACGCCTGGCGCCCTCAAGTTGGGTGCTCAGCTCGCGCAGCCGGCGATTGACGGCGCCGATCAGACGACTGCCGTCGTCGAGAACCTGGGCCAGCAGTTCAATGCGCACCGGGACGGCGATCTCGGCGGCGGCGCTTGGCGTTGGCGCCCGATGGTCGGCGGCGAAATCGATCAGCGTGGTGTCGGTTTCGTGGCCGACCGCCGAGATCAGCGGGATGGCGCTGGCCACCACCGCGCGCACGACCACTTCTTCGTTGAAGGCCCAAAGATCCTCAAGGCTGCCGCCACCCCGCGCCACGATGATCACGTCGGGCCGGGGCGGCGTGGCGGCGTCGCCAAGTTGGTTGAAGCCTTCGATGGCTTCGGCGATTTGTTCGGCGGCGCCCTTGCCCTGGACCAGGACCGGCCACAGTAGGACATGGCGCGGAAAGCGGTCCCCGAGCCGGTGCAAGATGTCGCGGATTACCGCCCCGGTCGGCGAGGTAACGACGCCGACGACCACGGGCAGGAAGGGCAGGGGCTTCTTGCGCTCCTCGTCGAACAATCCCTCGGCGGCCAGTTTGCGCCGCCGCTCCTCCAACAGCTTGAGGAGCGCTCCCTCACCGGCCAGCTCCAGGGCCTCGACGACGATCTGGTATTTGGAGCGGCCGGCATAGGCGGTAATGCGGCCGGTGGCGACCACTTCCATACCGTCCTCGGGCGCCAGCCCAAGACGCCCGGCGCCGCCGCGCCAGCAAACGGCGTCGAGGACCGCGTCGGCATCCTTGAGCGTGAAGTAGAGGTGTCCCGAGGCGGCGCGCTTGAAGCCCGAAATCTCGCCGCGAACGCGAACCCGGGCGAAGGCGCCCTCCAGGGCGCCCTTGATGGCCCGCGAGATGTCGGCGACGGAAACAACCGGCAAATTATGCTCTGTTACATCGCCCGCGGTGTTTGTCTTCGTCGCCATCCCTCTATATGGTACAACTCACCGTCACAAGACAAGCAGGGGGTATCGCGATCAATGAAGGTTCTGGTGGTTGGATCGGGGGGCCGCGAACACGCGCTGTGCTGGGCGATATCCCCCTCGCCACGCTGTGCCGAGCTTTATTGCGCGCCGGGCAACGCCGGCATCGCTGAGGTCGCCGAGTGCCTGGACCAGGATGCCGAGGACTTGGACGGCGTCGTCAACCTGGCTCTCGACAAGGGGATCGACTTTGTCGTCGTCGGTCCCGAAGGGCCTCTCGCGGCGGGCCTCGTCGATCGCCTGGAAAAGGCGGGCATCAAGGCATTTGGTCCGAACGCCAAGGCGGCGAGGCTGGAGGGCTCCAAGGGTTTTATGAAGGACCTTTGCGCCCAATACGGCATTCCGACCGCTGAGTTCGCCCGCTTCGACGAACCCGACGCGGCCAAGGAATACATCCACGCCAAAGGGCCTCCCCTGGTCGTCAAGGCCGACGGCTTGGCGGCCGGCAAGGGCGTCATCTTGTGCCGCACCAAGAACGAGGCCTTCGCCGCCATCGACCATATCATGACCGAACAGGCCTTCGGAAGCGCCGGCGCCGAAGTGGTGATCGAGGAATTTCTGGACGGCGAGGAGGCCAGCTTTTTCGCCCTGGTCGACGGCGTGACGGCGCTGCCCCTGGTCTCGGCCCAGGATCACAAGGCGGCCTACGACGGCGATACCGGCCCCAACACCGGCGGCATGGGGGCCTATTCGCCGGCGCCCGTGGTTTCCGAGGCGATGGCCGGGAAAATCATGGACCAAGCGGTGAAGCCGGTCATCGCCGCCATGGCGGCCGAGGGGTGCCCCTACAAAGGGGTGCTCTACGCCGGCTTGATGATCGCCGACGACCAACCCAAGGTGCTGGAATTCAACGTCCGTTTCGGGGATCCCGAATGCCAGCCGCTGATGATGCGGCTCAAATCCGATGTCCTCGACGCCCTGGTGGCCTGCGTCGACGGCACCTTGGAGCAAGTCGTGCTGGAATGGCACGACGTGGTGACCCTGACCGTGGTCATGGCCACCAAGGGATATCCCGGCTGGTACGAAAACGGCAGTAAGATCCGCGGTCTGGACGAGGCCCGGGCGTTGGACGACGTTGCCGTCTTTCACGCCGGAACGCGGGCCGAAAACGGCCACATCGTGGCCCACGGCGGACGGGTGCTGGGGGTCACGGCGCGTGGCGCCACGGTGACCAAGGCGCGCGAGCGGGCCTATCAGGCGGTCGAGCGCATCGATTGGCCGGAGGGCTTTTGGCGCCGGGACATCGGTTGGCGCGCCATCGATCGTTGAGGGCCGGGCGCCGCCCGATCGTTTGTTCACTTTCTTTGCCGTTCCCTTTGCGAGCCGCGGCTCGGCGATGGATGCCAACGAGCGCCGTTGGACAGTGACAGGGAGTTGACAGAGCCTACGTTTGTAACTACAATTGCGTAGTTACAAAAGGACAGTTTATTGCGTTGGATATGGGACGCGAATAAGGAGCGGATCAACCGGCGGAAGCATGGCCTCAGCTTCGAGACGGCACAGTTCGTGTTCGACGATCCACTCGCCGCATCGCGCCTGGACCCGTATCCACATGAACGGCGATGGCAAACGATCGGCACGGTCGGCATCGTGGTCGTGATCGTGGTTCATACTTGGCCCGAACCAGCGCCGGAAACGGGCGAGGAAATCGGGCGCATCGTCAGCGCTCGTAAAGCGACGACGCATGAAAGGAAAGCCTATGAAGAAACGGTCTTCTAAGGTGCTGACGAAAAAACAAAATGAAGAACTCAAAGCGCTTGCGGCTCTGCCTGACAGGCAGATCGATACCAGCGATATCCCCGAGGTTCTGAGTTGGTCGGACGCCGAACAGGGCCTGTTCTATCGGCCGGTGAAGCAGCAGATCACCTTGCGGCTGGATGTTGACGTGGTGACATGGTTTAAAAAAAGCGCCCAAGACGGCCGGAGATACCAGACCGAGATCAACCGGGCACTGCGTGAGTACGTGCAACAGCATCAGAAGGATGGGGTCGACGCATAGCGCATCCCGCTCGCTGGCCCATCGCCACACCGGTGGGATCATCGCCCGCCGGCAGAGCCCTTGAAGTCCGGCCTGTCCTTCCCATGTCCATGACCGGGAAAAGAAACATGGGAGTGCCATGGACGACAACACCCGGACCGAGGTCGAGGCGGCCGCTTTTCGCGGCCTGATCGAACACCTGCGCCGGCGCACCGACGCCCAAAACATCGACTTGATGAACCTGGCCGGATTCTGCCGCAACTGCCTTGCCAAGTGGTTTCGGGCGGCGGCCGCCGAGCGGGGTGAGGAGATGTCCTATGAGGCGGCGCGCGAGGCCGTCTACGGCATGCCTTACGCGACGTGGAAGGAAAAATACCAGACCGAGGCGACGGCGGAGCAGAAACAGAGATTCGAGGACACCAAGCCCCTGCACGCCGTCATTGGTGGCGGCTGACGGGATCGGTTCCGTTCACGACGCCCGATTGGCGAACACCGCATAAAATCCGGGATGGGCGCACGAAAGGCGGATTTCCATCTGCTCTTCCGTCAAGGCGTTTTCATGGGCCTTGGCGCGGAGATAGCGCCGGCTGTGGGTAAATTCGGTCTCGGCCTCCTTGCGCATGACGTCGGCGTCGTCAAGACAGGGATAGACGCTCAGCGCCAGGCGTCCGCCGGGCATCAACGCACCCGCCGCGGCGCGGAAGAAGCCGCTCAGGTCGGGGATGTAAAAGAGACACCAGTTACAGACCACGAGATGATAGGAGCCCCGGCGGCCCGGATCCTCCAGCTCACCTGTGATGTCGCCCTCGGACAGGGAATCGTAGATCTCCTTGGTTCGGGCCCGCGCCAGCATGTCCGCCGAGAGGTCGATGCCGTCAAGGCGTGCGACGCGCGGTGCCAGCCACTCTCCGACCAGGCCGGTGCCGCAGCCCGCGTCGAGGGCCGCCCAGTCCGGCGAAAACGAAATCGAGTCTTCAAGGAAACCATGGAACTGTCGCGCCGTTTCGCCGGACCAAAAGTTTTCGTCGTAGTCGTCGGACAGGGCGGCGAACTTGTCGCGCAGGGGGAAAGGGTCGAAAGCCGCCGGTCCCAGGGGTTCGCAGCTGTGATGGAAGGCACGCACCGCTTCTTCGATCCAGCTGGCCTCGACCATCCGGCGGGCGGCCAATCTGAGGATAGCGACCCGTTGCGCATGGCTGCCAAGTCCTTGCGCCAGATGGTCGACGGCCGAAGCACGCGACCGGCCGCAAGCAAAGCATTCGGTCCAGCGATCAAGCAGGCTCGATTGTGCTTGGCGGGGAAACGGCGCCATGCTTTGGAGCACCCTGACGTGTTTCTCGGCGTTGGCCGGCTCGGCGGAAAGTTCCCTCAAGGACCGCACCGCCGCGTCGACGAAGGCTTCGCGGTCAGTCATCGGGAACGTCCGTTATCATGTGGCGGCGCCGTGGTTGAACACGCTCCACCACAGGTAGCGGCGCCGATCACGGGTAAAGCCGCCCTTGAAGCGGGCGATGCCGCGTAACTTTTCATCCATGCCCTCGTCCCCGTGCAGATACCCCAGATCGAAGCTCCGCTTTCCCTTGTCCCGGGCCCCGAGGATGGCGCGGTAGAGCGGCCAGTGGGAGGCCGGAACGCCGCCACGGTCGACGGAGACACTGGCCATGTAGTAGGCCGTGTCGCCTTCGTAGGCGACAAGCACCGCGGCCAGCGGCTCGCCCTTCATCGAGGCCGCGATCAGATCCCCGTCGCCGCCTTCCAGGAAATCCCTGATTTCCGCCGCCGATTGAAACGCCGGGGCACGATCGGTTCCTTCATGCAGGGCAAGGAAGGTCTCTATCGGACGGTCGTCTCCCGCCTGCCACGGGTGAATATCGAAATCGGCCCGTCCCCGGTTGACGGCATGGCGATGGCCCTTGCGTACCTCCGCCCAGATGGAGGCCGGGTCTTGGGCAAGATCGACGGCGGCGCGTTCGACACGGTTAAAATTGGCCGGGCGGGTGGCGGTGAAGACGGAAACCGGCGTCAGAATGGGAATGTCGGGCTCTTCGAGAGAGATGATCCGCGCATCGACGTGACGGGCGATCTCGACAAGATGGCGCAACGCCAGTTCGGTTGCCGCGATCACATCGTCTTCATCGGCGTCGGCGACCGCCGCCAGAACGATCGGCACCTCGTGACATGCCAGGCGGGCGTCGCCGAATATGTCGCATTCGACCAAAAGCACCGGCCGCGATCCCTTGGCGGCGACGAACGAACAATCCACCGTCGTGCCCAGGACCTGGTTTTTCCGTTCAAGGAAATAGCGCTTGGCCAGGGCCGAACGGCAAATGTCGCCGGCGATGGCGGGAAAAAGCGATAGCGGCGCGAGACGTTGAAACGCCGGGGCGTCGGTCAAGGTCCCGAAGACCCGCCAATCACCCTCGATCAGCGGCGGCAAGGGCGAAGACAGCGCCGCCGCCTTGCGTTGCGCCTCGTCGCTGGTGGGGTCGAGGCGCGCCGCCGTCGCATAGTGGATGCCAGCCTCTCGGGTCCGGCCCAGGTTCTCTTGTTGGCGCGCCCACTCCAGGTAAACCTTGGCCCGCTCCCTGGCCAGGCTGAGGAGGGGCAGGATACGCCGGAACGCCGCCGCCGAGGCGGCGAGGAGAGAGGCTTCGCCCAGACCCGATGCCAGCGCCATCCAGCGGTTGGGATCGTCGGCGCGGTTTTCGAACAGGTCGACCAGATCGTCCGCGAACTGGGCCGGCAGGTGTTGGCGCACTGTGGCGATGGCGCCGGCATCACGGCTCCTGATGATGCGCGCCAGAACGTGATCCAAATCCGCCATCCGTGCCTTCAGGCTCCCAGCCCGACGGGTCACTGCCAAGGTTGCGCGGGCAAACCGCCATCTTAGTGGATAAAATCTAACATAGGGTAGCCATACGAACCCGAATCCCGTCTTCTCGGCAGGAGGGAATTCGCCGGCGATGCCATCGCATCGTCAAAAGTTTCCGACGCACCGAGAAGACGCGATTCGGGACCCGCCGGGCGGCTTACCCATGTTGGATTCTATCCACTGGCCCAAGGGGGGGACAAAGGCCATTTCGGTCATGCCGGCCGTCGCCCCGACCGCAAACCGTATCGCGTCACAGGGTGAATACCTGGGTCGCCGGCGCGCCGGCCTCCCAGCCCTGAACGACCAGGGATTCTTCCCGGGCGTTGGCGATCACCGAGATGCGGGTCGTTGGGTTCAGGATGGGGGGTGCGACCCACGAAAAATCGTCGTCGGCTTGCCCGCCCAGGTCGGCCATGGCGTCGCGCCTGGCCTGGTTGTCGCCACCGCGTCCGCGCCCGCGCACCGAAAAGTCGAGCCATTGGTTGGCGATGCTGGCCGGCGCCTCGTGCACATGTGCCTGATCTTCCAGGCGTTCGATGACGCAGCCCTGGTCCGCCTCGATGCCGCTCAGGATGAAGAAGGCGGGTAGGCAAAGGGGGGTCTCGGTCAATGCCGCCTTGGCCTCGCCAAAAGTGGGGCAGTCATCGAAGACGCGCCTCAGCAAGTGTGTTGGCGGCAGTCCTGGACGGCGCCATACCCGGGCCCGGTTGAGCACCCAATCGAGGTGAAACGAGGGCGAGAAGACGCGCATCGGCGGTTGGTTGATCGCCGCGCTGAAGCGCCCCGGAGCCATCGCCGTCGCGACGCCGACGAAGCCCGGCCAGGTGACGTCGTGGAAGGGGCCCGCCGGTCCCTGCCGCGCGGCCACAACGACGGACCGCCCCAGTCCGTCGAGTCGCCAATCCAGGGTGCGCAGCAGACGGCTGCCATCACCGTGACGGGCGCCCGCCACGCCGCTGGTGCAGGTCCACTCGTAGGAAAGATTGAGGAGCACCATGCCCGGCCGTCCGACCCGCCCGGCTATATCGGCGATCTCATCGCGGTAGGGGTTTCGCGAGCGCGCCAGCCAGCGCCGCGACAGACCATCGCCAAGGCGCAGCGCCAGACCGCCATAATGGCGTCTGGCCTGATCCATGATCCCGGCCAGGTGTTCCGGAAACTCCTCGATCAAAGCCAGCCGGCTGGCACCTGTGTCCTCGACGAAGGGGATCGGCTTGAGTGTGTTTCGATCCAAGGTTCGGACCTCTCAATTCCAAGAAATGGTACCACGGAGACGACGGCGGCGATACAGGATCGGGTTTCGACGTGCCTTTCCGGGGCCGATTTCCTAGAATGGGCCGTCGGTCGTGCCCCGGCTCCCGTCGCAACGGAGATGAACAGTGATCCCACGCTACAGTCGAGAACCAATGGCCGCCATCTGGGAACCCGAGAACCGCTATCGCATCTGGTTGGAGATCGAATGCCACGCCTGCGACGCCCTGGCCGAACTGGGGGTTATTCCCAAGGCGGCGGCGGAGGCGGTGCGCCGGCGCGGCGCCTTCGACGCCGCCCGCATCGACGAGATCGAAAGAGAGACCCACCACGACGTCATCGCCTTCCTTACCAACCTCGCCGAGCACGTCGGGGAAGAGGCCCGTTTCGTTCACCAGGGCATGACGTCGTCGGACGTGCTGGATACCTGTCTCGGTGTTCAGCTTACCCAGGCGGCGGACATCCTGATCGCAGACGTGGACGGCCTCTTGACGGCGCTGAGGAAGCGTGCCGTCGAACACAAGACGACGCTCTGCGTCGGGCGCAGTCACGGAATCCACGCCGAGCCCACCACCTTTGGACTCAAGCTGGCCGGCTTTCACGCCGAGTTCCAGCGCGCCCGCCAACGTCTCATCCAGGCCCGACACGAAATCGCCACCTGCGCCATTTCCGGCGCCGTCGGCACATTCGCCAATATCGACCCCCGCGTCGAAGCCCACGTGGCGCGCCACATGGGGCTGGAGGTCGAGCCGATTTCGACCCAGATCGTGCCCCGCGACCGCCACGCCATGTTCTTCGCCACCCTTGGCGTCGTCGCTGCCTCGGTGGAGCGCCTGGCGACCGAGATCAGGCATCTGCAGCGCACCGAGGTGCGCGAGGCGGAGGAATATTTCGCGCCCGGCCAGAAGGGCTCGTCGGCCATGCCCCACAAGCGCAATCCGGTATTGACCGAGAACCTCACCGGCTTGGCGCGGGTCGTGCGCGCGGCCGTCGCGCCGGCGCTTGACAACGTGGCCCTGTGGCACGAACGCGACATTTCGCACTCATCGGTCGAACGGGTCATCGCACCCGACGCCACCATCGCGCTGGATTTTGCCCTGGCCCGCCTGGCCGGCGTCGTCGACAGGCTTGTCGTACACCCCGACGCCATGCGCGCCAACCTCGAGCAACTGGGCGGGCTGGTCTTTTCGCAGCGCGTCCTGTTGGCCCTGACCCAGGCCGGCATGAGCCGCGAGGCGGCCTACGAAGCGGTGCAAAATAATGCCATGGCGGTGTGGGAAGGACGCGGTACCTTCCTCGAAAACCTGCAAGGCGACGCGGCGGTCGCCGGGCACCTGGACGAAGCGGCGCTGGCCGAGCTTTTCGAACTCGGCTATCACACCAAGCACGTCGATACGATCTTCAAGCGCGTCTTCGGCGGCGCCTAGGGACCTGTCCTTGTTTCGATGATTGGCCGGTCGGGCCGGTTGACCACCATCAAGGCGTCCGCGACCATGCGGCCGCCATTATGGCTCGGGCCCACATTTGCGAGGTCCGCCCCGCAATTGGAAAACGAAACCGTGTCCGAAACAGTGAAACGCATGCCCGTCGCCGGCGATATCCCGGTTATTTGGGAGGCTGGGACCTTGTGTCTCGATCTGCGCGGCATCGAGACACCACCCAAGCCGCTCGTCGCCATCGTCGAGTTGATCGAGCGCGCTGATACCGGCAACACGGTTCGCGTTCTCATCGGCCGCGATCCCGTGCCCCTGTACCCTGAGCTCGCGGAGCGGGGCTGGTCTTGGACCAAGGAACCTGCCGAGGATGGCGGCCTCTGCCTGACCCTCAGGCGCCAACCGGCGAAACCCGACCAATGAGCTTTCCCGGCGCCATCCTCATGGGGGCCCAGACGCGGCTTTTGGACCCGACCATACCGTATCGCTACTTCGCCGCCGCGCTGATGTTTCACATCCTGCTGTGGGCTCTGATCGCGGCGTTTCCCGTCAGTGTGGCCTATTTCGCCGGCGGCTACGGGCCGGCGCTGGCGGCGCTGCACAGCTTGACGCTGGGTGTGCTGGCGGCGGCGGCCATGGGGGCTGCCTTTCAAATGCTGCCGGTGGCAACGGGAACGCCGTTGCGTAGCACGAATGCTGCCCGGGCCGCGTCCTGGTTCTTCATTCCCGGCACCGGCGTCTTGATCTGGGGCATGGCGCTGGGCGACCACCCGGCCATGGTCCTGGGTGGATTTGGCGTGGCCCTGGGGCTCGGCCTGTTCGCCGTGCTCGTCGCCGAGGTTCTGTGGCGGGCGCGCGCCTTCGAGTCCCTGAGCCGTTTCGGCCTGACCGCGCTCGCCGCCCTCGTGGTCGCCGTCGCGCTCGGGCTCGCTTTGATCATGGACGGCGAACATGGTTTCCTGGTCGAACGATCGCACACCGCCGCCCTTCACCTGATCGTCGGCGGTTTCGGCTTCATGGGGCTGTTGGCGCTCGGGTTCAGCCACGTCCTGGTGCCGCTCTTTGCGCTTGCCGAAGGGGTGCCGACGGGCGAAAGCCGGGCCGTCTTCGCACTCTGCACCCTCGGCTTGATGGTCGGCGTGGCCGGGGTCTACCAAGGGCTTTCTGTCGTGGCGGCTGGTGGCGCGCTTTGCGGGTTTTTGGGCGTCGCCCTGCATCTGCGCGGCATGGCACGTTGTTTGGCGACCGGCATGCGCAAGAACCTGGGCGTATCGGCACTTCTCATGCGCGCTAGCTGGGGATTCCTCGTCACCAGCCTGATCGTCGGCCTGGCCGTGGCGATCGGATTCTTCGAGAAGCAGGGTCTACACCTTTTCGTCTTTCTGGTGTTTTTCGGCTGGCTGCTGACGTTCCTTCTCGGTGTCTTGCAGCGTATTATGCCGTTCCTCGGATCGATGAATGCGTCCCGCGCCGGCGTCAAGCCACCGCGACCGAGCGAGCTGGCGCCCAAAGGCATGCTGTACGTCCATGCCGTGCTCCACGCCCTGGCCCTCGCCCTGGTCGGGGCGGGTATCGGTTTGGAAGCGGCCCTGCCGGTTCGCCTTGGGGGAATTGCCGGACTCCTCGGCGCCTTGATCTACGCCAGCTTCGGGCTGCGCATCTGGTGGCTGATCCACGGCCGCCCCCCCGTCACAAACGAAAACGAAAGGCCCTGAGCATGTTCACCCCGAGACTTGGGATTCTCCGCAGCCTGCACGAGGAGCACGTCGCCATGCTTTCCGTGCTCGAACGCCTCGAAAACCTGTTGGCCGCGAACGGCCCCCAGGACCCGCCGAATTCGATCGAGGCCGGCGTCGCTGGCCTGCTCGACGAGGTGGTCGCTGCGCTCGGTGACGACGTCACCCACCATTACGCCTTCGAGGAGACCCACCTATTCCCGCGGTTTGCCGAACGCGCCGATCCCCGGATCGCCGAGATGCTGCGCCAGGAGCACGAGATCATTCGTCCCCTGGCCAAACGGCTGGTCGCAATCATCGTTCAGGCGAAGGCCGAAGGATTTTCCGTGGCAACCTGGGCCGAGTTCCGCGAGACCGGAGGCGAGGTCGTCGAGCGCGAAATCTTCCACATCCAAAAGGAGGAAATGGGTTTCCTCCCGGCGCTCGACCAAATCCTCGACGTAGACGAGGACGGCCCCCTGCGGAGGACCTACGCGGAAATGAAGGACGGTTGAGGCTGTCGGCCACTCGGGGCTTTTCGGGAAGCCGCCCCTCAGATGGGCCAGTCGCCGACCTTGGCGTGGTCGGGGCCCAGGGGCTCGGGATACTCCTTCGCCACCTGGTCGCGGGCGACGGCAAGGAGACGCGTCATCTCGCCCCGGATCGTGTCCTCGCCGATGTCCAGACCGTGGTCCCGGAAGTCCTTTTCGATCCTGTCGACGAGGCTCTGGCCTTCGCTATCGCCAAATCCCGCCCCGACCACCTCCTTGGCGTAGGCGGCGGCTTTCGCGTCATCCATTCCCAGGCGTTCCGCCGCCCACAGGCCGATCAGCTTGTTGCGCCGCGCCAAGGCCTTGAAATTCAGCTCCTCGTCGAGCTTATACTTGGCTTCGTGGCTCTTTTCGCGTTTGCGCAGGTTGTCTTCCATGGCGAAAGTCCCTTGGGTCGGGTGCCCCTAAACAGTACTGGCCGCCGCCGATGCGTGCAATGGCGGGCCGCCCGCATATTGCGCCCCTGGCGGCGGTTTGCGAATCGGCTTATGTGAAGGGGATCATGTGTACCGTCGTCGTCCTGCGCCGCCCCGGCCATGACTGGCCGCTTATCGTGGCCGCCAACCGCGATGAGATGGCGGGAAGGCCATCGGCGCCGCCGGCGCGCCACTGGCCGGATCGGCCCGAGGTGGTGGGTGGCCTGGACCGTCTGGCCGGCGGCACCTGGTTCGGCCTCAACGACCATGGCGTTGTCGCCGGCGTGCTCAACCGCCATGATTCCCTTGGACCGAAGCCTGGCTACCGCAGCCGTGGCGAATTGCCCCTGGAGGCCCTGGATCACGCCGAGGCATCGGCCGCCGCCGAGGCGCTCTCGGCGATCGAGGGCGCCAGCTATCGGTCGTTCAACGCGGTGATCGCCGACCGCCGCGACGCTTATTGGTTGCGCTCCGCCGGCGCCGGGCAAGGGCTGGAGTCGGCGGTCGAGGTCATGGAACTGCCGGTCGGACTTTCCATGATCACGGCCCATGACCTCAACGACAAGCGCTCGCGGCGCACGCGGCTCTACCTGCCGCGATTCTCGACCGCCCAGCCCCCAGATCCCGGCAACGGCGATTGGCGCACCTGGCAGACCCTGTTGGCGAGCCGCCTTCACGACGCCGAGGTTGGCCCGGAGGGCGCGATGAGCGTGGTTACCGATGGCGGTTTCGGCACCGTTTCGTCGTCGTTGATCGCCCTTCCCCGGGCGGTGTCGGAGGGCGAGGCGCCGCGTTGGTTGTTCGCCGACGGCCGGCCGGGCGAGGTGCCCTACGAGGCGGTGATCGCGTGAGCCCGGGCCCGGGGCGGCGTTGTTTTGTCCCCACGTACCTGCTATATCAATGGAACGGTTCCAAGAGCGCCGCCGTCCTTATCCCCTCCATTGGCGGGCAGTCATCATGGCCAGACGCAGACAGATATTCGAAGGCAAGGCCAAGGTCCTTTTCGAGGGACCCGAGCCCGGCACGCTGGTCCAATACTTCAAGGACGACGCCAGCGCGTTCAAGAACAAGAAGACGGGCGTCATCACGGGCAAGGGCGTGCTCAATAACCGGATCTCCGAATACCTCATGACCCGGCTCGGCGACGTCGGCGTTCCGACCCATTTCATGCGCCGGCTCAACATGCGCGAGCAACTGGTGCGCGAGGTCGAGATCATCCCCGTCGAGGTGGTGGTGCGCAACATCTCGGCGGGTTCCCTGGCCAAGCGCTTCGGCGTTGCCGAGGGTACGCCGCTGCCGCGCTCCATCGTCGAGTACTGTTACAAGTCCCACGAGCTTGACGATCCACTGGTCAGCGAGGAACACATCACCGCCTTCGGCTGGGCGACGCCGCAGGAACTGGACGAAATCATGTCGCTGGCCTTGCGCGTCAACGACTTCCTCAGCGGCCTTTTCCTAGGCATCGGCATCCGTCTGGTCGATTTCCGCCTCGAGTTCGGACGGCTGTGGGAGGACGACCAGATGCGCATCGTCCTGGCCGACGAGATCAGCCCCGACAGTTGCCGCCTGTGGGACATCAAGACCAACGAAAAGATGGACAAGGACCGATTTCGCCGCGACCTGGGCAAGGTCGAGGAAGCCTATCAGGAAGTGGCGCGGCGCCTCGGCATCCTGCCCGAAGGCGGCCCCAGGGACATGAAGGGTCCCGCGGTCATGCAGTGAGAGATTGAGGCTTTTTCCTCGGTTTCGGTGCCGGCTGTCAGAGAGTGAGCGAACAAATCTGATCGGCGATCGAGCGGTAGACCTGGGCCGTCCCGTTTTCCGAGGCGAGTGATTCAAGTTCAAAGCCCGCCAGGCGGCTATGGGAAACCGATAATCTTCCTTTTGGTTGCCATGCCGGTTGGGTTATTTTGGCCCGGCCATGACGATTGACCGACTCATAGCGGGCTTCAAGTCCTTCCGTAAAACCTATTACGAGGAACAGCCCGATTTTTTCCGGTCCCTGGTCGAGAAGGGGCAGAGACCCGACGTCATGGTTATCGCCTGCTCCGATAGCCGGGTGGACCCGTCCGTTGTCGCCAAGGCCGAGCCTGGCGAGTTGTTCATCGTCCGCAACGTGGCCAATCTGGTGCCCCCGTATGAACCGGACGGTCGTCACCACGGAACCAGCGCGGCCATTGAATTTGCGGTGCGCGAACTCAAGGTAGGGCACATCATCGTGATGGGCCATTCCCATTGCGGCGGCATCCGTTGCCTCTGCGAGGGCCGTGAGGATACCGAGAACCGGGAGTTCGTCGACGACTGGATGAGGATCGTCGAACAGGCACGTGATGATTGCTCGGAGGGCGAGGCCCATCTTCGCCACGTGGAGCGGGAGGCGGTGAAACTCTCCATGGCCAACCTTTTAGGCTTCCCGTGGGTGAAAAGACGGGTCGAGAACGGGCGGTTGGAGCTGCATGGCTGGTGGTTCGACCTGGAGGCTGGGGAACTCCTGGCTCATGAGGCCGGGGATAACTGGAAGACATTGACCGGATGAGCCCCGCGGCGGATTGGAGTGGAAAGATAGGCTGAGAAACCTTTGCGAGGGGAGCGTTGAATGCCCGGATTTGGCTGAGGCTGTTAAAAAATTTCGGCGGCGGCGAGCGTAGCGAAGCCAGAGAATCAAAATCGCGATCTCAGTGAATCATTCACGGACATTGACTTGCGAACCGAACCAAGGGTGCTTGGAAATCCGATCCCGGTAGGCTTGGGGTAAGCGGGCGGGGGTGCGGGCTGGTGCCGGCTGTTAAAGGCTGACCGAACACATCTGATCGGCGATCGAGCGATAGACCTGGGCCGTCCCGTCAAGCAATTCCTTGGGCAGCGGCGGCATGGGGGGCTCTTCGGTTCCCTTGTCGCGGGCTGCGTAAAGGGCGTCCTTGTAGCCGATGGCGCGGTAATGCTGGCGCACCTTTTCCTTGCTCAGTTCGATGCATTCCCCTGATTGCGCATAGGCCCGGCGTTCCCAATAGCGGTCCTCGTCGGCGGTGCCGAAGACATCGACCAGCATCAAGGTGCCCTCGGTGTCGTAGCCGAACTCCTTCTTGCCGTCGACGTGGATGAGGTCGGTCGGTTCCAGCAATCGTTCCATGGTGGTGTCGATGTTCAGACAGATGTCTTGGATGCGCTGAATGCCGTCGCCGCCGAGCTTGGAAATCGTAAGGGCTTCGTCGTGGGTGACGAAACGGTCGACGGGTTCCAGCTTGGTGCTCATCTCGAAGAAAGGTTTGGGCAGCTTGGTGCCGTAAGGCACCACCTCACCCGGCCCGAAGCCAAGACGCGCCGGTGGAATCTTGCCGCTCTCCATGCGGTCGAAGAGCATGCCGGCGACGTAGTGGCGCACGATGAATTCAAGCGGAATCAAATGGTTGGTGCGGCCGTCGATGATTTTCGATGCGTCGCGGATGATGGTGACCGGCTTGACCACCATGGACCTGGGACCGGAGCGTTCGATGAAATGATGATCGATGCCCAATTCATCGACGACCTTGAACCAATGACAGGCCATGTCGCAAAGGGCCTCGCCCTTGCCCGGGATGTCATCGGGCATGACCACGTCGAAGATGGAGATGCGATCCGAAAACGCGAACTCCAGCCGGGTTTCGTCGATGCGATACACGTCTTTGACGGAACCCCTGTAGATCGGCTCTTTCACGGGAAACTCACTTTGGCAGGCGGTGGAGGTGGCGCGCGGCGTTTGACCGTGTGACAAGAATCCTCCAATTCCGCCACCTCTGTAAAGGCCAAAGCGCGAGGCGGGGGAAAAAAATGCTGCCTCTCCTCCGGGCCTGGTGTAGTTATACGCCAGCCAACCTCAATCGGCGCCGGATGGAAGGGTTCCCATGAAGGCAAAGGTCCACGTCACACTCAAAACCGCGGTGCTGGATCCCCAGGGCAAGGCGGTGCAGCACGCCCTGGGCGCGTTGGGTTTCCAGGGCGTCAAGGGGGTCCGTCAGGGCAAGTATTTGGAGATCGACCTCGAAGGCACCGACCCGGCCCAGGCACGCGCCGACGTCGAAGCCATGTGCCAGACGCTCCTCGCCAACACGGTGATCGAAAATTACGCTATTGATGTCGTCGAATAAATGAAACCACCGGCCGTCACCATTGAGCACCCCGTTTTCGGAAATGTCGCGGGTCAGGGGACCTAGGATGCCCATGCAAGCCGCCGTCATCGTTTTTCCGGGCTCCAACTGCGACCGCGACGTCCAGGTGGCGCTGGCCCAGAGCATGGGCGCACCGCCGTGCATGGCGTGGCACGGCGACAGCGACTTGCCGGCGGTTGACCTGATCGTCGTTCCCGGCGGTTTTTCCTATGGCGATTACCTGCGCTCGGGCGCCATGGCGGCCCATTCGCCGGTCATGCGCGCCGTCGTGGAGAGGGCCAAGCAGGGCGTGCCGGTGCTGGGCATTTGCAACGGCTTTCAGATCCTGACCGAGACCGGCCTCCTGCCCGGCGTCATGATGCGCAACGCGGCCCTCAGGTTCGTCTGCCGCGACGTGTGCTTAAGGGTTGAAAGCACTGCATCGATCTTCACGCGCCGGTACCGGCCGGGCCAGGTAATCCGCCTTCCGGTGGCCCACATGGACGGCAATTACTTCACCGACGACGAAACCCTCAAACGCCTGGCCGACCAGGACCGGGTCGCCTTTCGCTATTGCGACGGGGCCGGAAAGTCCGACGTGGCGGCCAACCCCAACGGCAGCCTCGACGACATCGCCGGCATCTTCAGTAAGGAGCGCAACGTGCTCGGCATGATGCCCCACCCCGAACGGCTCGCCGATCCGCTCCTCGGCGGCACCGACGGCCGGCCAATGTTCGACGGCCTGATCGAGGCCTTGGCGGCATGAGCGACATCACGCCCGAGGTCATCGCCGGCCACGGCCTCGATGACGAGGAATACGCCAACATCCTGCGCATTCTCAACCGCGAGCCCAACCTCACCGAACTTGGCGTTTTTTCGGTGATGTGGAGCGAGCATTGCTCCTACAAGTCGTCGAAGAAGTGGCTTAGGACCCTGCCCACCGAGGCGCCCTGGGTCATCTGCGGGCCGGGCGAGAACGCCGGCATCATCGACATCGGCGACGGCGAGGCGGTGGTGTTCAAGATGGAGAGCCACAACCACCCGTCCTTTATCGAGCCCTACCAGGGCGCGGCGACCGGGGTCGGCGGCATCCTGCGCGACGTTTTCACCATGGGCGCCAGGCCGGTGGCGAACCTCAATGCGCTGCGCTTCGGCAGCCCCGACCATGCCAAGACCCGCCACCTGGTGGCCGGCGTGGTGGCCGGCATCGGCGGCTACGGCAACTGCATCGGCGTGCCGACGGTGGGCGGCGAGTGCACCTTCGACGCCGGCTACAACGGCAATATCTTGGTCAACGCCATGACCGTCGGGGTGGCGGCGAAGGACCGCATCTTCTATTCCGCCGCGTCCGGCGTCGGCAATCCGATCGTCTATTTGGGGTCCAAGACGGGGCGCGACGGCATCCACGGCGCCACCATGGCCTCGGCCGAGTTCAGCGAGGACGCCGAGGAAAAACGGCCCACCGTCCAGGTCGGCGACCCGTTTACCGAAAAACTGCTCCTCGAAGCCTGCCTGGAGCTTATGGCGACCGACGCCATCATCGCCATTCAGGACATGGGGGCGGCGGGGCTGACGTGTTCGTCGTTCGAGATGGCGTCGAAGGGCGGTCTGGGCCTGGAAATCGACCTCGACAAGGTTCCGGCGCGCGAAGAAGGCATGACGGCCTATGAGCTCATGCTGTCGGAGAGCCAGGAACGCATGCTGATGGTGCTCAAGCCGGGCCGCGAAGCGGTGGCGCGTGCCATATTCGAAAAGTGGGAGCTCGACTTCGCCGTCATCGGACACACCACCGACACCAAACGCATGGTGCTCTCCATGAGCGGTCAGGTGGTCGGCGATCTGCCCATCGATCCCCTGGCCCAGTCCTCGCCCGAACTGGACCGTTCGTGGACACCGGCTCCGGCGCGGCCCGTGGTAACCGCCGATGAGGTGCCGGCGCCCAACGATCCGGCCGCGGCGCTCGGCCGCCTTGTCGGATGCCCGGACCTGGCGGCCAAGCGTTGGGTGTGGGAACAATACGACCACATGGTCATGGCTGACACCGTCGGCCGCCCCGGTGGCGACGCCGCGGTGGTGCGGGTACACGGCTCGTCCAAGGCGCTTGCCGTCACTTCCGACTGCACGCCGCGCTACTGCGCCGCCGACCCCCTGGAGGGCGGCCGTCAGGCGGTGGCCGAGGCATGGCGCAATCTTACGGCGGTGGGCGCCCGGCCGCTGGCCGTCACCGATTGTCTCAATTTCGGCAATCCCGAGCGGCCCGAGATCATGGGCCAGTTCGTCGGTTGCATCCAAGGCATGGGCGAGGCCTGTGCCGCCCTCGACTTCCCCGTCGTCTCGGGCAACGTGTCGCTTCATAACGAGACCAACGGCCAGGCCATCCCGCCGACCCCGACCATCGGCGGCGTCGGTCTGTTGGACGACGTGGCCGGCGCCGTCACCATCGCCTTCAAGGCCGTCGGCGAGGCCTTGGTATTGATTGGCGAGACGCGGGGCCACCTTGGGTCGTCGCTTTACCTGCGCGAGATCGAGGGACGCACGGACGGCGCGCCGCCGCCGGTCGATCTGGAAGCGGAGCGGCGCAACGGCGATGCGGTGCGCCGCCTTATCGAGGCGGGACGGATCAGCGCCTGTCACGACGTTTCGGACGGCGGCGTCTTGGTTGCCGTCGCCGAAATGGCGATGGCCGGAGGGATCGGCGCCGACATCCAAGTTCCCGCCGATGCCCCGCCGCCCCATGCCTGGCTGTTCGGCGAGGATCAGGCGCGCTACGTGCTGGCCGTCAACGACGCCGAGGCGGTGCTAGCCGATGCGGCGGAAGCCGGGGTGCCGGCGGCGCGTATCGGCGTTACCGGCGGCAAGATATTGACTGTCGGCGGTGCCGACGCCATATCGATATCTGAGCTCAAGGCCATTCACGAAGGCTGGCTGCCCGACTATATGTCGGCGCCCTGACCGAGAGGACCAAGACGTGGCGATGACGGCAAGCGAACTCGAGGATCTGATCAGGGACTCCATCCCCGACGCCAAGGTCACCATCGACGACCTGCGCGGCGACGGCGATCACTATGCCGCCAAGGTGGTTTCGACGGCCTTTGCCGGCAAGACCCGCGTGCAACAGCACCAGATGGTCTATCAGGCCCTCAAGGGCCGCATGGGGAACCAGTTGCACGCCCTGGCCTTGCAGACCGCCATGCCGGAAAACACCTGAATTCCAGATCACATGAGGCAACGAACATGACCGACAATCCAGCATTCGATCAGATCAAGCAGGAAATCGAAGACAATTCCGTGGTGCTGTTTATGAAGGGTACGCCGATGTTTCCCCAATGCGGGTTCTCGGCCGCCGTGGTGCACGCCTTGACCCAGATGGGGGTCAAATTCAAGGGCGTCGACGTGCTCACCGAACCGGCGCTGCGCGAAGGCATCAAGGCGTTCGCCGACTGGCCGACCATCCCCCAGCTCTACGTCAAGGGAGAGTTCGTCGGCGGCTGCGACATCGTGCGCGAAATGTACGAGAGCGGTGAATTGCAGACATTCCTGCAGGAAAAAGAGGTTGAGTTCGCCAATTGAGACATCACGCGTGAACGGACAGAAAGGGTCGCCTCGGCGGCCCTTTTTTCTTGCCTACGCCGTGAAAATGCCATTGAAGGGAGGACTTCGGCGGCGCCGGGCAAGCCTGATGGAGCTGTCCAAGGAAAGGACCCCGATGCGACTGAACTTCGTACCCTTGGTGACGGCCCTGCTGCCCACCGTCGCCGTCCACGTCTGCTATCTCATGGCCGCCAATCTGGGCCACGTCTCGTGGTGCTTTCCCTATTTTCCGGACTGCGTATCGATCAGCGCCACCGGGCGCCATGCGCCCGAGAGTTTCGTTTTCCGGGCCGCGATCATTCCCACCGCGGTCCTCATGATGATCTATTGGAAGCTCGGCTCGGAGTGGCTCAAGACCCTGGCAACGCCCATGACCGGCGTCAATCGCACCATGATGTGGCTGGGCATGACGGCGGGTCTGGGTCTTTTCGTCTATGCCATCGTCCTGGGCGAGGTCGGCGAGCTCTATCGTTTGCAGCGCCGCGTCGGCATGATCGTGTTCTATATCCTCACGTACCTGGCCCAACTCCTGATGACCATCCAGGTCGTGTCGGTGGCGAGAACGCGGGGCGCTTCGAAGTCGACGCCGATCCTCGTGGCGATCTCGGGCGCTGTTACCGTTCTCGGGGCGATGAGCCTCTTGTCCTGGGCGTTTTACGAGGATTACCGCCGCTACGAGGATGCGTTCGAATGGGGTATCACGCTGTTGATCCTGGCCCACCCCCTGGCCATCTATTTCGCCTGGCGCCAAAGCGGTTATAGGGCACGCCTGACGGTCTCCGACAGGCGCTCCTGACCGGTGCCTTCGGCGGGCGGTGCCGCCCGACACAAGCGAATTGCACGTCGCGCGATTTTGAGTCAGGCTCGACCCGGCGACCAGGGCTTCATTGGGGGGATAGGCGCGATGGCCGAAACGTTCGATTTCGAAAAGCTTTTTGTGGACGGCCTGCCGGCGGCGGCGGCGAAGTGGGACGGTTTCCCGAAGTACAATTTCGTCGGCGGCCACAACGACCCCGACGCTATTCCCATCGACGGGCTGATCGCGGCGGCGGAGCGCGTGTTACGGCGCCGAGGACAGACGCTGGCCACCTACGGCCAGGACAGCGGGCCGCTGGGCGACCGCGAGTTGCGCGCCTTCCTGGCCGACAGACTGGTGCGCTACCGGGGTCTTTCGGTCACTTCCGACGACGTGCTGGTGACGTCCGGGTCGGGTCAGGCGCTGGAACTCATCAACGACGTCCTGCTTAAGCCGGGCGACATCGTGGTCGCCGAGGAGTTCACCTATCAAGGCGCATTGAACCGGCTGCGCGGGCGCGGAATCCAGGTCGTCGGCGCGCCCCTTGACGAAGGCGGCCTCAATATCGCCGGGCTGGCGGCGGTGCTGAAGGCACTTGGCGACCGTGGGATAGAGCCCAAATTCGTCTATACCATCCCGACGGTCCAAAATCCGACGTCGACCGTGCTCGACGTGGCGCGGCGCGAGCAACTCCTGGCCCTGACCCGCGAGCACGGCGTGGCGGTGGTCGAGGACGAATGCTACGCCGATCTGTTGTGGGACTCCGAATGGCCGAAATCCATGTACGGCATGGAGGGCGCCGAGCACGTCATTCATGTCGGGTCGTTTTCCAAGTATCTGGCGCCGGCCCTTCGTCTCGGTTATGCGGTGGCGCCGTGGCCCCTGCTCAGCCAGATGACGGGCTGCAAGAGCGTCAGCACCGGCGCCTTGGAGCAGATGGTCGTCGCCGAATTCCTGAGCGCCCATTACGCCGAGCATGTCGAGGATATGAAGGTCCGGCTGCGCGACAAGCGCGACGTCCTCGTCGCCGCACTGGAGGAGCATTTCGGGACCGCCGCCGAGTTCACGGTGCCGCCCGGCGACATCTATCTGTGGCTCAAGCTGCCGTCCGAGGTCGATACCCTGAAGCTGTCGGAAGCGGCGCTGAAGGAAGGCGTCGCCTTCAATGCGGGGCCCATTGGTCGGTCGATGGCGAGGCGGCAAGGAATCATCTGCGCCTGTGTTTCGCCAACCCCTCCAAGGCCGAGATCCGCGACGGCGTCGCCAAACTGGCCGAGGTTTGTCATCGCGAGACCGGCATTCCAGAGCGGAGCGCCAATATCAGGCGCCCCCCGTCATGAGTATCTAGGCCAGCAATTGACCGGCGACGATGCCGCCGAGGACGAGCCACGAATACAGGCGGTTGGACTTGAACTTGGCCAGGCAGTCCCGGGCGTCGTCGGTGTCCACCGTCGCCGCCTGCCAGACCAGTTGCGCCGCAGCCAGGGCAAGGGCCAGGTAGAACGGCCAGGCGAGGGCGGCGAGAAAGCCGGCCAGGGCCGTCAGCGCCACGGCGGCGCCATAGAAGGCGAACAGCCAGGGCCGCGTCGCGTCGCCTAGCCTCAGCGCCGAGGAGCGGACACCGATGAGCAAATCATCGGCCTTGTCCTGGTGGGCGTAGATGGTGTCGTAGCCGAGAGTCCAGAAAATGCCCGCGACGTAAAGCGTGAGGGCCGGCGGCCCGATCTCGCCCAGCACCGCCGCCCAGCCGACCAGCGCGCCCCAGTTGAAGGTGAGCCCGAGCGCCAGTTGCGGCCAATAGGTGACACGCTTCATGAACGGATAGGTGAAGACCAAGGGCAGCGAGGCGGCGCCGACCAAGATGGCGAAGGTGTTGAACTGCACAAGGACCAGGACGCCCACCGCCAGGAGCCCGACCAAGAAAACGATGGCGCCCCAAAGGGAGACGTCGCCGCTGGGAATCGGGCGTCGGGCGGTGCGCGCCACCTGGGCGTCGAAGTCGCGGTCGGCGATGTCGTTGACGGTGCAGCCGGCGCCGCGCATGACCACCGCGCCGACGGCAAAAAGTACGAACAGCCACGGGTCGGGCCAGCCCGATGTCGCCAGGGCGACGCTCCACCAGCATGGAAACAACAACAGCCAAGTCCCGATGGGCCGGTCGATGCGGGCCAGGCGCAGATAGGGGCGCGCGCGGCGGGGAATATGTCGGTCGACCCAGTTGCCGAGCGCGATGTCGCTGGCCTTGCTTGCCCCATTTGCCGTCATGGGGCGCATTCATACGCCAATCGGGCGGCGGGGTGCAATTGGCCGGGCCGGCGCTTATGATGCGCGCCTCGGAGGAGGGGAAGAAATGGCGTCACCCAAGGCTGAGAAGCGCTTGTTCGTCGAGGCGGACCTTTGCCCGTCGGCCGCGGTCCCTCTGTCGGCCAAACAAGCCCATTATTTGGGCACTGTCCTGCGCTTGCGGGCCGGTGCCGGCATCGCCGTCTTCAATGGCCGTGACGGCGAATGGCTGGCCCGCATCGAGACCCTGAACAAGAACGGCGCCACCCTTGCCGCCGTCGAGCGGCGTCGCAAGCAGATACCCGAACCCGACCTGTGGCTGGTCTTTGCCCCGATCAAACGGGCGCCCATCGACTTCCTGGCCCAGAAGGCGACCGAATTGGGCGTCTCGCGCCTGTGGCCGGTGTTCACCCGCAACACCCAGGTAAAGCGGGTCAACCTGGCCCGGCTCAGGGCCAACGCCATCGAGGCGGCGGAGCAGTGCGGACGCCTTGGCGTTCCCGAGGTGGCCGAACCGGTAAGCCTGGAACGCCTGATCGCCGACTGGCCGCCGGGGCGCCGGCTTTTGGTTCCCGATGAGACGGGGGGCGGCCGGCCGTTGGCCGAAGTGCTCTCCGCCGCCGATGGCAAGGCGCAGCCTTGCGCCATTCTGACCGGCCCCGAGGGCGGATTCGCGCGCTCCGAACTTGACGAACTGGGCAATCTGGCTTTTGTTAGTCGCGTGGGTTTGGGGCCGCGCATCCTGCGCGCCGATACGGCGGCGCTAGCGGCCCTGGCCTGCTGGCAGGCGCTTCTCGGTGATTGGCGGCACGGCCCGCCAGGGTAAGTGTCCTCAAGAACAACGGACCACGGTATTTCGAAGTCCATGTCGCAAGCACATAACGGTGAGCCCGTCACCGAAAAAAGGGCCCTGATCGAATACATCGAGGCCGGATGCAAACCGCCCGAGGCGTGGCGCATCGGTACCGAGCACGAAAAATTCGCCTATCGGCTCGATGACCTTCGACCCCTCGAATACGAGGGCGAGCCCGGCGTCAGGGCGCTCTTGGAGGGGCTCACGCGCTTTGGCTGGGAACCGGTGCTTGAGAAGGGAAACCCGATCGCCCTGACCAAACCCGACGGCTCGGCCATCACCTTGGAACCGGCGGGGCAAATCGAGCTCGCCGGCGCGCCGCTGCCGACCATCCACGAGACCTGCAAAGAATTCACCGACCACCTTATCCAGGCCAAGACCCTGGCCGAGGAAATGCAGATCGGCTTCCTGTGCCTCGGCTACCACCCCAAGTGGCCGCGCGCCGACATGCCCTGGATGCCCAAGGCGCGCTACGCCATCATGCGCCGCCACATGCCGAAGCGGGGCAACCTGGGCCTCGAGATGATGCAGTCCACCTGTACCGTGCAGGTCAACATGGACTTCGACTCGGAAGCCACCATGGTGCGCATGTTTCGCGTCAGTCTGGCCTTGCAGCCGGTGGCGACGGCGCTGTGGGCCAACTCGCCGTTCAAGGAGGGCAAGCCGAACGGCTTTCTCAGCTATCGCAGCCACATCTGGACCGACACCGACCCCGACCGTTGCGGCGTCCTGCCCTTCGTCTTCGAGGACGGTTTCGGCTTTGAACGCTACGTCGACTACATGCTCGACGTGCCCATGTATTTCGTTTATCGGGGTGGTGAATACATTGACGCTGCCGGTCAGTCCTTCCGCGACTTCATGGCCGGCCGTCTGCCGGCCCTGCCGGGCGAGGTGCCGACGTCGGCCGATTGGACGGACCATCTGACCACGGCTTTTCCCGAAGTCCGTTTGAAGCGCTTTTTGGAGATGCGCGGCACCGACGGCGGGCCGTGGGCGCGGCTCTGCGCTTTACCCGGTTTCTGGGGCGGACTTCTCTACGACCCGGTGGCCCTCGACGCCGCCTGGGACATGGTCAAGGACTGGACACCCGAAGAGCACGACCACCTGCGCCGCGAGGTGCCGAGGACGGCGCTGAAGACACCGTTCCGGGACGCCACCGTGCGCGAACTGGCACTGCGGGCGCTGGACATCGCCGGCGCCGGGCTCGGCCGCCGGGCGCGGCTCGACTCAACGGGACAGGACGAATCCTCGTATCTCAATCCTCTGCGCCAGATTGCCGAAAGCGGCATAACGCCGGCCGAGGAACTGCTGACCCAATTCGAAGGTCCGTGGAAGGGCTCGGTCGACCCGGCGTTCCGGGAACACGCCTATTGAGCGCGTCGTGGAAACGATCTCCAGCACCGGATTTTCGTATTGCAACGCCGACGTTGGTTCGCCATTTTGTTTAAGAGTTCCATGGTTTTTAGGCTGCCGAGAATGCCGGTCGAAACGCGAATCGCAAGAACCATGATGCTTCGAATAAGGGGCTTTTTTCCCTTCATCCTCCTTTTGTTGGGCTTGGCGCCGTCGGCGGTCGGATCCGCCGCCACAGATGCCGCCTTGACACAGGAAGAGCGCGACTGGATCGCCAAGCATCCCATCGTCCGGCTGATGCCGGACCCTCTTTTTCCGCCGTTCGAGTATTTCGACGAGGACGGAACCTACCGGGGCATCGGCGCCGAATACGTGGCATTGCTGGAAAAGAAGGTGGGCATCCGTTTCGAAGTCATCTGGGTGAAGGATTGGCAGGAATCCGTGGCCAGGACCAAGAGGCGGGAGAACGACGCGTGGTCCGTGGTGGCCAGTACCCCGCAGCGCGCGGAGTACATGTTGTTCACCAAACCCTATATCGAATCCCCGGCGGTCATCGTGGTGCGCAGCGACGTCAAACGTCGATTGACGGTTGACGACCTCAAGGGCATGAAGGTGACCATCTCATCGGGGTACGCGGTGCACGATACCCTGAAGAGGCGCTATCCCGACATGGCGTTCGATCCCGTCCCCGATCCGTTGACCGGCCTCAAGAAGGTTTCGTTCGGAATGGCCGACGCGATGGTGGTCAACGTTGCCCTGGCGTCCCACCTGATGGAAAAGGCCGCTATCTCCAACCTGCGCATGGCTGGCGAGGTCGGCTACACCTACAGATGGGGATTCGCGTCGCGCGACGACTGGCCGCAACTGTACACCATTCTGGAAAAGGGCTTGGCCCAGATCACGCCCGAGGAAAGGCAGGCCATCACCCGCAAATGGGTGGCGCTCAAGGACCAGCCGTGGGCTCCATCCAGGACCTTCGTGCTCTTGGTTCTTGGTGTTCTTGCCGTGCTTGTCATTGGCACAGTGTTGGCTTGGAACCGCTCCCTGAAGCGGCGCATCAATATGAGAACCTGGGAACTGGCGGCCGAACTGGCCGAGCGCGAGCGGGCCGAGGTGGCGCTTCGGAAGAGAGCCGAGCTGATCCAACTGCTGCGCCGGATGGCGAACGACGCCAACAAGGCGACGACCCTTGAGGACGCCGCGCGCGACGCTCTCGCCAACGTCTGCACCTACAATGAATGGCCGGTGGGACACGCCTATGTGCTCTCCGCCGGCCGGCCGCACCTGCTGGTGCCAAGCGGCATCTGGCATTTGGCGGATGGTAAGGAATTCTCCGCCTTCCGAATGGCCACGGAGAAGACATCGTTCGAGGCCGGCATCGGCTTGCCGGGGCGGGTGATGGCCAGCGGCGAGCCGGCCTGGATCGTCGACGTCACCAAGGATTCCAACTTTCCGCGGGCCAAGCTGGCCGACGACATCGGCGTCAAGGCCGGTTTTGCCCTACCGGTTCTGTCGGGCTTGAAGGTGGTGGCGGTGCTGGAGTTCTTTTCCCCAGACGCCGTCGAGCCGGATCAGACCCTGCTCGACAGCCTGGTCCAGGTGGGAACGCAGCTGGGCCGGGTGTACGAACGAGAACGGGCGGAAAAGGACCTGCGCGCGAGCCAGGCCGCTCTGGAAACCCTCAATCAGCAAAAAAACAAACTATTCTCGATTCTCGCCCACGATCTCAGGAGCCCCTTCAACGCCTTGCTCGGCCTCTCCGAACTCTTGGCGCTGGGCAGAGACACTTACAGCCGCGCGGAACTCGTCAAGTACTCGAAGTCGATCAACGACAGTGGGCATCGGCTGTTCCAACTCCTGGAGAATCTCTTGGAGTGGTCGCGCTCGCAGATGGACCAGATAACGTTCGAGCCCGAGCCTCAGGAATTAGACGCCCTTGTCGGGCAAAGCCTCAGTCTGCTTTCCGGCGTGGCGGAAGAAAAAAACGTTCGTCTGGTCAACGAGGTGCCCAAGCTCACCGTTCAGGCGGATCGTCACATGGCGGATACGGTTATTCGCAATTTGCTCACCAACGCCATCAAGTTCACCGAGGAAATGGGCAGTATCACGATCAGCGCCCAGCGCAAGAACGGGTCGATCGAAACGACCGTCGCCGATACCGGCATCGGGATGGCGCCCGACCGGCTCGCAAGCATTTTCCTGATCGGCTCCACCCAATCGTCACGGGGAACGCGGGGTGAAGCGGGGACCGGCCTGGGCCTGCTTTTATGCAAGGATTTCGTCGAGAGGCACGGCGGAACGATAGACGCCGAAAGCAAGCTCGGCGAGGGGTCGATCTTCCGTTTTACCCTGCCGATCCACCGCGACTGAGCAGCAAGGGGATCGGGCTTAAACCGCCGTGCCGCCGACGGTGAGGCTGTCGACCTTGAGGGTCGGCTGGCCAACCCCGACCGGCACGCCCTGGCCGTCCTTGCCGCAGGTGCCGACGCCGGGGTCGAGCGCCATGTCGTTGCCGATCATCGAGACCTTGGTCAGTACGTCGGGGCCGCTGCCGATCAGCGTCGCGCCCTTGACCGCCGGTCCCACCTTGCCGTCTTCGATCAGATAGGCCTCGGTGCAGGTAAAAACGAACTTGCCAGACGTGATGTCGACTTGGCCGCCGCCGAACGAAACGGCGTAGAGGCCGTTCTTGACCGAGGCCAGAATCTCGGCCGGGTCATCCTTGCCGGCCGGCATGTAGGTGTTGGTCATGCGCGGAATGGGCGCATGGGCAAAGCTTTGGCGCCGCCCGTTGCCGGTCGAGGCCGCGCCCATCAGGCGCGCGTTCATGCGGTCTTGGATATAGCCGACCAGGATGCCGTCCTCGATAAGGGTAGTGTTCTGGGCCGGCGTCCCCTCGTCGTCGACGGTCAGCGAGCCGCGGCGGTCGTGGATTGTGCCGTCATCGACCACGGTGACGCCGGGCGAGGCGACGCGCTCGCCCATCAGGCCCGAGAACGCCGACGTCTTCTTGCGGTTAAAATCACCCTCAAGGCCGTGGCCGATGGCTTCGTGCAGCAGAATTCCCGGCCAGCCGGGCCCCAGGACGACCGCTTGCTCACCGGCCGGTGCCGGCACCGATTCCAGGTTGATCATGGCCTGGCGCAGGGCCTCGTCGGCCGCCCCTCGCCACGCCTCGGGTTCCAGGTGGGAGGCATAGGCGACGCGCCCGCCGGTCCCATAGCTGCCTGTTTCCATGCGCTCGCCGTCTTGGGCCACGACCGAGACGTTGAGGCGCACCAAGGGGCGCAGGTCGGCGGCGTGGGTGCCGTCGGCGCGCACGATGCGGACCGCCTGCCAGCTTCCCGACAGCGATGCCATGACCTGGCGCACCCGGTCGTCCTTGGCGCGCAGGTAGGCGTCGATGTCACCCAACAGCTTGACCTTGGCCTCGAAGGGGACGCCGGTCAGGGGGTTGTCCTCGGTATAAAGGCCGACGTTGGTGCCGACGGGGGCCTCGGCCAGCGAACCGGAGTGCCCGGCGCGCACCGCCTGCACGGTTGCCCCGGCGCGGCGCATGGCGTCTTCGCTCAGTTCCGAGGCGTGGGAATAGCCCGTCGCCTCGCCCGCCACGGCGCGCAGGCCGAAGCCCTGGGTGGTATCGAAGGCGGCGCTTTTCAACCGCCCGTCGTCGAGGACCAGGCTCTCCGACAAGCCGTACTCCAAAAACATCTCGCCGTCGTCGGTGCCAGCAAGGGCGTCCGCGACGATGCGCTCGACGCGGCCCTGGTCGAGCCCGGCGCGTTGGAAGAACAACTCGTCGGTAACAGCAAGAGCGGTCATGGCGGGTCTCTCCCAAATGCCCAGGCGCGCACGGCGCCCGCGATAGTATGTAGAAGGCATCTCGGGACGGCAATTTCAAGGGGTAAGGGGGTGGTGCTGAACCACAGAGGCACGGAGGCACAGAGAAGCCAGGACACAAAAGGGGAAGCAGGCCTATTTGAATCCCGGCGCGCAGCGCCATTCTCTTTTCTCTGTGTTTTTGTGCCTCTGTGGTTATCTACCACTTTTTCATCGGATCAACTGAGCAGGCCCGGCTTAATCGCCGTAAAGCGGCGCGCCGGTCTTGAATCCGCTCCAGGCGAAATAATAGGCGATATGGCCTGGAAGGCGCGCCAACCGCTCACCGCCCGGCCCCTTCACGGCGTCCTCCGCGACCCGCCATCTTCCGCTCTCGTCCTCGATCTCGTCGAGCCCGGCCGCGACGGCGGAGAAGTCGCGGCCGCCGCCACGATAGGCGCGCACCGTCCGGGTGGCGGCGTCGCCGATGAGCACCACATGCAGTGCGCCGACGGTATCGTTGATGACTTTCCCGCCCTTGAACGCACTGAGCGGCCAGGCTTTTTCATGTTCGCCGAAGCGCAGGGCAAAGACGTAATCCTTGGGCTTTAGCCGGGTGCCGGGCACGCGGGCGGGGAACATCAGGTCGGGGCTGTCGAAATAGGCGCCGTAGGGCCGTCCCGGCGCGTAGTCGCGCTCATACCCGGTGTCGAGCGACAGGACTTTGGTGTCCGGGTGACGCCGCCGCCATTCCTGCCAACTGGTGATTGCCACCGGCCGTATCTTGAGCTCCAAGCCCGGACCGGTAAGCGAGCCGACCACCGGGCGGCCGAGGAACTGATTCCAAAGCGAATGGGTCTGGCGGTCGTACATCAACTTGTTCGAACGATACAGGAACCCCGATGAGCCGAAGGTGAAGGGCCGGGAGAAACCCTCGACCAAGGTCTCTTAAAGGATGCCCGAACCACACAGCGTGCAATAGGCGAGCGCCACCGGCACGCCGCCCACCACGTCGTTGAACATTTCGTGCCAATTCAGGATACGCAGCGGATAGGCCCTGGCGTCGCCGTTGATTTCGACGCCGAAGACCAGGTCGTCATCGCCGAGGTAGGAGGCTTCAGCCGCGCCTATGTGGGCCGGGTCGACCAAGGCCGGGATGCCGTCCTTGCGGACACCGCCCCAGACGATCTCCTCAAGGCGAATGTCATGCTTGATGCCGGCGCTTAGAAACAGGCGAAAGTTCTCGTCGATGTTTGCCATGACTTCGGCCTTGAACGCGTCGAAACCGGCGAAAGGTTCTATCTCGGGATGGTTTTCCTGCCACAAAATCCAATCGTGCCAGGTGTTGACGTCCTTGGCGCCGGTCAATGCCTGGGGGCTGGCAAGGATGTCCGCATGGGCGGGAATGAAGCGCATGGCCTGGATCAAACCCGGAACCACATCCAGATCGGCCCGTTCCTCGAGGGTGGCCAGAACCTCCCTACGAAGGCGCGGATCGGGCACGAATAGGAGTTGAACCCTTAGCGCGACGTCCTCGTCCGACAACGCGCCGGGAGAAACATCCTGGGCGAAGGCGGGAAACGGCGGAACGGGATGGATCACCAGCCAAATCCCGAGCAACGCCCAACGCACGCCGTGAGCCATCAATGGGCCTCCGTGTTCAGTAAAAGTCCTTTGGCAGGGGCCGGTGCTCCATTCTCGACATCTTCAGAAAAACCCCCGAATACATGGTAATCATTCACCCAATTCACCACCTGAGGAATGGGAGTCTCGTGGTTGACGGTGAAATGTTTAGGCAGTCGCCGCCCCCAAATTTTCCCTTGACGCCCGGGGGACGGCGTTTTATGACGCCTTTTACGTGGTGATTTGTCAGACCGGCTTGCGGCCACGAAAAACAATCCGCTAAAAGGTTAGAGCTTCCAGCCCTGGCCCGCGCGGTCGGGGTTTTTTTGTGAGCGGAGCCGTAGCGAGGGAGATTAAGACGATGCCCAAGAACGGTGCCCCGGATCGAAACCGACGCCCCGCGACGCAGCTCGTCCGCGGCGGCCTGACCCGCAGCGCCTTTGCCGAGACCTGCGAAGCCATCTTCATGACGTCGGGCTACATCTACGAGAACGCCGAACAGGCGGAACGGGCCTTCAAGGGCGAAGAGCAGCGCTACATCTATTCGCGCTACGCCAACCCCACCGTGACCATGTTGGAGACCCGCCTGGCGCTTCTGGAAGGGACCCGGTTTTGCCGCGCCACGGCAAGCGGCATGGCGGCGGTCTTCGCCTCGCTGATCAGCCAGCTCAAGGCCGGCGACCGGGTGGTGGCGTCGCGTGCCCTGTTCGGTTCGTGCCATTACATCATCAACGATCTCTTGCCGAGCTACGGCATCAAGACCGAATTCGTGGGCGGCACCGATCTCAGCCAATGGAAAAAGGCGCTCAGGCGCAAGACGGCCTGTGTCTTTCTTGAAACGCCGTCCAACCCGACGCTGGAGATCATCGATCTCGCCGCCGTCGCCGAGTTGGCGCATAAGGCCGGGGCGCGCCTGGTGGTCGATAACGTCTTTGCCACGCCGCTCTTGCAAAAGCCGATCGAGTTTGGCGCCGATATCGTCGTCTATTCGACGACCAAGCACATGGACGGCCAGGGGCGCGGCCTGGGCGGCGCCATCCTGGGCAACGACGAGGCGTTCTTCGAAGACCAACTGACGCCGTTTTTTCGCCACACCGGGCCGTCACCCAGCCCGTTCAACGCCTGGCTCGTGCTCAAGGGGCTGGAAACCTTGGATCTTCGCCTGCGCCAACATTGCGCCAACGCCCTTTCCGTGGCCCGGTTCCTTAGCGATCACAAACGGGTCAAGCGTGTCCTCTACCCGGGCCTCGAAAGCCATCCCCAATACGCCTTGGCGAGCGCTCAGATGGGCGGCGGCGGCACCGTCGTCGCGTTTGAGTTCCGGGGCGGGCGCAAGAAGGCGTTCCGCTTCCTCAACGGGCTTGCCATGGTCGATATCTCCAACAATCTGGGCGATACCAAGAGCCTGATCACCCACCCGGCGTCCACCACCCACCAGCGCCTGACGCCGCAAGAACGCTCCCAGATGGGCATTACCGAAGGCCTGGTGCGTCTCTCCGTCGGCCTGGAAGACGCCGAAGATATCACCGATGACCTCGACCGGGCGCTGGCCAAGGCGGGGGTTTGAGGCCGCCGGTTCGTGGCCGGTTCTTCGACGTCAATCCCGGCAACGTCGGCGCCGAGCCCTCGCCCCATGGGTCGTTTTCATTGATCCTCGGTATAATCACCCGAAACGGGCCAGGGTGAAGGGCGCCAGTTCGGGCCTGGCGCGGCCGCTGCGTATCATCTCCGCCGTCAGGCGGCCGATGAGCGGCCCCAGGGTCACGCCGTTGACGGTGACGGCGTTGTAGAACCCCGGCACGCCGGGTGCCTCGCCGATGATCGGGGCGCCGTCGATGGCCACGTTCATCGCCGCCCACGAGCGCAGGACGAGAACCGAAGCGAGCGCCGGCACCACCCGATTGGCGATCCACAGGTTGCCCTCGAAACTGTCGCGCAACACCTGTGGGCGAAGGGTGTCGGCGTCGAGCCCGGCGCGCCAGCCGCCACCGATGATAAAATTTCCGTTGGTCACCTGCTTGAGGGTCAAGTGCCGGTCGGCGTGGGCCAGCATCTGATCGATCAGGGGCGGCGCCGGCTCGGTGACGATGAGCTGAATGGGATTGGCGCGGGTCGGCAGGCGCAGCCCGACCATCGCCGCCACCCGGGACGCCCAGCCGCCACAGGCGTTGAGCACCTTGGCGGCGCGAAAGGTGCCGCGGCTGGTCCTGACAAGAAATCCGCCCGACAGGCGCTCGATGTCCTGAACCTCGGTTTCCTTGTAAAGCCGCGCGCCGGCGGCCAGTGCTCCGTCAAGGACGGCCGGCGTCGCCAGCATCGGGTTGATCTTGCCTTCTTCGGGACACCAGGCGGCGCCCACCATGTGCTCGGAGACGGCGGGCGCAAGCTCGCGCAGTTCGGCCGCCGAGATGGTCTCGGCGGGAATGCCGTAGCGGCGTTCCAGTTCGGTCTTGCGCTTCAGCAGCTCGAAGCGTTCGCCGTCCTCGGCGACCATCAGCCCGCCGGTGATCTTGATCTCCAGGTCGCGGTCCAGGTCGCGGGCCAAATCAGGCCAAAGTTTCGCCGAGTCCCGATGCAGGGGCAAAGCCTCGGCGGCGGGGAGGCCGCCGGCCTGGGCCCGTTCGCCGAAATCGTAGGACAGGAGTTGAACGTGCAGGCTGCCGGCATTGGAGCCCGAGGCTCCGCCGTTGGGTTGGCCCCGTTCAAGCAAAACGACGTCAAGGCCGTCGCGCGCCAGATGGTAGGCACTACAGGTGCCGAGGATTCCGGCGCCGATGACGATCACGTCGGCCTGTATTTCCTGCGCGCCCGTGCGGACATGAGGTGCCGGCGCCGGCGGCGCCATTCCCTGGTCCTGCTCGCTCCACTCGGGCTTTTCGCTGGCCGGCGCAATGACCGGAACGGGTTTGAGCGGAAAGCGCGGCGCGAAGAGGGCGAACTCGTCCGGCGCGCGGCCGGTCGCGGTGGCACACAAATGCGCGATCCGGGGCCCGCAATAGCGCCCCTGGCAGTGCCCCATGCCGGCCCGGGTGACCTTTTTGAGGGCGCCGATTTCGTCGACGCCCCCGGCAATGCACCGCTTCAGCGTTGCCGCCGTTACCTCTTCGCAGCGGCACACGGGCACCGCGTCGTCGAGGCGGCCCTCGGCCCCGGGCGGCGCCTCGAAAAGGCGCCACAAGGCATCCTGAAAGGCAAGCTCGCGGGCCAAGGCCCGGCGCGCCTTGGCGATCCGCGACCGTTCCTCGGCGCTCAGGCTCCGGCCCAGGTTACAGACCGCCGCCCAGCCGGCCAGGGTTCCTTGCGACAGCGCCACCCGGGCGCCGCCGATGCCGCCACAGTCGCCGACGGCGAATACCCCGGGCCGCGACGTGGCCGCGTCCCCATCGCGCTCGACCACCAGGGCGCCGGGGACCCGGCCGTCGAAGCGGTGCCGACAGCCCAACAGGCGTGTGATCTCGGTCGAAGGCGCGAAGCCGTAGCCCGAGCAGACGGCGTCAACCTGGTAGGTCTGCTCGCTGATGGTCTTTCCCGCCTTATCGACGCGCGCCAGGGTTGCCCGTTGCACCCGGCCGGCTCCCTCGGCGCGGGCCAGAACGTGGCCATGCAGCACCGGCACGCCAAGACGCCGCAGGGTCGCCAGGTAGGAAAGACCCTGCGCCATCAGATCGGGCGAGCGGTAAAAAGCCTTGAGAATGGCGCCGGCGCGCGCCGCTCCCGGCGCCGGCGCCGCCTCGGCGACGGCCACCACCTCGAAGCCGCCGTGCGCCAGTTCGCAAGCCACCTGCAAATTGAGCGGCCCGTTGCCGGCAATCAGCACCCGTGACCCCGGTGCCACCCGATAGGCGCGTCCCAGGGTCTGCGCGGCGCCGGTGGTCATGAACCCGGGCAGGGTCCAGCCCGGTACCGGAAAGGCCCGCTCGAAGGCCCCGGTGGCGACGATCAACTGCGCCGCGCGATAGCGCAGCGCCCGGTCGGCGTGGAGCACGTCGACCTCGACGCCGCCTGAGTCGATCCAGGTGGCGCCCCATACCGTTGCCCCACCGACCATTTCGACGCCGAGACCGCGCACCCGTTCGATCAAGTCGCGGCCGCGGGCGAATTGGCGGTCGATGGCCGAGGGCCGGGAAAAACGCTGACTGGGGGCCAGTTGCTTGAAGTATTGACCGCCCGCTTCGGGACGTTCGTCGAGCACCGTCACGCCGGCGCCGCCGCGCGCCGCCGCCTCGGCCGCCGCCAAGCCGCCGGGTCCGGCGCCGATGACCAGGATCTGGCATTGATGGACCGGGATCGGCCCGTCCGGTGCCCGCGCCAGGGGCGGGGCCTTGGCCGTCGCGACGGCCTCCGCCGGGGCCCGGGAATGGACCCGCAACCCGGCTTCCACCTTGGTCAAACAGGCCCGTTGCCCGGGGCGGCCGTTGACCGTCACCAGGCAGTCGAAGCAGACTCCCATGCCGCAGAAGACGCCCCTCGGCGCGCCGTCTTTGGTGTGCCTGAGGGCCAAAATGCCGGCGGCGGTCAAGGCGGCGGCCAGGCTCTCGCCCTCGAACCCTTCGACGGGGCTGCCGTCGAAGGAGAAGCGCACGGGCTCTCCCGTCGGCTCGATGCCGGGACTGGTCAGGCGTTTCGCGACCGGGGTTTCGTCTTTCATGGGGGCAAAGCGTGGTATGCATGCGGGCCGGCGATTGGCGTATACTCTATGGCATTACTAAGCGCGAAGAAACAGGTCCGCTAGACCACACCGGAGAGGCCCGGGAAGACGGCATTCGTCACCAAGAGAAGCACCACGAGGACATCGCCCATGCACCCCAGAGAGCGCTTCGAATACTCGGCCATCGTCGACCGCCCGCCGCTGAAGCTGCCGGACGGCGCCCGCGTCGTCGTCTCGACCGTCGTCAACGTCGAGAACTGGGACTTCGGCGAGGTCATCCCGCGCCAGGTTATGACGACGCCGGCCGGCGTCAAGGCCCTGCCCGACGTTCCCAACTGGGCCTGGCACGAATACGGCATGCGGGTCGGCTTTTGGCGCCTCAAGGCGGCGCTCGACGGCTTTGGCGTCAAGGCGACGGCGTCGATCAACGCCTCGGTCTGCCTGGACTACCCGCGCATCGCCCAGGCCATCCTCGACGCCGGGTGGGAATTCATGGGCCACGGTTTCAAGCAGTTGGCCATGCCCGCCGTCGAAGACGAACGCCAAGACATCCACAAGGCCATTTCCACCATCCGCGACTTCACCGGCAAGGCGCCGCGCGGCTGGCTCGGTCCGGGCCTGGCGGAAACCGCCGAAACCCTGGACATTCTGGCCGAGGAAGGGATCGAGTACATCTGCGACTGGGTGATGGACGATCAGCCCTGCGAGATGAAGACGACGACCAAGCCCGTCGTCATGGTGCCCTACAGCGTCGAGCTCAACGACATTGCCATCATGGTTATCCAGCACCACGAGTCCCGCGTCCTGTTCGAGCGCACCATGGCGCAGTTCGAAAGGCTCTACCGCGAGGGCGAGGAATCGGCCCGGGTGCTGGCCCTTTGCGTCCACCCCTACGTCAGCGGCGTTGCGCACCGCATCGCCCAGTTCGAGCGCATCTTCGCCGAACTGACCAACCGGCCCGGCGTCCTTTTCTGGACCAACGAGCAGATCCTCGATTGGTACAAGGGCGCGCGCGAGGGCGCCTGACCGCTATCAGCCGTTCAGGCCGAGGAGCCTTTCCACCACGTCGAGATGGATGACGGCGGCATCGACCAATTGGGTGACGGGAACGGACTCGTTCGTCGCATGGCCCTCGGCGCCGGCCCCCGGGCCGACGTTGACGATTTCGATATCGTCGTCGGCGAAGTAGCGCCCGTCATAGGCGCCGACGGGGGTGAGAAATTGCGCCGCGGCGCCGGTGCGGGCCTCGATGGCGGCGCGAAAGGCGCCGACGGCGCGCCCGTCCTCGGCCCCCTTGAAGCCGTTGGTGCCGCGCAACAGCTCCACCGAACGGCTCGCCGGCGGCTCGCCCGCCGCCTCGACGGCGTCCCGAATCTCGCCGAAGGCCTCCTCGACGGTCTCTCCAGGCAGCAGCCGACGGTCGATTTCGACCGTACATTCGCTGGGCACGACGTTGATGTTGTGGCCGCTATGAAAGGTGCCGATGTTGGCCGTCGAGGCCATGGCGCCGTCGCGCCGCTCTCCGAGGTCGGCGAAGACGCGCGTCTGGACGGCGGCAAGAAGACGCATCATGCGCTCGATGGCGTTATCGCCCGACGCCGGATCGCCGGCGTGGGCGGCCTGTCCGCGTGCCGTTATCTTGACCCACAAGACGCCGCGCTCGGCGGTGATTAGCTGGTTTTCCGTTGTCGCCCCGACGATCAGAATATCCGGCTTGACCAGCCCGGATTGGCGCAGATAGCAGGTGCCGCCCGGTCCCAGGTCCTCTTCGTCGCCGGCAAAGGTGAACACCAACTCGCCCTTCTTGGGACCGCCGCGCCGCGCCACTTCCTCGGCCAGCCACAGGTGGACCGCCATGCTTCCCTTGCAGTTGGCGGCGCCCAGCCCGTAAAGGCGCCCATCGCGCACAACGGCGCGCAGGGGATCGCTTGTCCAGGCGTCGGGATTGCCGACGCCGACCGTGTCGGCATGGGCGTTGAATACCAGGCACGGCTTTCCATCCCCCCTGCGCGCCACCACGTTGGCGATGGGCTCGGTCTTGGTTTCGATGGCGGTGTCGTAACCCGAACCCCGAAACCGTTCGGCGGCATAGGCACAGATCTTGCGCGTATCGCCGGGTGGAAAGTCCGACGGCAGGGCGATCAGATCGCCGAGGATCGAGGTAAGCTCGCCGGCGAGAGCCGACTCGTCGAGGGAAGAATTTGGCATGGTCGTCACCGGCTGTGGACAGGAACCCGCGAAGGAAAGGATTTACGCGCCCATCGGGTCGGAGGCAAGATGTTCGAACCGGCGACAGGAAAGAAAGGAGCACCACCGATGGCACAGGGCAAGGAAAAGAAATCATGGGTCGATCTCTATTACGAGGACGTGGTGGTCGGCGAGGAAGTGGAGACGCCCGCCCATACCATGACCTACGCCGACATCCTGGCCTTCGCCGATGTGACCCGCGATCACCATCCCCTGCACACCGACCCGGAGTTCTGCAAGTCGACGCCCTTCGGCCGCCCCATCGCCCACGGCCTCTACGGGCTCGCCCTGATGGAAGGCCTGAAGTCCGAAATGAGGCTCTACGAACATACCTCGGTGGCGTCCCTCGGCTGGGATCAGGTGCGTTTCAAGAAGCCGATCTTTCCCGACGACACCGTCCACGTGAAGGTTCGTTTCACAGACAAGCGCGAAAGCCGCAAGCCTGATCGCGGCGTCGTCACCGAACAGGTCGAACTGGTCAACCAGGACGGCGAGGTGGTCACCGAAGCGGTGCACGCGACGCTCCTGCTGCGCCGCCAAGAGGGAACGTCCCCGGCCTGAAATAGTTCCCGGAAGATTCCGTTGTCACCGGTTAAGGGAATTCTGACCCGGAACTTGGGCAATGCGCACCCCGGCGCCGCCGGCGAACGGGGCAACATCGCAATCGCCTCCGACGTCGGCGCGGCCCACCATGACGAAATCGGTCTCGGCCCCGAGCGCCAGGACCGGGTGATGCCAGACTCCGGGGCGATAGTTGACGCCCTGGCGGCCATCGGTGACGAAGGCCCGCGTCGTGGCGGCGTCAGGTCTGTCGCCCCCGGCCGGCGCCACCACCACCAGAAACGGCGCCGCGCCCACGGGCATGAAGGCCTGGCTGGAGAGCGGGTGTCGCTCCAGGGTGCGGCATTCGAGGGGCAGGCGAACAGGATTGACACGAAACAAGCCGAGGGTGGGGCGGCCCCCACCGAGGGTCAATTCCAGCGCCGCGATATCATCGTAGCGGACGGCGGTGCCGTCGTTGGCCGACCGTCCTCCGCCGGCGGGCGCCTCGATGACGTCGCCGAAGGCCTCGAAGGCGTCTCGCGTTAGAGGCTCGACGCGGAGGTCGCGGATTGGTCCCACGGGCGAAGTCAAGGGACGACCGGTATGGGCGGGCGCGGCGGGGCGTAGCTCAATTCGCCCCCCTCGGCGAAGGGAAGGACGGTGGCGACGACCCCTCCGGTCGAGAGAATCTCGGACATTTCCTCACTCCCATCCCGGCCTAGTGGATAGAATCTAACATAGGGTACCCATACGTTAGATTTTATCCACTAGGCAAGGAAACGCCAAAACGATTAACATCGCGGAGGACTGAGGATCGGCGCGCTGACCCTCGCCACCACTGGGGGATTGCGATGACCGAAATCACGAAACAGTTGAATCCGCCGCCCCGGCTCCTGCTCGGCCCGGGTCCGATCAATGCCGATCCGCGCGTGTTGCGCGCCATGTCGATGCCGCTTCTGGGCCAGTTCGATCCGGTCTTTACCGACTATATGAACGAGACCATGGTTCTGCTGCGCCGCCTTTATCGGACCGAGAACCACTGGGCTTTCTTGGTCAACGGCACGGCGCGGTCCGGCATCGAAGCCATCCTGACTTCTCTCATCTCCGCCGGCGAGAGGGTCTTGGTTCCCGTCTTCGGCCGCTTCGGACATTTATTGTGCGAGATCGCCGAGCGCTCGGGCGGCGACGTTAGAACCATCGAGGCCGAGTGGGGCACGGTCTTCACGCCCGAGGAGGTAGAGGACGCCATTAAGGAACATCGTCCCCGGGTCGTCGCCCTGGTTCACGGCGACACCTCGACGACCATGGCCCAGCCCCTCGACGAGATCGGCGCCCTGTGCCGGCGCCACGATGCCCTGCTCTACGTCGACGCGACGGCGACGCTCGGCGGCATGGAGGTGGCGGTTGACGCCTGGCAGTTGGACGCCGTTTCGGCGGGCCTGCAGAAATGCCTGTCGGGTCCGCCGGGCTCGGCGCCCGTCACCTTCAACGAGCGCGTCACGGACGTGATCACCCGGCGCAAGCACGTCGAGAAGGGGATCGAGCCCGACGGCTTCGTCGCCGGCGAGGGAAGCCGCATTCAGTCCAACTACTTCGACCTGCCGATGCTAATGGACTACTGGAGCGAGTTGCGTCTCAACCATCACACCGAATCGACCTCGATGCTTTATGCCGCCCACGAATGCGCGCGCATCGTGCTTGACGAGGGGCTGGCCGAATGCGTCGCCCGCCATGCCCTGACCAGCGCCGCCCTGACGGCGGGATTGCGGGCCATGGGCCTGGACCTGTTCGGCGATCAGGCCCACAAGATGGCGGGCGTCACCGGCGTTGTCATCCCACAGGGCGTCGACAGCGAGGCGGTGCGCGGATGTCTGCTCGAAGACTTCGGCATTGAAATCGGGACCTCGTTCGGTCCCCTCAAGGGCCACATCTGGCGCATCGGCACCATGGGCTATAACAGCCGCAAGCAGAACGTGCTGACCTGCCTGGCGGCGCTTGAGGCAGCGCTTCGCCAGCACGGCTTCGCCGGCAACTCCGGGGCTGCCGTCGACGAGGCCCTGGGTGTCTATCGCGACGCCGGGCAATAGGGGTCGGCGCCTAACGTTTCAGAATTTCTTGTCGCAGGCCCATCGGCCCCGGGCGGTAGATACGGTCGTCCATGGGGCGGAGATCGGGCGACACCTTGGGTTGGAAGCCAAGCTGGTCGAGCACGTCTTCTTGCAGCCGAACGCCCGGCGCGATTTCGGTCACCATCAATCCTTCGCCGGTCATGCGGAGGACGGCGCGCTCGGAAATAAACATGGTTTCCTGCCCCCGTTCCTGACCGAGACGCCCGTTGTAGCTGATCTGGGTGACCTGGGGGACGAACTTGCGGATCGAGCCTTCTTGTTCGATCCGCACTCCACCGTCGGCAACGGATACCTTGAGGCCGCCGCCGATCAAGGTGCCGCTGAAGACGATCCGTTTTGAATTCTGCGTGATTTCGAGGAAGCCGCCGGCGCCGTCGTTGCGATTGCCAAACCGGGTCACGTTGACGTTGCCGTCGCCGTCCACTTCGGCGAAGGAAACGAAAGCAACGTCCAATCCCCCACCGCAGTAGAAATCGAACATGTAACCCTGATCCATGACGACCCGGGGATTGTACGACGAGCCGAAATAGAGGCCCTCGCCCGGAATGCCGCCGATAACGCCGGCCTCCACGGTCAGCGTGACCAGGTCCTCGATGTCTTCCTCGGCAACCACGTTGGGAATGGCCGCCGACACGCCGACGCCCAGATTGAACGCGGCGCCGGTCGATAGTTCGAAGGCGGCGCGCCTGGCAATCACCCGGCGCGCGCCAAGCGGGTCCGGCGTGAGGGTCGCCAAGGGCCGCGTGACCTCGCCGCACAGACTGGGATCGAAGGGCTCGGCATAGTTCTGCCACTGGTCCGCATCGACCACGAAGGCATCGATCAGAAAACCCGGAATGCGCACCATCTGCGGATGCAAGGTGCCGCGCTGGGCCAGTCTCTTGACCTGGCAGATGACCGTGCCGCCGGCGTTGTGCACGGCCTGGGCAATGGAAAGCGCCTCCAGGGTCGTCGCCTCGTGCTCCATGCTGACGTTGCCGTCCTCGTCGGCCGTGGTGCCGCGCACGAGGGCCACGTTGGCGATCGGCGCCTTGTAGAAAAGCCACTCCCTGCCGGCCAGTTCCACCACCTCGATCATGTCCTCGGTGGTTTTTTCGTTCATGCGGCCGCCTTCCTGGCGCGGGTCCATGTAAGTGTGCAGCCCGACATGGGTGACGACGCCGGGCATCTTGGCGGCCATGGCGCGGTAGAGCTGGCAAAGAACGCCTTGGGGAATGTTGTAGGCCTCGATCTCGTTGGTGACGATGAGTTCCTTCATGAACGGCAGTTGCAGGCCGAAGTTGCCGCCGATGACGCGCTTGACCAAGCCCTTGTGGACCAACCGGTTGAGCCCGCGATCGGTCACCGCGCCGACCCCGGTGGTATGGATAATGGTCAGGTCCCGTGGCCGTTGGTCGTCGAGGAATTGCTTCTCCATCGCCACCAGCACCGATTCGGCGACCCCCATGCCAGCCGACCCGCCGACGATGACCGTATCGCCGTCCTTGATAAGATTGACGGCGTCTTCGGCCGTCACTACGCGATTCAACATGGTTTCGTGGTCCTTGAATATACCCCTGGCGTCGGCCGCGATCAGCTCTCCTTGCCGATCTGCCGGGCGATGATGAGCCTTTGGATTTGGTTCGTGCCCTCGTAAATCTGCGTCAGCTTGATGTCACGGAACAGCCGTTCGACACGGTATTCCCGCGAGTAGCCGTTGGCGCCGTGGGTCTGCACCGCATTGGTGATGTGCTTCATGGCCATGTCGGTGGTGAACAACTTGGCATGAGCCGCTTCCTTGACGACGGAATAGCCACCGTCCATGAGGCGCGCCGCGTGGTGGATCAGGAGCCGCGCCGCGGCAAGGTCGGACGACATGTCGGCAAGCATGAACTGCACGGCCTGAAATTCGAAGATGGGCTGTTTGAACTGGACGCGGCCCTTGGCGTAGTCGAGGGCATCGTCGTAGGCGGCGCGGGCGATACCGAGCGCCATGGCGGACATCAAGATGCGGCCGAAGTCGAAGTTGACCATGGCCATCTTGAAGGCATCATTCTCGGGACCGATCCGCATCGTCGCCGGCACCCGGCAGTCGGTGAAGACGAGCTGACCGGTGGCCAGTCCGTGCATGCCGAGCAAGTCCTCCTTGCGTCCTCGGGCGAGGCCCGGATTGTCGCCGCCGACGAGGAAGCAACTGATGCCGCGGTGGCCCTTTTCGGGGTCGGTCTTGGCGAAGACGAACAACAAGTTGGCGACCAGGCCCAGGCTGACCCAGGCCTTGGTGCCGTTGATTACGTAGTCGGTCCCGTCCAGCACTGCCGTCGTCCGCATGGATGCCACGTCGGAGCCGAAATCGGGCTCGGTGACACAGGTCGCGGGAATCACCTCACCGCCGAGGATGGGAGAAATAAATTCCTTGTGGCGGTCGTCGCCGTGGTCGAGAAGGAAACGCGCGGCCTCAAGGGGAATGGCAAAGATGTTGCCGACGCTGCCCGAACAGAGGGCCAGTTCCTCCATCGCGATGGCCAAGGTGACGGTGTCGAAGCCGCTGCCGCCCGCTTCCTCGGGCAGGCCGGCTCCGAACAACCCCATCTCCGCCAGTTGGGCGTAGATCGCATTTGGAAAGGCATCGTCGCGATCAATGGCGGCGGCGGCGGGAAGCACGGTGTCCTCGGCGAACTTGCGCACCGTCTCGCCGACCATCGCCTGGCTCTCGCTGTAGAAACGGTCCACCCCATCCCCCATGGTTCGATATCGGCCGGTTTCGGATTGGACAGCATATCGGGATTTGAGAAGCCAGGCGAGGCACAACATCGGGTTTGCATTGTCCCGCCAGTTCCCGCCACGCTATGATCCGGAGCCTTCGAACGGCGTCGAGCATCCCATCGTAACGGAGAAAATTAATGAAGAAACTGCGCGGAACCTACACGGTCATCGTAACCCCGTTCACCGAGGACAACGCCCGTATCAACGAGACGATGTTGCGGTGGCTGGTCGATTTCCAGATATCGGAGGGGATACACGGCATCATCGCCCTGGCCAGCAACGGCGAGTTCCTGTCGTTGTCGGACGAGGAACGCCATGACGTGGCCCGCATCGTCGTCGACCAGGCGGCGGGCCGCGTACCGGTGGTCATCGGCACGGCGGCGGAAAACACCAACGACGTAATCCGCTATACCAAGGACGCCGAACAACTGGGCGCCGACGCCGCCATGGTGCTGACGCCCTATTACTGCTGGATCGACGAAGAAGAGCTTTTCACCCACTACAAGCGCACCGCCGAGGCGGTGTCGTTACCCATCATGCTCTACAACCACCCGGCCTCGACGGTTCTCGACATGAAGCCGCCGCTGGTGGCGCGCCTGGCCGAGATCGACAATATTTCCTACATCAAGGAATCGACCACCGACATCCGCCGGGTCTATCAGATCAACGATCTGTGCCAGGGCAAGATCACCGTCTTCGCCGGCTATCTGGGCTATGAATCGTTCATGGTCGGCGCCGAGGGATGGGTTTCGGTCTGCGCCAACCTCGTGCCGCGCCTGTCGGCGGAACTGTTCGAATTGGCCGTCGACAAGAACGACAAGGACGGCGCCTGGAAGGTCTTCAAACAGTTGGTGCCGATGATCGACTATCTCGGCGATCACCTCTACGTGCATGGCATGAAGGCGGCCTTCAAGCTGCTTGACCGCGACATGGGCGACCCGCGCCCGCCGCGCCTGCCGTTGCCGGACGCCCTGATTCCGCCGCTGCGCCAGGTCATGACCGGTCTCGGACTTTTCGACCGGGACCTGCCGCCGGTCTCCGGTACCTCATAGTGTCCTCGACCCGGTTCACCGTAATCCGTGGCGGGCGATTGCTCGACGGCGAGGCGGCGGACATCCTGGTCGCCGGCGATGCCATCAAGGAAATCGGTTTGCCCGGCCTGGCCGCGCCCGAGGGCGCCGAGGCGATCGATGCCGCCGATATGATGCTGATGCCGGGGCTGGTCAACGCCCATACCCACGGCGACGCCAGCCTGGCCAAGGGCTTGGGTGACCGCCTTTCCCTCGAACTGCTTCTCAATGCGTCACCGTTGACCAGCGAGCGCTTCCGTCTCGAGGACAAGTACCTGGCGGCCAAGCTGGCGGCGGTCGAGATGGTGCTGTCGGGCTGTACGGCGTGTTACGATCTGTTTTCCGAGTTTCCGGCTCCCTCGCCCGAGGGCCTGGCGGCGGTCGGGCAGGGCTACGCCGATGTCGGGATGCGGGCCGTCGTCGCGCCCCTGATGGCCGACCGCAGTTTCTGGCAGGCCATCCCCGGGCTTATCGGCAGCCTGCCCGACGCCCTGGCGGCCGAGGTCGACCGGGTGACGGCGGAACCGGCCGAGGCCAGCATCGCGGCCTGCCGCCGGGCGCTGAAAGAGTGGTCCATCGACCGCGACCGGGTGCGCCTGGCCCTGGCGCCGACCATCCCCCACCACTGCGAAGATTCTTTCTTTCGCGCCTGCCGGGAACTGGCCGACGAATTCGGCGTCGGCATCCACAGTCATGTAGCCGAATCCAAGGTCCAGGCGGTGGTCGGCATGCGCAAGTATGGCAAGACGTTGACCGCCCATCTCGACGACCTGGGAATCCTGGCCCCCGACTTCACCGCCGCCCATGCCGTGTGGGTGGATGACGACGATATCCGCCGCCTCGCCGACCAGGGTGCCACGGTGGCCCACAATCCGACCAGCAACCTGCGCCTCGGCGTCGGCATCGCCAGGGTACGCGGCATGATCGACGGGGGGGGGCTGAACGTGGGTATCGGCACCGACGCCAGCACGTGCTCGGACGGGCTCAATATGTTCGAGGCCATGCGGCTCGCCAACACCGTGAGCCGCATCCACTCGCCCGATCCGGCCGACTGGCTGAGCGCCGAGCAAGCCATCGAAATGGCGACCCGGGGCAGCGCCCGGGGCCTCGGGTTCGACGGCTTGATCGGCGCTTTGGCGCCGGGGTTCAAGGCCGACATCGTGTTTTTGGATCTCAACCGAATACAATACCTGCCCCTGAACCACGCGGTGCGCCAGGTGGTGTTTCAGGAGAACGGCTCGGGCGTCAAGCACGTCATGATCGACGGCCGCCTCATCGTCCGAAACAGGCGCGTCCTCACGGTCGACTATGCAAGATTGAGAGACGAGGTCGTGTGCGCCAACGACCGGCTGCGCCTGGAAAACGAGGACGCGGCGCGCCTGGTACGCCAACTCGAGCCCCTGGTCGGCCAATTCTGCGTCGGCCTGGCGAAGGAGCCCTACCACGTCAACCGTTACGTCGGCGCGTGAGGCGGTGTCGGCATGTGATACTGTGAAATCAGATCGGCAGCGGGACGGGGAGCGGGAAACGTGCGTCGGACGATCATGAAGACGAACAATCATAACGAGGACAAGAAGCAGAAGGGCGGACTGTCCCAGGTCGCCTACGATTTTGTCCTCACGATGATCGTCAACCGTGACCTGTCGGGCGGAACGGTGATTCAAGAGCGCAAGCTGGCCGATTCCCTGGGGGTGTCGCGCACGCCGATGCGCGAGGCCCTGGGACGACTTGAAGGCGAGGGATGGCTGGTCCGCCTGACCGATCGCCTGTTATCGGTGAAGGTTGTCACACTGGACGAATACCTGCAGGCCCTACAGGTGCGGCGTCTCTTGGAATCCGAGGCCATCGTCACGGCCACGCCACGCATGAACAAGCGCCGGCTGGAAAAGCTGCGCGCCGACGTACAGGCGATGATCAACCACCCCAATCCGACCTCGGACATGCACTGGAAAGTGGATGGCGAACTGCATGGCGCCATTGCCGAGGCCTCCGGCAACGCTGTTATGGCATCGGTAATTACCAACCTGAGGTTGATCACGCAGCTCTTTGAGGTTCAGACCGTGCCGCGTCGTATCACACCGGGAGGGGCCGAGCATCTGGCCATTCTGGACGCCCTCATCGCCGGCGATCCGAAGATGGCCCGCAAGGCGATGCGCTTCCATCTCGGCCGGGTCAAGGCCGGCGTCATGGACGACCTGTAACGGCCTCGTGCTTCCACCCTTGGCGCGACGCCGCCCATCCGCACGCCGGGGTCTCAGACGAAGCTCAGCAGTCTTCGGGGATTGCCGACCACGATGGTGTCGATTTCGTCGGCGGTGAACCCCTTGTCGCGCATCAGGGGGACCACGTTGCGGAACATGTGGCCATACCCGTGGCCGCCGTAGGTGACCATGCGGGTCTTCGTGCAGATGTCGTGAGACACCACGACCTGATCGGCGAGGCCGCGTTCGATAAGCGCCCGGATATAGGCGAGCCGCATGTAGTCGGTGGGAAGATCGACGCCGCTGAACCAGTAGTACGAGGTCTCGATGCCGAAGAAGTCATACTCGAGGACGCATCCCGTCTCGGCCAGCCTCAGCACCTCTTCGATGGAGAACAGCGTGCGGTCGATGTGGCTCATGATCAGGCGCGTCGGGTCGCCGCCCGCCTCGACGATGATGTCGACCACCTCGAAGGGCGCCTTCGCGTGTCGCCCTGGGTGGACGTTGATGGCGGCGCCGGTCTCGCGCTGGGCGGTGGCGGAGGCCTGGAGCACCTTGCGCTCGAAAGGCCGGAGCGGCCACATGCAGCCGATCTCGCCGATGATGCCGGCCCGGACCTCGGTGCCCCAGCAACCCTGGGTGACCTGATCGACGATTTCGCCGGTCAAGCGGTCCACCGACTTGTCCTTCATCTCGTCGGGGATGTATTCGTCGACGTAGTAGCCGGCGCCCTGGACGATGGTCACCCCCGATGATTGCGACAGGCTGCGCAGTCCCTCGGGATCGGGCTTGAGGCCGAAGTTGCTGAGGTCGACGATGGCCGCGCCGCCCGCTTCGCGGAGTCGGATCAGCTCGGCAAGCGCCACGGCGTGGTCGTCGTTCGACTGGTTGCCATAATCGCGGGTGGAGCGGCGGTTGATCTCCCACACGTTGTCCAAGGTGATGGTGACGGGGTGCGTGCCCGCCGCCTCGGCCTCGGCCTGCACCTCGGGGCGGGTCACGTCCCACAGGATATGTTCGTGCATCAGCGTGGGACCCAAATCTTCGGGCTCGATCAGGCCGCATACGGTCTGAATCCTGCCCTTGCGTTGATCGGTCATGGGACCTCCCCGGGGAACCTTTCCCCCATTACCTCGCCCTCCGGCCGGCCTGTCAAGGCGCCCGACCGCGGGTTGGTGGGACCTTCCGGTGGCGTGAGAATACACCTTGCCCGGACTCGAAGAGGCATAGTACACCTTTGGTATACATCCTGCGCTTGCCGGTCGGCGTAAGCGGGAAACTGGTTGCAGACCATGTTGATCCGATCCGGCACTCCTAATGCCGGCACCGAGGAGGGATTCCATGAGCACCGATTTGCGTCTTTACTGCATGTCCGGGGGAAGCCTCACCTACGATCAAAGCATCTTCACTTTCATGCACGGCTTCGGAATACCGAGGGACGTGCCGACCCCCGTCTATCTCATCGATCATCCCAAGGGCAAGGTCCTCTATGAAACGGGACTCAATCCCAAGCTCGGCACCGACCCGATTGGGCATTGGAGCAAGGAGGAGGTGGAAGAGAGGAAGCCGCGTGTAGACCCGGAGAAGACGATCGACAAAGAGCTTGCCGCCCTCGGCGTGAGCCCCAAGGACATCGACTACGTCGTCCTGTCATGCCTCATGTATGACCACTCTGGGGGAATGCAGCTCTTCCCCGATTCGACCTTCATCGTTCAGCATCAGGAGATGCAGGACGCCTGGTGGCCGGACCGCCGCTTTATGCGCAGCTACAAGGACGTGGAGTTCGTGGCGACGCGGCACTACAACTTCTTGGAACTGCACGGCGACGACTACGATATCTTTGGCGACGGCAGCGTCGAGGTGCTGTTCTGCCCGTCCCATACGCGGGGCGAGCAGGCAATGGTCGTCCGCTTACCCAATACGGGAACCGTGATGATGCCGGCCGGTTGTATTCCCCAACGCATAAACCTGGAGGAAGACATCATGACGGGAACGCCCCGCGCGGGACCCGAGGCAACCTATGCCTCGATGGAACGGCTGAGGCGGATCATCAGACGCGAGGATGCCATGGTGCTCTATCACCACGACCCGGAAGAGTGGAAAACTGTCAAGCTGGCGCCCGAATACTACGACTGAACGGCATGGCGGCGGGAGCTTTTTCCGCCATTGTCGGTTTAACAAAAGGTTCGGTGAAGGATCGAGTGCTGGCATCGCGGTATGGACCCTCTCATGGCGCGCCGTTTTCTTTTTTCGTGGTCGACAACCATTTCAACATTCGGCCCCGCCTGGTCTCGCGTGTATCGACACTTGCGAGATGGCGGCGGCGGTTTCAACCTGCGTATCGACCGGGCTTTTTTGGGCCCTGGGCGTATACTCGGAACAATCGCCGGGGTTGGTGAGGGTCGCTTTTGCCAAGTGGGAGCAGTCAAGCCATGAAACTCGATAATCATGTCGCCCTTGTCACCGGAGCAGCGTTCGGAATAGGCCGAGCGATCGCTGAGTTGTTTGCTAAAGAAAACGCAACCGTCGCGATGGTGGATAAAGACGAGCCAAACCTCCAGGCGGCGGCCGAGGCAATTCGCGCCAAAGGGGGTGCGGTCCGAACCTTCGCCGGAGATGTGGTGGAGGAGAAGCTGGCCGTCGAAACCATCGCCTCGGTCATTGGGAAATTTAGCCGCGTGGACAGTCTTGTCACCTCTGCCGCGGTTTCGACTGGGAAGATACTGACGGACACCACCGAGGAGGAATGGGACCGGGTGTTCTCGGTCAACGTGAAGGGGACCTTCCTGTGGTGCAAGGCGGTTCTCCCTCACATGATGCGCATGGGTCGCGGATCGATCGTGACTTTGGCCTCCCAGCTCGCTCTCGCCGGGGGCCGCGGAAACGCTTCTTACGTCGCCACCAAGGGCGCCATCGTCAGTTTGACGAAATCCATTGCCCTCGATTATGCCGAGTACGGAGTGCGCGCCAACGTCCTGGTACCCGGTGCGATAGAGACTCCCATGCTGGAACGGTCCTTCGCGCGCCAGACCGACCCGGAGGCGGCGCGACGACGGGCCATGGCGCGTCACCCTCTTGGACGAATTGGGACACCCGAGGAGGGGGCGCTTGGGGCTTTGCACCTCGCCTCGAACGATTCTTCCTTCACGACAGGCGCGTTGTTGCCGATCGATGGGGGCTGGCTGGCGGGATGAGCCGAACCGTCGACCCGTGGCCTGCCGGCGCCGGAATAGTGCTTGCCCGGTCTCGAACAGGCATGGTACACATTTGGTATACATCCCGCACTTGCCGGTCGGCGTAAGCGGGAAATAAGTTATGGTCGTATCCCCTAAGCTGCCGCAGAATATGATGGCGTCAAGGCGGGTGAACCGAGAAACCACGGCAACCCAGGAGGCGGCGTTCGACATAACGGAATTCCGAGGAAGTTTCACCGTGATGGTTACGCCGTTCACCGAGGACGGCGCGGCAATCGACGAGAAGGCGCTTCGCCGTCTCGTCGAATGGCAGATCGAGCAGGGGGCGCCCGGACTTATTCCCCTGGGCAGCACCGGTGAATTCCTCTCGGTGTCCACCGACGAGCGAACCCGGGTGGTCGAGATCACTGTCGACCAGGCGGCGGGGCGGGTGCCGGTCATCATTGGGACGGCGGACGAATGGACGCCGAAGGCGGTTCGCTATAGCAAGGAGGCCGAACGGCTCGGCGCCGACGGCGTCATGGTCGTTCCCCCCTACTACAGCAGTCCGACGGAGGACGAGCTGTTCGAACACTACCGCCAAATCGCCGAGGCGATTTCGATCCCCGTCATGGTCTATAACAACCCCAATACCGCCAATGTCGACTTGTTGCCGCCGTTCCTGGCGCGGCTCTCGGAGGTCGACAATATCCGCTACGTCAAGGAATCGAGTGGCGACATCGCGCGGGTACGCGAAATCGATCACTTGAGCGAGGGCCGTATGACGGTATTCGCCGGCTACCATGCCTATGATTCCATCAGGCTCGGGGCCAAGGGCTGGGTATCCGTCTGTGGCAACATCGTGCCGCGCCTGTCGGCGGATGTCTACGATCTGACGGCGGGCAAAGAGGATACGGCCGGCGGCGGTGAAACCTATCACCGTCTGTTGCCGTTGCTCGACGCCATTTCCGGCGATCTCTACGTCTCGGCGACCAAGGCGGCGATGGCCCTGATCGGCATGCCGGTCGGAGAACCAAGGTTGCCCCGACTGACGCTGCCGGAGACCAAGATCGCCGGCCTCAAGCGGGTGCTTGCGGATCTCGGAGTTGTCAAGGACGAGGCCGCATGAACCCTGCCCATCAGGGCAACCATCAAAACTGTTTTCGTTCGTTTAACCGGGAGAGGAGTAAGAGATGAAGAAGTTATTGTTTGCAGGATTGATCGGCGCCATCGCCATGACCGGCGCGTCGATCTCGGGGCCCGCCACGGCGGCGGATATCGTGATCAAGGCCGGCCATACCCAAAATGCCGGCGAGCCGATGGACAAAGCCCTCAAGATTATGAGCGAGCACCTGGAAAAGGCGACGGGCGGCAAGGCCACCATCAAGATTTTCCCCAGCATGCAGCTGGGCGGAGAGGTGGAGATGATCAAGCAGGTGCTGACCGGCACCCTCGACATTGTCACCCCGTCGAACGCGCCGCTCACCAACTTCGTGCCCGAGCTCAAGATCTTCGACATGCCGTTCCTGTTCCGCGACGAGGCCCACATGATCAAGGTGCTGCGCGGGCCGGTCCTTCAAGACATCAGCAACATCGTGGCGAAGCGGGGCATCCGCCTGCTTGGCGTCTTTAACATCGGCGTCCGCCACATCATGAGCAAGAAGCCGGTCAAGAGCATCGCCGACCTCAAAGGCCTGAAGATCCGCACCATGCAGAGCAAGTATCACATGGCGGCCTTCAACGCTTTTGGCGCCAATGCCACCCCGATCAGCTACGCCGAGCTCTACTCGTCGTTGCAGACCGGCGTCGTGGACGGTGCCGAGGCGGCCAACACCAACTACTTCGAGAAGAAGTTTTACGAGGTCGCGCCTCATTGGGGCCAGGTCGGCTGGACCATTCTCACCGGTCCGATCGTCATTGCGGAGAAGAAATTCGCCAGCCTGCCCAAGGATGTGCAAAAAGCGCTTCTGGAGGGTGGAAACAAGGCGGCGATCTGGGAACAGGATTACTACGCCTCGGTTGACAAGGGCCGTCTCAATGACCTGAAAAAGGTTGGCGTGAAGATCACCAAGCTCGATACGGCGCCGTTCCAAAAGGCGGCGGCCAAGGTCCACGCGGAGTTCCTGACAACCGCCGACGAGAAACGGATCTTGAAAATGATCCAGGATACCAAGTAACCAACTACGAATAGACGATGTTGGCCGGGTGGGATTGCTCCGCCCGGCCAACGCTTCCTGCTGAGATCCATTTCGTTCAGCCGTGGCAAGCGGACGGGAAAACGTGACCGCGACTCGCAGCATTCTGGGCCGCATCATCAAGGGTATCCGCGCCGTGTTCACGGTCGTGGTCGTCGTCTGCTTTGCCTACATGACCCTCGCCGTCCTGGCCCAGGTCTTCGGCCGCTACGTCTTCAACTACTCCATCTCATGGACCGAGGAGACCGCCAAGTTCGCCCAAATCTGGGTCGTCCTGCTGGGCGCCGGCATCACCATGCGCCGTGGTCTGCACGTCGCCGTTGACGCCCTCGCCGCCCTGCTGCCCCTGCGGGCGGCACGGGTCTTGAGCATCATCGTGGCAGGGGGCGGCATCTGGTTTCTTGGCGTCGTCGTCCACGGCAGCCTGCCGCTGATCGAATTGGGCTGGATGTTCGAACGCTCGCCGGTGCTCCTGGTCCCCATGTGGACCATTTATCTCTGCCTGCCCATCGGCGCTATCTATTTCGCCTTCGAGATCGTGATGTCGGTGATCGAGCGTTGGGATCAGCCGTTCGGCCAACGGCGGAAGAGTCCGAACGTGGAGGGTGCATCGTGACCTTCGCGTTCTCCGCCTTCCTCGTCTTTCTCGTCATCGGAACGCCCATCGTCTTCGTGCTCGGCATCGCCGCCACCCTGACCCTGCTCCTAATTCAGCCCGAGATTCCCGTCACCATCGTCACCCAGCGCATTTACGACGGCCTGAATTCGTTCACCATCATGGCCATCCCGTTCTTCGTCTTCGCCGGCGCCATCATGGACGCCGGCGGCATCTCGCGGCGCATCGTCGATTTCGCCAGTGCCCTGGTGGGATGGATCGTCGGCAGCCTGTTGATGGTTTCCGTCGTCGCGGCGACCGGGCTTGCCGCCATCTCTGGCTCCGGCTCGGCCGACGTCGCCGCCATCTCGGCGATCATGCAGCCCGAGCTGAGGCGCCGCAAGTACGACATCGACTTCTCGGCCGCCGTCATCGCCTGCGCCGGCTCGCTGGCCCAGATCATCCCGCCCAGCTTGATGATGGTGGTCGTGGCGCTGGTATCCAATCTCTCGGTCGGCGCCATGTTCCTGGCCGGAGTCCTGCCCGGCCTGTTGACCGTTCCCGGAATCCTGGCCACGGCCTACATCCACGCCCGACGGGGCGGACCCCAGTACCGCGAGGTCGAGCCGTTCTCCCTGGCGCGGGTCAACCGCACCTTCTGGGCCGGGGTGCCGGCGCTCGGCATGCCGGTGATCATCATCGGCGGCATCATCGGCGGTATCTTCACGCCGACCGAGGCCGCCGCGGTGGCCGTGGCCTATGGCCTTTTCATCGCGCTCTTCGTCTACCGCGATCTCAAGTTCCGGGAGATCACGGGCCTCATGCTGCGCGCCGCGGCCCTGTCGGCGGCGGTCATGACCATCATCGGCACGGCAAGCATCTTTGGCTGGTTGGTGGCCAGCGCCGACGTGCCGGCGCTTTTGTCGGCCTGGATCAAGACCGTCTCCTCGGAGGCCTGGACCTATCTCCTGTTGGTCAACGTGCTGCTCATGCTGATCGGCATGTTCATGGAAAGTCTGGCCGCCATCCTGATCCTGGTGCCGGTGCTGATGCCTATCGCCATCGATTTCGGCATCAACCCTGTTCACTTTGGCTTGGTGGTGGTCATGAACTTCGCCATCGGCATGGTGACGCCGCCCTATGGCATCACGTTGTTCGTGGCGTCCAGCGTTGCCGAGCGCGATATCATACAAGTGGCGCGCAGGATTTTCTGGCCCTGGCTGATGATGACCCTGATCCTCCTTCTGGTGACTTTCGTGCCGGAAGTCGGGCTCTTCCTGCCCAGGCTGGCGGGGCTGTTGTGAGTGCGGACGCGATAAAAGAAGGAAGCAACCGATGACGGCATTCGACACCATCGTGCGCGGCGGAAGGGTCGCCACGGCCGCCGATGTCGTGACCTGCGACATCGGCATCAAGGATGGCCGGGTGGCCGCCCTGGCCGAGCGGCTGGAGGACGCCGGTCGCATCATCGATGCGGCGGGGAAAACGGTAACGCCGGGTGGCGTCGACGGTCACTGCCACCTGGATCAGCCGTCGACGGATGGGACGGTCGCGGCCGACGATTTCCTGACCGGCACCCGCTCGGCGGCGGCGGGCGGCACGACGACGGTCATCCCCTTTGCCCTGCAGATGCGTGGCCACAGCCTGCACGAGGCGATTGAGGATTACCACGGCCGCGCCCAAGGCAAGGCGCTGGTCGACTACGCCTTCCACCTCATCGTCACCGACCCGACGCCGCAGGTCACGGGCCAGGAACTTCCGGCCCTGATCCAGGACGGCTATTCGTCGTTCAAGATCTACATGACCTATGACGACTTGATGCTCAACGACGGCCAGATTCTCGATGTTCTTGCGGTCGCCCGGCGCCACCAGGGCATCGTGATGATCCATGCCGAGAACAGCGACTGCATCGGCTGGTTGACCGAGCGTCTGGAAGAAGCCGGCAAGACCGAGCCGCGCTACCACGCGACGTCACGCCCCAGGCCGGTGGAGCGCGAGGCGACGCATCGCGCCATCACCCTGGCGGAGCTTCTCGACGTTCCCATTCTCATCGTCCACGTCTCGGCGCGCGAGGCGGTGCGCGAGATCCAGCGCGCCCAGGCACGAGGGCTCAAGATCTTCGGCGAGACCTGTCCCCAGTATTTGTTCCTGACCGAAGACGACCTGGCGGCGCCCGGCTTCGAAGGCGCAAAATGCATCTGCAGTCCGCCGCCCAGGGATAAGGAGAACCAGCAGGTAATCTGGGATGGGCTGTCGAACGGCACCTTCCAGGTCTTCTCGTCGGATCATGCCCCGACCCGCTACGACGACCCCAAGGGAAAGATGATACGCGGCACAAAGGCGTCTTTTCGCTGGATTCCCAATGGTATTCCGGGGATTGAGACGCGCCTGCCGCTTTTGTATTCCGAAGGCGTGGGTAAGGGGCGCATCGATCTATCGACCTTTGTCGCCCTGACGGCGACCAACGCCGCCAAGATCTACGGTCTTTATCCGCGCAAGGGGACCATCGCGGTGGGCTCGGACGCCGATATCGTCATTTGGGACGACGAGCGCGAATTGACACTCACCAACGATATGCTGCATCACAACGTCGATTACACGCCTTATGAGGGGACGTGCCTCAAGGGCTGGCCGGCGACGGTTCTGTGCCGTGGACAGGTCGTCTTCGAGGACGGCGAAGTGAAGGGCCAGCCGGGCCACGGCGAGTTCCTGCCCTGTGCCCAGCCCGAGAAAGCGGTGCCGGTGGGCCGCCCGGTCACCGACTTTCAGCCAGCCTGAAGAAGCCGCCCGATCGTTGAGCGTGAAGAAAAGTCCTTCGCTAACGCTCAGTGTACTTTTCTTCAATGTTGATAATGAGAAAGGCGTGCTTGGGGCGGCCCTGCGCCCGCCTTTCGCTTGTCCCCTTTAGCAAGGTCTTGCGCAAGAAGAGCGCAAGACCTTGCTAAAGGCTCCAGCCACGCCGAATGGCGTGGCTGGGAACACAGACTCTTCAAATCGGCCCGCCGAGCCGCCTCAAGGGCCGATTTGTCCGTATTGATACCGGTAAAAAGTACACCGAGCCGAAGGCGAGGGACTTTTTAACGACCAACCCGATCACCGGCCCTTGAATTCAGGTTTGCGCTTTTCGACGAAGGCGGCGATGCCTTCGTCGTGATCCTCGGTTTGCCAAAGCAGGAGTTTGCGCTCAAGGCTGAGACTCTCGTCGAGAGGTTTCTCGTAGGACATGAGAATTTCCGCCTTGATCATTTGGGCGGCAAGGGGCGACATCTCCGCGATCTTGGCGGCGATCTCCAGGGCCCGCTCGACCGTGCGGTCGGTCGGCGCGACTTCCGCCGCCAGACCCCAGTCACAGGCCGTCCGGGCGTCGATCGGCTCGCCCGTCAAGGCCATCAACATGGCCCGCGTCTTGCCGATGGCGCGGGGAAGGCGTTGGGTGCCGCCGTCGCCGGAAAAAGCCGCGATATTGACTTCCGGCGTGCCGAACCGCGCGTTCTCCCCGGCGATGACGATGTCACTGAGCATCGTCAGTTCGCACCCTCCGCCGAGCGCCCAACCGGTCACCGCCGCGACCACGGGCTTGGGGAAGCCCTCGATTGTTTTCCAGCTCTTCAAACGGTCGGCTTCGGCCCACATCGGCATGTCGCTTTCGGGCATTTCCTTGATATCGGCGCCGGCCGAGAAGGCGCGCTCGTTGCCGGCGATGACCACCGCGCGGACTTCGTCTTCGCCTTCGGCATCCTTCAGCGCGGTGGCGACCTCCACGAGGAGCGCCTTGCTCAGGGCGTTGAAGGCCTTGGGACGGTTGAGGGTGATCAGCATCACTGCCGGCTGGGGGCGCGAAACGATGATGTTTTTCATGGGTCGAAGTCCTCGTTTTCACGGTTCGGGGATCGGCGCGGCGCCGTCGATCAGTTTTTCGTCCTTGAGCTCGCGCCACAGGTCGTCCGGAATGGCCTCGTCGAAAAGCCGGATGTTCTCCTCCGCCTGGGCCGCCGAGCGGACGCCGGTAAGGACCGCGGCGACGGCCCCATGGCCAAGAGGGAAGCGGAGCGCCGCCGCCGCCCGAGAGACGCCGTGCCCGGCGCAGATCTGGTTCACGCGCCGCGCCTTCTCAAGGATCGCCGGCGATGGCTTGGCGTCGTCGTATGTGGCGCCGTCGGCGGCGCCGGGCGCCAGTATGCCCGAGTTGAAGGGCGCGCCGATGATGACACCGACACCGCGCTCCAGGCAGGCCGGCAGAAAGGTCGCGAGTGCGCCCTGGTCGAGCAGGGTGTAGCGGCCGGCAAGCAGGAAACAATCGAATTCCCCGGCTTCCAGGCACGCCTGACAGACCCGCCAATCGTTGACTCCGACGCCGATCGCCCGGACCGTCCCTTCGTCGCGCATGCGCTTCAGCGCCGGATAGGCGCCATTCATGGCCTCGCGGAAGTATCGTTTCTGAGCCGCCTCGCCGTGGTTATGGGCATCGATGTCATGGATCAGGGCGATATCGACCCGGTTCATGCCCAGGCGTTGAAGAGAGTCCTCCATCGACCGCATCACCCCGTCGTATCCATAGTCGTGGACGACCCGGAACGGCAGGCCGGAAGGGTCGGGTTCAAGGGCGGCCGATTTTGGGTCAAGCGGTTCGAGCAGCCGGCCGACCTTGGTGGAAAGCACGTAGTCGTCGCGCGGGTAGCGCCGCAGGTCGCGGCCCATCCGATGTTCGCCGAGTCCGTTACCGTAGAGGGGCGCGACATCGAAGTAACGGATGCCGGCAGCAAAAGCGGCATCGATGGCGGCGCTGGCCTCTTCCTCGGCGACCGGGCGATAGAGGTTGCCGAGCGAGGACCCGCCGAAACCAAGCGCGCTGAGGGAAAGGGATGTCCGTCCCAAGGGCCGGCGCTGAAATGGGTTCATCCCTGGTCTCTCCTCGGCGCATCGACCACCCTTGCGAACGGCGATCCCGCCACCGGTTCGTGGGCGGGACGCCCGCGCGCGACACACGCGTGAGGGCAGGTTAGCACAGAGTGGGGCAAAGGGTGATCCGATGGAATACGCCCGAACCGTCATTCCCGGGCCCGCCCCCGCACGAAAGGGCGCCAGGCACGCTTTGCGGCGCGGAGACGAAGACGACGGAGATGTATTTGGACTATCTGACGCCCGACGAGCAGGAGCGGGCGATGTACGACCTGGCACAAAATCCGGTACAGTAACGACGCTTCGCCGGCGGTTGTAAGGAGAAGGCCATGAATGGAAGCCCAAGGCCAGCAATGGCTTGGCGGGCCGAGTGGGATAGAACTGGGCACTGGGTCATCTGCATACCCGTACCGCGCATGAATGTCTGCAACTAGAACATTTTCCGATCATTCGAGGTCATATCCTGCGGCAGCGAAGTAATTTTGGCATTCGGTCGGTGTGAAT
>JASLLZ010000059.1 GCA_030746775.1 Rhodospirillales bacterium | reverse complement strand
GCGGGAGGAAAAGTCCGCTTCTATTTGAAGCGAACATTGAGAACGGCTTCTGGGCGGAGTTTTTCAACAGCCTCGGCTATTAACGGACGTGCGATTGCGTTGTGATTAACGTCCGCTTTGAGGTCGAAAGCGGACCTCTTTGAAGGCTGTCATTTAGGTCCGCTTCTGACCCATAGCAGACCCTTGGTCCGCTAAAACAAAGGTTCAAATCACGGGCGGATTTGGTGCAAGATCGCACCACCTTAAGCCTTATGAAGAACGATTGAGGTTAGGAGCGGGAGCCAAAACGATCATCTGGTCGAAATCCGGGCCACCGAACCAATGGGCAAGGGAATAGTGCACCAATACCATGGCACGGCAAGCGTCCTTTTCAGGCTTGCCCTGGCGCTTCTTCTCGATGACCGCCCGACGGACGCCCACGATACCTTCGGCCAGATCTCGAAGGGCGCCCCCGACTATGTCTGTTCATTGATCGGTGAGTACGAAAGCGCCATCCCCTCATACAGCGACGCCGTGGACGGCGAGATACGGCAAAAAATCGATGCCCGCTTCGACGCTGTTCGATCGGGCACCCTTGGTCGAGAGCCGATCCCGCTGGCAGCCGGCGAGGGGGATTTTTCGGGCCTGTCGGTGATGATCGTCGGACCCAGCCGGACCAACCGGTTTTTCCCCAACGATTGCGTCGATCAGTACGTCGCCACCGGGATTGAGTGCGGCATATCCGTCCGTGCCTACTCCGACGACGTCATCGTCTATGGCAGCGAGGCCAGATGTTCGGACGCCGCGGCAAGGAAACATTTGGCGGATTTCGCCACGGCGGTGGAGGACGAGAGGCCGGACGTGCTGATGCTCGACTGCGGGTTTGCGTCAAATCCAAGGACCATCACGCCGGCCTTCATTCATGACCTTAGGCAACGGTGCGCCTGCCGGGTGGTTTGTTTGATGCGCGATTGCCTTGACGACAATGTCGCCATTACCGAAGAGTGGATCACTGTGGCCGACACCCTGGTGGTCGGCGACCCGAAGGCCGCCATCTATTCCGACAAGTACCGCGATCTCCACGCCAAGGTATTGACCCTTCCGACCATCCCCACCGAACGCGCCCTCTATCACGGTGACGGAGCGCGGCGCGATCTGCCGCTGACCTTCATCGGCAGCGTATTCCACCCTTCGCGGCCGATGGTGCTGTCGGCTCTTTTGACGGCCGACGTCGCGTTCGAAGCCGTCTTTGGCGATCGACGGCGGGATGTCGCCCCGACCAAGGAAGGCTATGTCGCGTTCCTGCGCCGCAGCCGGGCGACGCTCAACATTTCCGTTCACTCGGAAACCGAACGCCTGGTGACGGCGCGCGTATGGCAGGCGATCGCCTGCGGCACCGTCCTGGTTGAGCAAGAGAACGTGGGAACCGCCTCGTTCTTCGTTCCCTATCTCCATTACCTGCCCTGGAACAACGTCGCCGACATCGTTCAAACCGCGCGATTCCTGGAAAAGAACGACGACTATCGCAAGCGCATCGCGCGTGCCGGCTCGGATTGGTATCTCCAGCATTACAACGCCGCCAGATTGTGGACGACCTTGCTTAACCACGCCTGTTCCAAGCGGGCCTAGGCTACCGGTCGCGGCCCCAACAAGATAATGGCGGCGCCAAAAAGACAAACGGCGGCGCCGATCGCATCCCAGCGATCCGGCCGCACACTCTCTATCGACCACAGCCACGCCAGCGATGCGACAATGTATACGCCGCCATAGGCCGCATAGGCTCGGCCCGCGAAAAGCGCGTCTATGCGCGTAAGAAGTATGGCGAAGGCGATCAGCGCGAGAACGCCCGGAAGGACCCAATACAGCGGTTTTCCCAGGCGAAGCCAGGCCCAGAAGGCGAAACATCCGGCGATCTCGGCGACGGCGGCCAAGGCGTAGTACCCAAACGACTGCATGAGACCGGTCTCCCGTTGGGTTAGGTTTCGCTTCCCCTATACGCATGGGCGCAGCGGGGAAGCGATGACCGGTCAGTGTAGCGGATCGAGTCTCCCAGGGCGCGAACGTTTCGCCCAGCCGCCGCAATCAGGTGCGGAAGAAGGCTCGGGTTCCGCGGGCGTTGAGCGACTCGCCGATCCTCTCCAGGGCCAGCACATACGAGGCCGTACGCATGTCGACTTCCTTCTCCACGTGATAGTCCCAGGTCAGATCAGTCGACGGCTTCATGAAATCACTGAGCCGTTGGTGCACTTCGTCAAGGGGCCAGTAGTAGCCAGCCCGGTTCTGGGCCCATTCGAAGTAGGAAACGACGACACCCCCGGCATTGGCCAGGATATCGGGGAGCACCGTAATCCCTTTGTCGATAAGGATGTCATCCCCGGTCGGCGTTATCGGGCCGTTGGCCAGTTCAAGGACGACCCGCGCCTTCACGTTTGCGGCGTTATCCTTATGTATCTGATTTTCAAGGGCGCCAGGCGCCAACACGTCGCACTCGCACTCAATCAACTCGTCGTTGCTGATTTCCTTTCCGTTGCCCTTGGTCGGGGCGCCGCCGACCTGGCCCGTCTGTGTCTTATGCTCCATCACCGCGTAAGGGTCCATGCCGTCGGGGTCGTAAACAGCCGACTTGGAGTCCGAAAGACCGACGATCTCGTAGCCGTCGTCGTGCAGCAGGCGGGCACAGTGGAAGGATGCGTTGCCGAACCCGAGCAAGATGACGCGCGCCTTCTCGGGTTTCAGGCCCAAGCGCTTTTCCAGGTGGCGCAGGACGACGTAGCCGCCGCGCCCGGTGGCGTCGTCGCGGCCCAGGGATCCGCCCAGGACGATTGGCTTGCCGGTGATCACCGCCGGCGTGTGCTGGCCAACGATGGTCGAATATTCCTGGGCCATCCATCCCATGATCATGGCGTTGGTATAGACGTCGGGCGCCGGAATGTCGCGGTCCGGCCCGATGATGCGCGCGAAGGCCCGGGCATAGGCCCGGCTCAGGCGTTCCAGCTCGGTGTGGGAAAGTTTGCTGGGGTCGACGCAGATACCGCCCTTTCCGCCGCCGAACGGCAAGTCGACGACAGCGCACTTGAAGGTCATCCAGAAGGCCAGCGCGATGACCTCGTCCTCGGTCACCGACGGATGGTATCGAATACCGCCCTTGGTCGGGCCGCGGGTGTCGTCGTAGCGGCATCGCCAGGCCGCGAAGGAACGCAAGGATCCATTGTCCATGCGCACCATGAGGCGGGCCGATAGGGTTTCCTGGGGGTAGAAGAGTTTCTCGTAGGCGTCGGCGTCGACGTCCAGGTACTTGGCCGCTTGCTGCAGACGTTTTCGGGCGCGGGTGAAAAGCGAAGGATCTTCGGCTTCTGGCATTGGAGGTTCGGGCATCGGAGATACTTGTTGCATCAGGAATACTCCCAACTTCGGTGCGGGAACGATTCCATCATGCCCTCTCCGACGGGCACTGGACGCAACCCGGTCCTTATTGCTTTTCTAGCCGGTTGCAAGAATTCAGTGTGGACCCTTGGCGGACTAATTTCAACCGAACATTGACGCGGCCACGGGGATGACAAATCCGATGGGCATGGGTTAGTTTGCCCGCGGCGTCGTCAAGAGCCCCGGGTGACCGGCGGCCAGACAAACAAAGGTAGAATTACCCATGAAAATCACCAAGATTTCCGTTTACCGGGTTGAACTGCCCCTGGTCGCGGGTAACTACAATTGGTCCTTCGGACGGTTCATCACGTCCTATGATACGACCATCGTCGGGATCGACACCGACGCCGGTATTGCCGGCTGGGGCGAGGCGTGCCAGCTTGGTCCCGCCTATCTGCCGGCCTATGCCGCCGGCACGCGGACCGGCATCGCCGAGGTTGCGCCGCACCTCATCGGCGCCGATCCGACCGAGACCGAGCACGTCTATTGGCGCATGGACATGGCGCTCAAGGGCCATCCCTACGTCAAGACGGCCATCGACAATGCCTGTTGGGACATTCTGGGCAAGGCGGCGGGGCTTTCGGTTTCGGTGTTGCTGGGCGGTCGTTATGGCGACGATCTGGCGCTCTACCGTTCGATCTCTCAGGACACCCCCGATAACATGGCCAAGGAAGTGGCCGAACACCGCGCCATTGGGTTCGCCGCCTTCCAACTCAAGGTCGGCGGCGACGCGGACGACGACATCGCGCGCATCCGCCGCGTCGCCGCCGATCTGAAGCCCGGCGAAAGGGTCGTGGCCGACGCCAACACCGGTTGGCTGCCGCACCAAGCGGCGCGGGTGGTGCGTGCCGTCAGCGACCTCGACATCTATATCGAGCAGCCCTGCCTGACCTACGAGGAATGCCTGACCGTGCGCCGGCGCACCGACCATCCCTTCGTCCTTGACGAATGCATGGACAGCGTCGAGATGATCGTGCGCGGCCACGCCGACGGCGCCATGGACGCCATCAATCTCAAAATCGGGCGGGTCGGCGGCCTGACCCGGGCGCGCCAGATCCGCGACCTCTGCGTCTCGCTTGGCATCGCGCTGACCATCGAGGACTCGGGCGGCGGCGACATCGCGGCGGCGACCGTCGGCCATCTTGCCCAATCGACGCCGGAAAAATTCCGCCTCATGGTGACGTCGAACTACTTCAAGACCGAGTTGAGAACGGCCGATGGCGCGCCGACGCTCGACAACGGGCGCATGGCGACGTCCACCGAACCGGGCCTCGGCATCCAGCCACGCATGGAGGTTCTGGGCGATCCATTCGTCGTGATTGCCTAAACGCCGTTCAAATCGAGGACAAAAATGGGGCCGGGCGTTTTCTCCCGGCCCCATAAGGTGCTCTTGAGGGAAGGAGGATCCACTGTGAATCCTTCCTACACTTTCGATCATAGAGGCCACCGAAGAGCCGCGATGTGACAGCCGTCACGTAGGCACGAATTTTCCGCTCGTCACGAACCCAAGAGGTCGACGGGCAGGGCCTCGGCCTCGTCGGTCTCTGGATGGGTACCGAACTCGCGCTCTAGCCGGTCGAGAAACCCCGGCACGTCGGCCAGGGTTACGCCGAGGAAATATTCACCCCCCGGCGTCAGGCGCATGGCCGGACCCTCCGTGCACTGGCCGAGACAGCACAAGCGCTCGGTCGCCAGTTCAATGCGACGGTGCCGAATACCGTCCTCCATGGCTTTGGCGATCTTGAGGCTGCCGCGCGCGGCGCACGACGATTGATCCGAACGATAGCGCCGGTTGACGCACATCAGCAGCGAGGGCCGCCTGGGTTTCTTATCGCGATGGTAGGTCGTCACGTTTAGCCTGCCTTGCTCCTTGTCACTTAGGCAAAGACACTCCTCAATTCAACGCCCCGGCCTTGCCGGCGGCATCACCAGCGCCCGGCAAAGACCAGTGCCGCCAAGCCGTAAAGTAACACGGCGAGGACAACAACGGCGCCAAATCCAAGATGAACGGCGAGCAGGGTGGCGAGAATGGCGCTCAGCACCGAGGCGCAGCCATTGATGCCCCAGGCCCAGGGGATAAGCGACGGCGCGACGGCGGCGAGGCGCTTCAGGCCGAGGGGAAAGGGCATCCCCATGAAAAAGGCGAGCGGCGCCACCAGGAGCACGGCGGCGGCGACCCGGGCCGCTTCGGGTAACGCAAGCAGCCGCTCGAATACCACCGGCAGCCCGACGAGATAGAGGAGCGCAAGGGCGCCGATGGCCGCCACGGCAAGCCCCACCGCCCGCGCCGCCAAACCGTCCAGCCGCCGTCGCAGGCGCTCGGCGCAACCGCTCCCCAAGCCGGCGAAGGCAAGAAAGGAGGCAAGGACCACGGCGACGGCGTAAAGGGGATGGCCGAGAAAAAGGACGAAGCGCTGGATAAAAGCGATCTCGACGAAGAGAAAGGCGAGGCCGAGCGCCAGGAAATAGATCGCCACCCGCCCCCGGCCCGGGGAGGGCGCGGCTTGCCGGCGCAGCGCCGGCAGGGGCAGCAGGACCAAGAGGGCGCCGAGCGGCACCGCCTGCACGAGCGCCGCCAGCACGATCAGGTATCCCCATTCGATCAGGCGCAGGCCGCCCACCGGTCCGCGCGCCAGGTCGGCCAAGGTGCCCCATTTCAGAAACTGGAAGAAGTAAGGCCGATCGTCGGTGGTCGGCCCGACGTCGAACATGTAGCCGTCGAGGAATCGGCGTGGCTCGGGTCCGACAAGCGCCGTGGCTCCAATGTGGAGATAGGGCCGCTCCAAAACGTTGTAGCGGTTGGCCTCGGCGGCTGTCATGCCGGGCAGGTAGGCGACGTCGAATGAGCGCTCGCGGCAGAATCGACGCACGGCCGCCACCTCGGCCGGCGCAAGGGGACCGTTCTTGACCACGAGCGTCGAGGTCTTCCAACTCCGGATCAGGGCAAGATGACGGCCGGGCTCCGCCACCCCGCGGCGGGCCAGGGCCTCGACGGCGGTGGCGAACAGTTTCAGGCTGTCGCGGGGCGGCACCTTGAGCCAGCGGGTGATAGCCAGGATACCGCCCGGCGCCAGCTTCGAAAGATAGGTCTGAAAGGCCTCGACGGTGTAAAGGTTGCTTTCGTTGAGGGCGTGCAGCCCGGCGGAGGCGGTACTGAAGGAATCGAGCAGCGCCACCTGAATGAGGTCGAAACGGTCCTTCGTCCGGGCGGCGAAGCTGCGCGCCTCCGCCGTATGCAGCCGCGCCCCCGGCGCCTTGTAGAGAGGGCCGGCGAAATCGGCCAAATCCCGGCTCACCAGGGCCGCCATCTGGGGGTTGATCTCGACCGCGTCGACGCTCCGCGCCCGGTGTAGGCGCGCCAGCAATACGTCGCCGCCGCCGCCGGCCCCCAGCACCATGACCCGTGGCGCCGCTACCATGTGGTAGGGGAGCGCGGACGACTGGCGGTCCAGATAGGCAAGAGGCTCGGTACGGCCGTCGAAACGGGTGATGGCTGTCATGGCGCCGCCGTCGGTAAAGACGGCGATCTGAGGCGGCGGCTCTCCGGCGGCGTTGAGGCTCAGACCCGGGGCATGGCGAAAGGGGATGGTCGGGCTTTCGACGACGCTCAGCCATCCCAGGGGACCGGAGCGCTCGGCCACCACCCGCGCGTCGGGCACCGTCAAGGCCAGGCTGAGCTCCTTGTAGGGCGACGGCCTGGGCGCCGACCACTCGGCCGGCCAGACGAAGGGCAGGGTCAGTGCCGCCGCCGCCAGGGCGGCGGGAACGGCGCGCCGCACCGATTCGTGCCAGGCGCCAAGCGCCGCCGCCGTCAGCCCCGCGGCGCCGATGAGGACGAGGCAGGTGGTAGGGGTGAACACGAACAACGCCCCGACGATGCCGCTCGCCCCCAGGGCGGCGCCGGCAAGGTCGCTGCGGTAGATGATTTCGATGCGCGCCCGGGGCGCCGACAGGGCCAGTCCGATGGCCGTGGCGGCGCAAAAAAACGGCACGGCGAGAACCAGATAGACGCCGAGCAGATAGGCCTGCTGGCTGCGGTCCCAGACGATCTCCAGAGAATTGAGGGGAATCCACTGGGCGACGGCAAAGGCGGCCGGCGCGCTCAGCCCGAACAGCGCGGCGGCGGCGGCAAAGGTCAGGGGAAAGCGCCGCAACAGGCGCGAGCGGAGAAAACAGAGCACCGTGCCGCTGGCGCCGTAGCCAAGGAGGGCCAGGCTGATGATCATGTAAGCGAAGTGGTGCCACTGGACGATCGAGAACAGGCGCATGAGCAGCACCTCGAACGCCAGGGCCGCCGCCGAGAGGAGCGTCACGGCCCAGAACAGCGCCATTTCAGTGGCCGCCGGTCAGGGGAACGAAGCGCACCGTCGTGACGTGGCGGGCTGTCACCGTGCCGTCGGTGTTTTTTTCCACCAACACCAGACCCTGCCAAAAGAAGGGGTTGCCGACGGGAATGATCATGCGTCCGCCGGGTTTGAGCTGCGCTAGCAGGGGCGGCGGCACGTGGCTGGCGGCGGCGGTGACGATGACGGCGTCGAACGGGGCGTGCTCGGGCCAGCCGTAATAGCCGTCTCCCCGGCGCGCCGTGATCCGGTCGTAGCCCAAGGCGCGGAAACTTTCGCCGGCGCTGGCGGCCAGTTGCGGCACGACCTCGATGGTGAAGGTTCTTACCCCCAATTCGGCAAGGATGGCCGCCTGATAGCCGGAGCCCGTCCCCACCTCGAGGACCGCTTCGCCGCCGTCCAGGTCCAGCAGGTCGGTCATCAAGGCAACCAGGGAAGGTTGGGATATGGTCTGTCCGTATCCGATGGGCAGCGGCCGGTCCTCGTAGGCGTGGGGCCACTCGCTCTCGGGCACGAGAAGGTGACGGGGCACCCGCCCCATGGCCTCCAGCACCGACTCGGCGATTGTGCCGCGGCCGGCCACCGGCCCGGCCGATGCGTTAACGGCGCGGATGTGGTCGATCAGGCGCCGGCGCTGCTCGGCGGCGTCTTCCACCGCCGGGGCGCTGCCGGGACCCGTCAGGACGCCTAAGAAAAGAAGGAACCCGACGAGGCGCCGGAACCGGCGGCCGAGGCCCAGAATGGTGGTGCCCGTCATGTTCAGGAACCGCTGCTCCTTGGTTGCCGCCCGTCACATTATGCCCGAACGCGGCCTTCCATTGTAGGGCCCCGGTGAAGGGTATGGTCGGGCCATGAACGAGCGCGCCCACCAGGGTCGGTGCGAGGCGGCGGAGAAATGGAACGAGGCGGAGGTTAAACGGAGCGAAGCGGAGTGGCGGATCAATCCGCGGCGGCGACGGCGCGACCGGCCTCGGTCAATTTGCAGACCAGCCAATCGGGTTTGAGGGGATTGGCGAACCAAGGTTCGACCCACCCCTTGTCGATACACGACCTAACGGTGCGTTCGCCCACCTGCCGGCCGTTTTCGTCGAACAAGGGAAGCTTTCCGCCGGCTTGATCCAGCCCGCGCCGCAACCATCGGCGCTGGAAAGGCGTCGGCTTGACGATATTCTCCTCGACCAGTTTCAAGACCACCGACATGACGCTTGTCCCGCCCCGGAATTATTGACCCGCAAACTGTACTATGGACACCATGGTACGGTAATTTTCCATCCCGGCCAAGCGCCGCACCGCCGTCCGCCACATTCGCAAAGGACCCGCCATGACGCCGACAATGATCTACGTGACCACCAGCGCGCCGGAAGAGGCGGCCAGGATCGGCCGCGTCCTGGTCGATTCGCGGTTGGCCGCCTGCGCCAACGTCTTTCCGGCCATGACTTCGATATACCGCTGGCAAGGCGAGGTGCAAGATGACAGCGAGGTCGCCCTAATCGTCAAGACGCGTCACGGCCTGATCGACGACGTCGTCGCCAAGGTCAAAGAGTTACACAGTTACGACTGCCCCTGCGTGGTGGCGCTTCCCATCACCGCCGGCAACCCCGAATTCCTGGCTTGGATCGTGGCGGAGACAAGTTAAGAGAGATCCAGTTCAGGATTTGTCGATCTGGGTATGGATTTGACGCACCGTGGCGGTGGTTTGCTCATCGTCCGCCACAAAGGCCGCCTTGATCGCCTGCGACAAAGGGGCCAAAAGCTTGACGTCGCGGTCGTTGGGTTGGTCCTTGGTTGCGAGAATGGAATCAGTAACTTTAACCAAGGAATCACAGAGCTCCGAGATATGGGCGTATTTGGTCCCCACCAAGCGACGGGCCGTATCCTTGGCCACGCCAAGCAGGCGTTCCAGAAAAGCCTCGTTCGTGCTGTCGACCACGCCATTTTCCAGATTGGGCAAAATATGCTCGATCAGAAAACAGACCTGTACGCCATAGCGCTCCAGCTTTTGCACGTTGATCTCGGCAACGACCGAAGTGATCGCCTTCACCACGTCGACCGTCTTTTCTTTTCCAGTGGCCTTGACCTTGAGGGTATTGGGAACATCCAGCTGGGGGATACCGCTTTTCCGTTCTTCCAACGTGCGGCGGTCGGGGCCGATGTATTCGCTGGTCACGATGAACGGTTTGCGGTCCTTGATCAGTGCCTTGATCCTGTTCACCAGGTGGCCGGTCGATAGGGGCTTGGTCAACAAATCGTCGACACCGGCGTTGACCACGCTTCTGACCCTTTCGGGGGTTGCTTCCCAGGTTAGCCCGATCACCGGCAGGAACGGATTCTCGCCGACGTCGTGATGGCGTAGCTTGGTCACGAATTCGCAGAAGTCGCCGTCTTCAAGCTCGGTCTCGCTGATCAGCAGGTCGGGCATGGCGTGCGACATGTGTTCTTGAAGTTCGTCCAGCGACGCACCCAGGTACAGGTTCCTGAAGCCTTGGTTGTAGAGAATGTTCTTAATCGTCTCCCTGGCGCTCGCGGCGGGATCGATAACCAACAGGTCGACGTGTTCGAAGTGCAGCTTTTCCATGACCTCGGCCCCAACCGCGCGCCTCCTGGGCGCACGATCCACACCTTAGCTTCGTTCGACCGCCAGTTCCATCCCTAACGCGTGGTCGCTACGACCGACACCTTCATATAAGAAACTCGGAGTCATTGAAAGGCTATGGTCGCAATACCCTGCGCGGCAATCCCCTCGCCACGCCCGGTAAAGCCCAGCCCCTCGGTGGTGGTGGCCTTGACGCTCACCCGCTCCGCCGCCAGACCCAAAATCTCGGCGATGCGTTCGATCATGGCGGTTCGGTGGGGGGCAAGACGGGGCCTCTCGCAAATCACGGTGACGTCCAGATTAAGGATCGCTCCGCGCCGCGCGATGACCAGATCCCCGGCGTGGCGAAGAAATGTCGCCGACGGGACATCCCGCCAGCGTGGGTCCGTGGGAGGAAAGTGACTGCCGATATCGCCATCGCCGATGGCCCCCAAAAGGGCATCGGTCAGGGCATGCAGGCCGACGTCGGCGTCGGAATGTCCAATCAGGCCGGCGGAATGAGGAACGGCGACGCCGCATAGCATGACATGGTCGCCGGGACCGAAGCGGTGCACGTCGTAGCCCATGCCGGTGCGAATCTCAGCCCCGCCCAGATGGCGCCGGGCGCGGCCAAGATCGTCGGCGGTGGTTACCTTGAAATTGTCCTCGCTGCCCGCCACCAGAGCGACGGCCATGCCGGCCTCTTCGGCGACGGCGGCATCGTCGGTCAGGTCCTTATCGGCGAGACGCCCGTGGGCGGCGAGGATGTCGGCAAAGCGGAAGGCCTGCGGGGTCTGCGCCCGCCACAGACCGGCGCGATCGACGGTGCCGGCCAACCTGAGAGGCGCCGCGTCCAGGGCGCTCCGCTTCAGGGTGTCGCTGACCGGGATGGCGGGGACCGCCGCCGGAACCTCGTCCAGGGCCGACAAGACGCGCGAAATCAATCCCGCGTCGACGAAGGGCCGCGCCGCATCGTGGATGAGCACCGCGTAGGGGGCCGCTTTGGCCAGGCTCTCCAAGCCCAGGCGTACCGATTCCTGGCGTGTCGCGCCCCCCGCCACCGGTTCCATGAGCGCCATTCCGGCCGTCGATGCGTCGAACAGGGCGCGGTCGCCGGGATGGATGACCGGGCGCACCGCATCCACGGCGGGATGGTCCAAAAAGACCCCGAGCGCGCGGCGCAACAAGGCCTCCCCCCCCAGTCCCACATACTGCTTGGGAACCTCGCCGCCGAAACGTTCGCCCCGTCCCGCGGCGACAACCAAGGCCACGCATTCGCCCATATCGCTCTCCGCTCGATTGTCTCTTGCCCGGTTTAAAAAAGAGAATCCACAGGCTAGTTCGGGCAAGGGGTCTTGCCAAGACGATCTTGTGGCGCGATGGTGCGCCGGGATGACGCTTCGGGCTCGCCCCTTGATATCCACCGCGGCGGGATGGATTGTCGGCCATGACGCAAGACCTGCTGTTCAGCCTATCGACTCTGGTCGCCTTGATCCCGCTAATACTCCTTGGCCTCAGACCCGACGGCGCGCGCAACGGCCTCTACTGGGCACTCATGGCGGTGGCGGTGGCGGGGCCCTTGACCTGGGCCGTCGTGCAGGTTTCCGGCGCCTGGCGGACCGGCCTGTCGACGACGTTGTGGGTGACCGTGGCGGCGAGCATGGCGCTCTTTGCCGGGATCGCCGCCGTCACCCGCCACGCCTGGCGCCTGACGCCCCTGATGGTGCCCTATATGCTGGGCCTCGGCATCCTGGCCACGGTCTGGCAGCACGCCCCGCAAAAGCCCCTGAACGTTCCCCTCGACGCGTGGCTGGAAGTGCACATCGCGGTTTCGGTGCTGACCTATGGTTTGGTGACCATCGCCGCCGTGGCGGCCCTGGCCGCGACCCTTCAAGACCGGGCGCTGAAATCCAAGAAGCCGACCCGCTTGACAGCCCGCTTGCCGTCCGTCGCCGACTGCGAATTCCTCTTGGTCCGCTTGCTCGTGGTGGGTGAGGCGGTACTGGCCCTCGGCTTGAGCACGGGCATGGCCAGCCGTTACCTGGAATCGGGCGTTCTCGCCACCTTCGACCACAAGACCATTCTGACCATGACCGCCTTCGTGGTCATCGGCGTCCTCCTGATCGCCCATTACCGAAGCGGCGTCAGGGGCCGGCGCGCCGCCCGCGTCGTGCTGCTTGCCTACTTGCTGATGACCCTTGGTTATCCTGGGGTCAAGTTCGTCACCGGCGTGCTTATGGTCTGAGATAAGCGAGCCGGGCAAATTTTTGCCATTCTCAAAGGCAATTCCGTTGATTGGCGGATCATTTGCCTATTTAATAGGCAACAAAGGACAAGCGACGCGCCATGACCCTTCGCATCGACACCATCAGCCTTGATAGCCCGGTAATCCTGGCCCCCATGTCGGGTGTCACCGACATGCCCTTCCGGCGCCTGGTAAAGCGTTCGGGGGCGGCCCTCGTGGTGTCCGAGATGATCGCCAGCCAGGCCATGATTCACGCCAACCGCCGCACCATGAAAATGGCCACGAATTGCGCCGAGGAATACCCGATGGCGGTGCAACTGGCGGGCTGCGATCCCCGGGTGATGGCCGAGGCGGCCAAGCTCAACGAGGATCGGGGCGCCGCCATCATCGACATCAACATGGGCTGTCCGGCAAAAAAGGTGACCAACGGCCAGTCGGCGGGCTCGGCCCTGATGCGCGACGAGAATCTGGCGGCCCGCATTTTGGAGGCAACGTGCCGGGCGGTAAACCTGCCGGTGACCCTGAAGATGCGGACGGGATGGGACGATTCAACCCGCAACGCGCCCAGCCTGGCGCGCCGGGCCCAGGACTGCGGCATCAAGATGATCACCGTGCACGGGCGCACGCGCTGTCAGTTTTACAAGGGTCGCTCCGATTGGGCCTTTATCGGCGAGGTCAAGCGCGCCGTCGATATCCCGGTCATCGGCAACGGCGACGTGACCACCGTCGACGACGCGCGTGAACTGTTGTCGGTCTCGGGCGCCGACGGGGTGATGATCGGCCGCGGCGCCTACGGCCGGCCGTGGTTCCCCGATCAGGCGCGCCATTTCCTGGCCACCGGCGAACGTCGGGCGGATCCAAGCCTGGAGCGCCAGATGACGGTCCTTCTTGAGCATTACGAGGACATGCTCAGTCATTACGGCATCCACACGGGCGTGCGGATGGCCCGTAAACACCTTGGTTGGTACACCAAGGGCCTGCACGGATCGGCCGAATTTCGCGCCCAAGTCATGCGCCTCGACGATCCCGAACAGGTGCGCCAACTGGTGCGCCGATACTACACCCCCCTGATGGGTCGATTGGCGGCATGATGGGTAAACCGGCCGTCGCCCTGCACAAGGAATTTCCCGGCGTCGCGGTGGACGCCGCCGCCGTCCTCGATGCACTGGCCTCGCCGGTCGTGGTGATCGACGCCAGGGGCACAATCGTCCACGTCAACGGGGCCGGCGAAGAACTGTTCAGAGGCAGCGCCGTCCATCTCGACGGCTTGGCCCTGGATACCCTTTTACCGGCCGACAGCCCGTTGTTTTCGGCCATAGAGCAGGTCCGCGCCGAGGGCACGGCGATCTCCGAATACGGCGTCGCCTTGCATTCGCCGCGCATCGGCCGCCATTTGTTCAACGTTCAGGTGTCGGCACTGGCCAAATCGTCGGGATATATCGTCGTCGCCCTGCACCAGCGCTCCATCGCCGACAAAATCAACCGCCAGCTCAGCCACCGCAGCGCTGCCCGTTCGGTCACCGCCATGGCGTCGATGCTGGCCCACGAAGTAAAGAATCCGCTTTCCGGTATCCGCGGCGCGGCGCAACTCCTGGAACAGAACTGTGCCCCCGGCGACCGCCCCATGACGCGCTTGATCCGTGACGAAACCGACCGCATCTGCGCCCTCGTCGACCGCATGGACGTGTTTTCGAACAGCGCTCCCTTGCACCCCGAAGCGGTCAATATCCATCAGGTGCTCGACCGCGTGCATCAGTTGGCGCGCAACGGCTTTGCCCGTCACCTGCGGTTTCAAGAAGATTACGATCCTTCCTTACCGCCGGTTTCGGGCAATCACGATCAATTGGTTCAGGTCTTTCTCAACCTGATCAAGAATGCCGCCGAGGCAATGCCGAAGTCGGGCGGCGAGATTGTGCTTTCGACCGCCTACCGCCACGGCATCCGATTCGCCGTGCCAGGGAGCGAGACCCGGGTTCACCTTCCCTTGGTGGTCGGCGTTCACGACAACGGCGGCGGCATTCCCGAAGACATTCAGCCCCATCTCTTCGATCCCTTCGTCACCTCCAAGCCCTCGGGCAGCGGACTTGGTCTCGCCCTGGTGGCAAAGATTATCGGCGATCATGGCGGCGTTATCGAATTCGACAGCCAGCCCCGGCGCACGGTCTTTCGGGTCAGGCTGCCGACCATCGCCGAAGAAGGAGACAGCGGCGGGGAAACAGCATGACGATGGCCTCCACCATCTTGGTCGCCGACGACGACCGCTCCATTCGCACCGTCCTCGACGAGGCCTTGGGGCGGGCCGGTTACGAGGTGCGCACGACGGACACCGCCGCCGCGCTCTGGCAATGGGTAAGCGACGGCGACGGAGACTTGGTGATTACCGACGTGGTCATGCCCGACGAGAGCGGCCTCGACCTGATCCCGCGCATCCGCAAGCTCAGGCCCAATCTTCGCATCGTCGTGATGAGCGCCCAAAGCACCCTGATGACGGCGGTCAAGGCGACCGAGCGCGGCGCCTTCGAATACCTGCCCAAGCCCTTCGATCTCAACCAGCTGGTCAACGTGGTGCGGCGTGCCCTTGAAACCCCGCCGGCGGCGGCATCCGACGGCGGGGAAGGGGCGGGCGATGATCAACTTCCTCTCATCGGCCGCTCGCCGGCCATGCAGGAAATCTACCGCACCGTGGCGCGGCTCATGGGGACCGACCTGACGGTGATGATCGAGGGCGAATCGGGAACCGGAAAGGAGTTGGTGGCGCGCGCGCTGCACGATTACGGCAAGCGCCGCGATTGCGCCTTCGTTGCCGTCAATATGGCGGCGATCCCACGCGAACTCATCGAAAGCGAACTGTTCGGTCATGAGAAGGGCGCCTTCACCGGGGCCACGTCGCGCAGCATGGGACGCTTCCGGCAGGCCGACGGCGGCACGCTTTTTCTCGACGAGATCGGCGACATGCCGCTGGAGGCGCAGACGCGCCTGTTGCGCGTTCTTCAAGAAGGCGAATACACCACCGTCGGCGGTCGCGCCTCGCAGCGCGCCAACGTCCGCATCGTTGCCGCGACCCATCGTGACCTGCGCCAATTGATCCGCCAGGGACGGTTCCGCGAAGACCTGTACTTTCGCCTCAACGTGGTGCCGATCCGCCTGCCGCCCCTGCGCCAGCGCAGCGACGATATTCCCGAACTCATCCGAAGTTTCCTCGCCCGGGCAGCCGGCGAGGGACTGCCCTGGAAGATCATCGACGACGACGCCATGGAACGGCTGAAACGCCATTCGTGGCCAGGCAACGTCCGCGAGTTGGAGAATCTGGTGCGGCGCCTGGCGGCCCTCTATTCGGAAGAGGTGATCGGCGTCGACGCCGTCGCCCGGGAGCTGGCCGAAGACACACGCGCCGCGCCAACCGTAGAGGGCAACGGCATCTCCGATTCCGTCGAACACCACCTCAGGAGCTATTTCCGTGCCCACGGTGAGGGTCTTCCCGCCGCCGGCCTTTACGAACGCGTCCTGCGCGAGGTCGAGCGTCCCTTGATCGCGCTCAGCCTGGAGGCGACGCGCGGCAACCAGATCAAGGCGGCGCAGATTTTGGGACTCAACCGAAATACCTTGCGCAAGAAAATCAGGGAACTCGACATATCGGTATCGCGGGGGGCGCCGAAATGAACGCCAACCTGCGCCGTTGGAGCCGACTCTTGGGTCGCTACCGCCTGTGGGCGCGGCGCGTCGGACTGGGACGCAAGTTGGCTTACTCCCTGGCCGCGGCGGCGGTGGCGTCGGGCCTGGCGACGGTCGCCACCATGACCGGATCGTCGCCCCTTGGGCCGGATCCGAAGACCGTGCTCTTGCTGCTCTACCTCGACGCCGTGCTGCTGCTTCTGCTGGCCGTCGTCGTGGCGCGCCGTCTGGCCAATGTGTGGGCCGAGCGGCGCCGGGGCCTGGCGGGTTCCAGGTTGCACGTCCGCCTGGTCTTTTTGTTCAGCGTGGTGGCGGTGACGCCGGCCATCCTGGTTGCCGTTTTCTCGGCCCTTTTCCTCAATTTCGGCATCCAGGCCTGGTTCAACGAACGGGTTCGCACGGCGGTGGAGGAATCGCGGGCCGTGGCCCACGCCTATTTATACGAACACCAGCAAAGCGTCCGTGCCGATGCCCTGGCCATGGCCAACGATCTCAACCGGGACGCGCCAATTTTGATGCGCAACCGGGCCCGATTTAACCAGATTCTGTCGGCTCAGGCGGGCCTGCGTTCTCTTCCCGAGGCCATGGTGATGGATGGCGACGGTCGAACCCTGGCCCGTTCGCGCTTCAGTATGTCGCTGGAACTGGAACGGGTGTTGGGCCAGGACCTTAGGCAGGCCGCCACGGGCGAGGTTGTCGTCTTGACGGGCGGTCAGGAGGACCGGGTCCGCGCCCTGGTCAAGTTGAACCGGTTCGCCGATGCTTATCTGTTGGTCGGCCGCTTCATCGAATCGCGCGTCCTTGAGCACATCGAACGGACCGACCAGGCGTTCAGCCAATACAAGAGCCTGGAGAAACGGCGCAAGGGAATCCAGATTACCTTCGTCATGATCTTCGTCGTCGTGGCGTTGCTGTTGTTGCTGGCGGCGGTGTGGATTGGCCTCACCTTGGCGACCCAACTGGCGCGTCCCATCAGCAACCTGATCACGGTCGCCGAACGGGTCGGGAAGGGCGATCTGACGGCACGCGTGGAAGCGACGGCGGCAAGCGACGAGATTGGTATCCTGAGCCGCGCCTTTAACCGCATGACCAGCCAGATCGATACCCAGCAGAAAGGCCTGGTCGAAGCCAACCGCCAGCTCGGCGAAAGAAGCCGCTTCACGGAAACGGTTCTGGCGGGGGTCTCCGCCGGAGTCATCGGGCTTGACGACCGGGGCCGCGTCCATCTGCCCAACCGCTCGGCCTCGGAACTCCTGGCAACCGATCTGGCCGACGCCATCGGCACCGATCTGGTCACCGTGGTGCCCGAGATGGCCCAACTTCTGGACGCCGTGAAAAAACGTCCCGACCGGCCGCATCAGGCCGAGATAAATGTGGTTCGCCAAGATCGTCCACTCAGCCTTATCGTCAGCATGGCGGCGGAAAGCCTGGACGATCAGGTCATTGGATATGTGGTCACCTTCGATGACATCACCGAGTTGCTTTCGGCCCAGCGCACGGCGGCTTGGGCCGACGTGGCGCGGCGCATCGCCCATGAAATCAGGAACCCCCTGACCCCCATCCGACTGTCGGCCGAACGCCTGAAGCGAAAGTACCTCAAGCAGATCGGCGACGACCCCAAGACCTTCAGCGACTGCATCGAGACCATTGTTCGACAGGTTGAGGATATCGGCCGCATGGTTGACGAATTCTCGTCTTTCGCCCGCATGCCACAGGCGACCCTGAAAACAGAGAACCTGTCCGAAATCTGCCGCCAGGCGGCGTTCTTCGAACGCGCCCGCCACCCCTCCACCAATTACGACCTGGATTTGGGCGATGAAGACATCCACATCAGCTGTGACCGCCGGCAGATCAATCAGGCCCTCACCAACATGTTCAAAAATGCCGTGGAATCCATCGAGGCCCGGGCGGCGCACCGCGACCCCGGCCTTTCGGGAATCATCCTGCTGCGCCTCAGCCGAGAGGCCGCCGAGGTCGGCGGCCGGGTTGTCATCGCCTTGGAAGACAACGGCCTCGGCCTGCCAGAAGAGCACCGCGAGCGCCTCACCGAGCCCTATGTGACGACCCGGGACAAGGGAACCGGCCTGGGATTGGCGATTGTCCGAAAAATCATGGAGGACCATCATGGCGAGGTAACCCTTGAGAACCGCACCGAGGGCGGCGCCGTCATCTCGCTCGTCTTTCACCCCGAACGTCAGTCGGACAACTCGCAAACCGAAGACGCCGGGCCGCCCGATCCCATGCAAGTCGCTACCCGGGTTTTGATCGATGGCTCATGAAATTCTGATCGTTGACGACGAAGAGGACATCCGGACCCTGACGTCGGGCCTTTTGCAGGACGAAGGTTTCGAGACACGATCCGCCAGCGGCAGCGCGGATGCCCTGGCCGGCATCGAAGAAAGACTTCCGAGCCTGGTGCTGCTTGATATCTGGCTTCAGGGCAGCGAACTGGACGGCATCGGCATCCTGAAGGCCATTAAGGAAAAACACGCGGACCTGCCCGTGGTTATGATGAGCGGCCACGGGACTATCGAGACGGCCGTCGCCGCCATCAAGGAGGGCGCCTACGACTTCATCGAGAAACCGTTCACCGCGGATCGCATGATTCTCATCGTCGAGCGTGCCGTCGAAGCGGCGCGCCTGCGCCAGGAAATTCAGGAATTGAAGATCAGGGCCGGGGCCGATGACGAATTGATCGGTCGGTCGCCAGCTATCAATCAGGTCCGCCAAGCCCTCGACAAGGTGGCGCCGGCCAACAGCCGCGTCCTCATTACCGGTCCGGCGGGCTCGGGCAAGGAGGTGGTGGCGCGCCTGTTGCACGCGCGCTCGGGCCGGGCCCGGGAACCCTTCGTCGTGCTCAACTGCGCGACCATGGAACCGGACCGCATGGAAGTGGAACTGTTCGGCACCGAGGGCGGGGACGGGCAGGGCCGCAAGGAAGGAACATTCGAGAGGGCCCACAACGGCACGCTTTTTCTTGACGAAGTGGCGGACATGCCATTGGAAACCCAGGGCAAGATCGTCCGCGTCTTGCAAGAGCAGACCTTCGAACGGGTCGGCGGCGCGACGCCGATCCAGGTTGATGTGCGCGTCGTCGCCGCCTCAAGCCAGGACCTGGCCCAGGCAATGAGCGCCGGCACATTCCGCGAGGACTTGTTCTACAGGCTCAGCGTCGTTCCCATCGAAGTGCCGTCGTTGCGCGAACGGCGCGAGGACATCCCGCTGCTGGCCGCCCATTTCATGGATCGGGCGGCGAACTCCTCGGGCCAAACGCCCCGCCAGTTCGGCGACGACGCCCTGACCGCCTTGCGGGCCTACACGTGGCCGGGCAACGTGCGCGAGTTGAGAAACGTGGTCGAACGTTTGCTCATCATGGCGCCAGGCGACCCCGGGGAACCCTTGCGCGCCAGCAGTTTGCCGGTCGAGATCGGCGCCGACGCGCCGGCCGCCTTGCAGCGCGACAAGGGCGGCGAGATCATGGGCTTGCCCCTGCGCGAGGCGCGTGAAATATTCGAGCGTGAATACCTGCTTGCCCAAGTTGACCGGTTCGACGGCAATATCTCACGCACCGCCGGCTTCGTCGGGATGGAGCGCTCGGCGCTGCACCGCAAGCTGAAAACCCTGGGCGTTCAGGACGAGAGCCGTCGCCGCGGCGCCCGGTGATCGCGGCGCCGGCACACGAATTTTGATGCGAATACCACGGATCAATGAGGTAATTGTCCGATGAAAGTTATCGTCTGCGGCGCCGGACAGGTTGGTTCCTCCATCGCCCGCTATCTGGCCTCGGAAGGCAACGACGTCACGATTATCGACCAGTCGCCCGATCTGATTCGCCACATTAGCGAAACCGTGGATGTCAAGGGAGTCGTCGGTCACGCCGCCCAGCCCGACGTCCTTGAGAGGGGCGGCGCCGAGGACGCCAACATGATCATCGCGGTAACCTACGCCGACGAGGTCAACATGGTGGCCTGCCAGGTCGCCCATTCCCTGTTCGACGTCCCGACCAAGATCGCCCGCATCCGTCAACAAAAATACCTGCAGCCCGAATGGGCCGACCTTTTTCTGCCCGACCACATGCCGATCGACGTCATTATATCGCCGGAGATCGAGGTCGCGCGCTCGGTCACCCGCCGCCTGCGGGTGCCGGGAGCCTTCGAAATGATCCCCCTGGTCGGCGACAAGGTGCGCATGCTGGGAGTGCGCTGCGAAGAAGATTGCCCGCTCGTGCACACGCCGCTGCGCCAGCTCACCCAACTGTTTCCCAATCTCAACATCGTCGTCACGGGCCTGACCCGCGACGGCCGGCCCATCGTACCGACGGCCGACGACCGCATGCTGCCCGGCGACGAGGTTTACTTCGTCGTCGATACCGAACAGATGTCCCGCGCCATGGTCGCCTTTGGTCACGAGGAGCCGGAGGCCCGCCGCCTGCTCATATGCGGCGGCGGCAACGTGGGCCTGTTCCTGGCCGAAGAGATAGAAAGAGAGTACTCGTGGCTCAAAGCCAAGATTATCGAAGCCAACGAACAGCGGGCCGGCATGGTGGCCAGCCGACTGAACCGCACGCTGGTCATCAAAGGCGACGTGCTGGACCCCGAACTCCTGGAAGAAGCGGGCGTCGGCGAAATGAACACGGTGGTCGCGGTCACCAACGACGACGAAACCAACATTTTGGCGTCCCTGCTAGCCAAGCGCTATGGCTGCCAACGGGCGATTATCCTGATCAACAAGGGCAGCTACGATGCCTTGATCCCTTCGCTTGGCATCGACGTCGTCGTAAGTCCCCGCAACATAACGGTTTCAACCATTCTGCAGCATGTACGGCGCGGGCGTATCCATTCGGTTCATACGCTCCGCGAAGGCTTCGGTGAACTCATCGAGGCAGAGGCCATGGCCACCTCTCCCCTGGTCGGCAAGCCGCTAAAGGAAGTCAAATTGCCGCCTGGCGTGTTGATCGGCGCCCTGGTCCGCGACGACAAAGTGATCAGCCCGCGCGGCACCACGGTGATCGAGGCCAAGGACCGGGTCGTCCTGTTTTCCTCGAGCGAAGCGATCCGCAAGGTAGAGAAGATGTTTTCTGTCAGTCTCGAATATTTTTGAGAGAGGAATGCCATGAGGGGAATGATCGGGGTCCTCGGAGGCATGGGTCCCTTGGCGACGGCCGACTTCATGGGCAAAGTGATCGCGCTGACTCCGGCAGAGAGGGATCAAGATCACGTGCCGCTAATCGTCCATTCCGTGCCCCAAGTGCCTGACCGCTCGGCCAGCATTCTCGAGGGCACGGAATCGCCCCTGCCGGCGATGCTGCAAGGGCTGCGCAGGCTGCTCGATACGGGGGCCGAATGCATCGCCGTTCCGTGCAACTCGGCCCACTACTGGTATGACGATTTGGCCGGCGAGAGCACGGTTCCGGTGCTCCACATCGTCGATGCGGTCGGCGGCGCCTTGGCGCGACGTGGTGTTGGCGACGGCCCCGTAGGGCTGCTCGCCACCGCCGGCGCTGTTTTCGGCGGCATCTACCAGGCTCGGCTCGGCAAGCATGGTTACGAGTGCGTGGTTCCCGAGGATCGCGACCAAGAGGACCTGGTTACACACGGCATCGGGCTGGTCAAGGCCGGACGGCTGGAGGATGCCCGAGCCCCCCTCGAGGCCGCGGCGGACAAGCTTCGCCAGCAGGGGGTGCGAATGGTCGTTCTAGGCTGCACCGAGATCCCGCTGGTCCTCAATGACGGGAATAACTATCTTGACTCGACTGAGGCCCTGGCCGAGAGGTGCGTGGAGTGGTATTCGGACAGGGTACGGAGGCCAGAATGACGCGTATCGCTTACGTTAATGGACGCTACGTCCCACACCGCGAAGCCGCCGTGCACATCGAGGACCGCGGCTATCAGTTCTCCGACGGTGTCTACGAGGTCATCTACCTCCACCACGGCCGTTTCGTTGACGGGGAAGGCCATTTGGCGCGGCTCGCCCGCTCGCTTGCCGAACTCAAGATCGCCTGGCCCATGTCGCGGCGGGCGCTCGCCATGGTGATGGACGAGGTGGTGCGCCGCAACCGAGTGCGGGACGGCATCCTCTATTTGCAGATCACGCGCGGCGTGGCGCCCCGCAACCATGCCTTCCCCAAGGCGAGCGACAGCGCCCTGGTTATGACGACGCGCCACTTGAAGTTCGTCGATCCGACCGTGGCGAGCCAAGGGGTCAGCGTAATCACCATCAAGGATATTCGGTGGAAACGACCTGATATCAAGTCAGTATCTCTTCTTCCTAATGTGTTGGGAAAACAGCAGGCGGAGGAAGCGGGGGCCTACGAAGCATGGATGATCGACGACAAGGGACGGGTCACCGAAGGCACCCTCTCGAACGCCTGGATCGTCACCGGCAAGGGTGAAGTGGTTACCCGCAACGTCGATGGCGCCATCCTCAACGGCATCACGCGGCTCGCCGTTCTTGAGCTGGCGCGGAGCGAGGGGCTTCGATTCGTCGAACGCCCCTTCAGCGTGAAGGAAGCGAAGTCGGCGCGCGAAGCCTTCGCAACCGGTACCTCATGTTTCGTCAAGCCGGTGATCCGAATCGACGACAAGCCGGTTGCCGACGGCCGCGCCGGTCCCTTGACGCGCAAGCTCATGCAATACTACGCCGACCATATCAAGCAGCCGGCCGGCATGGGAGCCGCATGACGGCGCGCCCCAAAGCCATCCTCTTCGACTGGGACAACACCCTTGTCGACACGTGGCCGGCGATCCATGAGGCGCAGAACGTAACGCTCAGGGCCTTCGGACTCGACGAATGGTCGTTCGACGAGACCCGGCGCCGCGTCCGCAAATCCATGCGCGACAGCTTTCCCGGACTTTTCGGCGATCGTTGGGAAGAGGCGGGTCAGGTGTTTTACCGGCATTTCAATGCCATCCATCTGGATATGCTGCGGCCCAGTCCGGGCGCCGATCGGATGCTGGGGGACCTGTGCCAAGCGGGGCTCTACCTGGGCGTGGTGAGCAACAAATTGGGCGACGTGTTGCGCCGAGAGGCGGCCCACCTGGGCTGGGAGAATCACTTCGGGCAGCTGGTTGGCGCCTTTGACGCAGAACACGACAAGCCGGCCGCCGAGCCGGTGACAA
>JASLLZ010000058.1 GCA_030746775.1 Rhodospirillales bacterium | reverse complement strand
CCTCCTTCTCGTTAGAGACTTTGAATCACATCAAAACCAATTTGTGAATCCCCTAATTGAGTACAGAGCCTAGGGGTGGCCGGGCGGGGGAGCGGGCCGGCGCCGAACAATGATGAAATGCTCTATTCCCGGTCCAGGACCTTGATCAGGGCGCTGTGGTCGAGATCGCCGAATCCGTCCGCGATGAGACGGTCGTAGAGTTCCCTGTTCAGTCGCGTGGCCGGCATGTCGAAGCCCAGCTCGCGGGCGAGATCGAGGGCCTGGGCCAGGTCCTTGCGCTGGGTCGTCGCCTTGCCGCCGGGGCGGAAGTCGCCGCTGACCATGCGCTGGCCGTGCAGTTCCAGGATGCGCGAGTCGGCGAAACCGCCCTTGAGCGCCTGGCGCACCTTGGCCGGGTCGGCGCCGGCGCGCCGGGCCAGGGCCAGGGCCTCAGCGACGGCGCCGATGACCAGACCGACGATGACCTGATTGGCCGCCTTGGCGACCTGTCCGTCGCCGACGCCGCCGACGTGGGTAAGGCTGGCGCCCAGGACCTTGAGGAGCGGCGCCGCGCGCCCGACCGCCTCTTTGGAGCCGCCCGCCATGATGGTCAGGGTGCCGGCCTCGGCCCCGACCGTGCCGCCCGACACCGGCGCGTCGACGAATTGGCCGCCGGCGCCGATGACGGCGGCGGCCAAGCGGCGCGTCGCCGACACCGCCGTGGTGCCCATGTCGATGACCAAGGAATCGGGGCCGACGGCGCCCAGAATTCCGTCCGTGCCGCCGATGACGGCCTCGGCCGCCGGCGTGTCGCTGACCATGACGATGACGGTCTTGGCCGCGGCCGCCACGGCGCTTGACGTCGCGGCCGCGGTCATACCCTTGGCCGTCATCTCGTCGACGACCGGGCGCGAGCGGTTGTGAACGATCAGGCGCGCCCCCGCCTTGTTCAAATTCAGGCACATCGGCCGTCCCATCAGGCCGAGCCCGATGAAGCCGATGGTCTTGCCGTCGAGCGATTTCATTAACGCTACATCGTGGCGAAGCGCGCCCGGGCGCCGCGTTCGATGGCGGCGGCGGTCAGGCGGTCGATTCTCAGTTCGTGGCGGATCATCTCCAACATCCTAAGCTCTTCCTGGTGCGCCTCGCCGTCGACGGCGACGACGTCACAGGCGAGCGCATAGGCCGTTTCGCGGAGCTTGCCGGGCAAAGCATCCTTGATCAGTTCGAAGACGCTCTCCAACCCGTCGTCCTCGTCAAGAAGGTCGGCGCAGCTGGCCACCGTGTCGGTCATCAGCGAGCTTTGGTAATCGGCGAAAACGGGAAGGAAGTTGATGGTCTCGCCCATGGTCCGCATTTCGGCGTCGGTCATCTCGTTGTCGGCGGCCGACACCATGACCATGGTGTAGATCAGGGCGGCGTGGTGACTGATCACGGACATCCGGACCTCGCATGCGGGTTTGCCGATCTCCACCATACTCCCCCCGCCCGGCGCGGCGTCAAGGGCGGTGAGTCAACGCGGCTTCGGCGATCCCCGGTTTAGTGCTACCTTGGCCCTTGGCGGCAACGGTCGGGCAAGCGGATTTGATCCCCATGATCTGGGTAAGATTGGGCAAGATGCTGATGGTTCTTGGCGGCGCGGTGTTTTTCGCCGCCACGGCCTGGTGGTACGTCTTTTTCGAACCCATGCTAGGCCAAGACGTGAAGATGGCCAGCGCATGTTTCTACCGGACGACGGAGAGCTGCGCCCTGGGCAATCTGGTCGGCTCGTTGGGCGATATCCCCGCTTACTCGCCCTGGGCCTTTTGGGCCGCGGTCGCGATAACGGCGGCGGGGGTCGTCGTCTACGCCGTGGCGCCGCGCCGAAAATAGTCTTTCCGACGGTCGGCCAAGCGCGGCACTTATGGTATGATCGCGTCGCAAAGGGGGAACAGGCTAGCTTCGTGTTGGGGGTGAGCAAACGAGGTAAACAATGATCAAGGGACTACACCATAACGCCTATCGCTGCCGGGATTCAGAAGAGACACGCGCCTTCTACGAGGATTTTCTCGGGCTGACGCTTGAATCCACCCTCGAGATCGGCGAATCCAAGACCGGGCGCGAAACCAACGCCCTGCATACCTTCTACCGGCTCGGCGACGGCTCCTACCTGGCCTTTTTCGAGGTGCCGGACCAGTCCTTCGAGTTCAAGGACCAGCATGACTATGACCTGCACATCGCGCTTGAGGTCGACACCGACGTGCTGCACGCGATGTTCGACAAGGGTAAGGCGGCGGGCATCGAAACCCGTGGCATCGCGGATCACCGGTTCATCGATTCGATCTACTTCCGCGATCCGAACGGCTACGTCATCGAACTGACCGCCAAGCGCCCCAATCACGACGAATCGATGAACCCGGCAACCAACGGGGCGCGGGCCAAGCTAGACGCCTGGCAGGCCGAAAAGGGCAAGGCGGCTGCCTAGCAGGCTGCTGAAAAAGAGGGTTTCTTGGCGTCAGATGCTTCGAGACGGCGCTTCGCGCCTCCTCAGCATGAGGGTTAAGTAATTGATTCTCCTCATCCTGAGCAGCGGGCGGAGCCCGCGTGTCGAAGGATTGTTACGAAATACTCAGTTTTTCAGCAGCCTGCTAGGCCTTGTCACCCGGCTCCGTCGCTCAGGAAAGCGCGCACCTCGGTCAGGGTCTCGGCGAGTCCCAGGCGGCGCGGCGCCACGCCTTCGGGGAAGGCGCCGCCGAGGCGTGACGGCATGGCCCTGTCCAGCATGACGAAGACGCCGCGGTCGGTGGCCCGGCGGATCAGCCGGCCATAGGCCTGCTTGATGCGCAGCCGGGTCAGCATCTCGTCATGGGCGCGCCCGCCGAAGGCGTCGCGTCGCGCTCGGTGCAGGATGTCGGGACGCGGCCACGGCACGCGCTCGAAGACGATGAGGCGGAGCGCCCGGCCCGGCACGTCGACGCCGTCGCGGACCGCGTCGGTGCCCAACAGGCAGGCATCGTCCTCGGCGCGGAAGATGTCGATCAGCGATCCGGTATCGAGGGCGTCGACGTGCTGGGCAAGGAGAGTCAGTCCGGCTTGGTCCAGGGGCTGGGCGATGCGTTCGTGAACGGCGCGCAGGCGCGTGATCGCCGTGAACAGGCCAAGTCCGCCGCCGCCCGCCGCCAGGAACAGCTCGCGGTAGGCGGCCGCCACCTGATCGGCGTTGTTCCTGGCCACGTCGGTGACGATGAGGACGCGGGTCTGGGCGGCGTAGTCGAAGGGCGACGGGACCCGGGCCAGGACCGCCGGCGCCGCCATGTGTCGCGCCCCGCTGCGCCTTTCCGCCACCGCCCAGTCGGCCTCCTCGTCGCCGCTGCCGTCGCGCAGGCTGGCCGAGGTGACGAGAAGACCCTGGGCCGGGCCGGCCATGGTTTCGGCGAAGGGCTGCGTCGGGTCGATCCAGTGGCGGTGGAAGCCGACATCGAGGTCGCGGCCGTCGATGCGTTCGACGCTGAACCAATCGACGAAATCGTCGGGCGTCTCGCTGCCTAAGGAACGCAGCATGGAGCGCCAAGCCTGGACGATCAGGCCGCCGCGCCGCTCGAGGCCCCGGCAGACCGCCTCCAGGCGCAGGCGCTGGCCGGTATCCAGCGTGTCGGCTTCGTCGTCGAGGAAGGCCATCAGGGCCTGGACGAGCACCGTGACCGGGGCGCCGAGGCGCGCCAGGGCGCTCTCCAGCGCCGCCGCCGCGTCTAACAGGCCGGGCACGGGCGGGCGGGTTTCGGTCTCCAGGCTGTAGGCGTTGCCGCCGTCCCGGTCGCGGGCATAGACCTGTTGGCGGACAAGGGCGAGGAAGGCCTCCGCCGGCCCCACGGGCGTGCCGCCGGCAAGGCGCTGGTGCCAGCCGGAACCGGGCAGGGAGCGCGCCGCGCGCAGCACCTCGGCGAGGGCCTCGGCGGCCTCGGCGGTGCCCGCCACCAGGTCTTCGATGCGCGCCTTGAGCCCCCTTGAGCGCGACCGCGACCGGCTTTCGGCGCCCAACAGCCAACGCCTCAACTCCTCGGCCTCGCGGCCCGAAAAGTGGGCCGAGAAGGCCCCATCGGCGGCGTCGAACAGGTGGTGTCCCTCGTCGAAGACATAACGGCTGGGGAGGAACGCCTGGGCCGCCTCGTCGCCGCCGCCAAGCGCCGCCTGGGCCATGATCAGGGCGTGGTTGCCGACCACGATCTCGGCGCGCCGGGCGCGCCTGACCGTGCGCTCGATGAAGCACTTGGCATAATGGCCGCAGGCCGAATAGACGCACTCGCCCCGAGTGTCTGTCAGTTCAAGGGTCGCGGCGCGGCCCAACAGGTCGGTCAGCCAGCCCGGGAAGTCGCCGCCCGCCATGTCGCCGTCGCGGCTGACGCCGGCCCAGCGCGCCATCAGGCCCAGCCCTATCACATCGGCCGCCCCGCCCGTCGGGATGCGGCCCACGGCTTCGTCGAAGTTCAACAGGCAGAGATAGTTTTCGCGCCCCTTGCGGACGACGACTTTCTGTTCCTTTTCGGCACGCTCGGGATAGAGCCGGTCGAGCTCGGCGTCGAGCTGGCGCTGCAGGTTGCGGGTATAGGTCGATATCCACACCGGGCCCTTGTTCTTCTCGGCCCAAACGCTGGCCGGCGCCAAATAGCCCAGGGTCTTGCCGACCCCGGTGCCGGCCTCGGCCAGGACCAGGCGCGGCTCGCCGGCCCGGTCGCGGGGCAGAAAGGCGGCCGAGACCTGGGCCGCGTAATCGGCCTGCTCGGGCCGTTCCTCGGCGTCGGCGCCCAACAGTTGGACCAACTTCGCCCGCGCCTCGACCGGTTCAACGGGCTGGTTGTCGGGCGGCGGCTCGGGGCCGCTGTCGTTCCAATGGGGAAGTTTGTTCCACACCTTGAGCCCGTCGAGCAGGTTGGCCGAATGGGGTGCATCGAGAAAACCGCCAGGGGCGGCGACCACCGCTTTCCCCCACGGCCACCCGCCGCGCGCCATGGCGATTGCGATGGGCAGCGCATCGGCGCCCGGCGGCGGCTCATCTTGGCCGAGGCGCGAAAGCAACGCCCGGGCGGCGCCAAGCAACGCCGCCGCCTCGTCGCCAAGGTTGTCGGGAAGGGCCAGGCCGAGAACGCGGGCCAGGCCGCGCGGCGTCGGCACGCAAAACCGAGCTGGCTGCGCGAAGGCGAAAAGCTCAAGCACGTCGAGGGCCGCAAACCGGGGCGTGCCCAGGCGCCGGGCGATGGCCGGCGCGTGACAGACGACCGGCACGGCGCCCGCCTCGACGCGCCGGGCGGCCTCGGCCAGGGTCAGGCTTTCGACCTCGCCATCGGCCGAGATCCACGCCGCCCCACCGACCCCGGCCACCAGGACCGGCGCCTCGGGCATCCGCACGGCGATTGGATCGGGATCAGGGGCGGCCATGGGCCGGAGTATAGGGGCTGGTTGGTTCGCGTCCACGCGGTCGAGGGTCAGCCCCCTCCCTGCCATTGCGCCGGAAACCGTGTTTGGGGACCTTCAGCCACGCAGGTGAGCAATACACAGAATCTCCAGGGGGTCATGCCGATATCAAGAACCTGCCGTAGTACTTCAAAATCAGGTCTTCGTGCCTTGGATTGCGTGAGATGACGTGGCGGATGACGTCGGAATTGGTATGATCGATATAGGGCGAGGTCAGTTTAATCAACCTGCCGGCCTCTCGCACGGTAATCCTGATTATTTCCAGTTCTTTTTCCAAAAGCCCACCGTCGTGTTTTATTTTCTCATATTGTTTCCACAGACAATTTATCGACCCCACGGAAGGTTCACGTGAAAGATCTCTGATGCAATATTGGGATGGAGTGTCCTTATAGTTTTTGTATATCCGTGCGAAACTTGGCCTTACGTGTTTTTGGACAAATTCAAGGTAGGGCGTGTCGTAGTCCACGGCTGGATGCCAAGGATTCTCGACGAGGGGATTGCCGTCCGACGTCAGTCTGTCCGGATCCAAGACGAAATTCCAGGAAGGGAAAACCTTAACCGCGCTGCCAACCGTCCGGTTGTGATTGTAATCGTGGAAAACCGCATTGCCGATAACGGATAGGTGTACGTGGCTGGTTCCGTTGCTGCCGGTCCCGGTGGATCCCTCGCGGCCGATCACCGTGTATCGGTCAACCTCGGTTCCCGGCTCAACAAGCAATTCTTCTTGATGAGCCAGCAGGATTTCGGTGACTCCGTACTGGATGGTCGTTGTCTTCCCGCTGACAGGAGAATTCCTGACACTGCTTATCCGACCCTTTACGGGACTGACGATCGGGACTCCATGGCCAAAGGTCAGATCGATGCCGCCGATCCCCCGCGTGCTGGTCTCGGACTCATTCTGCACGTGTTCCTGGAAGGTTGCCATGCCGCTTGAGCCAGGGAGATACCTCGGCACACCCAGGGCGCATCCGCCCACACCCAGAAGGGCCAACCCGCCACCACCGAGGCGAAGCATCTCCCTGCGGCTCAGACAATGAATCGGGTGCTGAATTTCGCCCTCCGACGCGCCGGCGCCTTTTCCGTCCTTACCGCTCATAGGCCAGGTTCGGGGCCAGCCATTTTTCCGCCTGCTCGATGGGGACGCCCTTGCGCTTGGCGTAGTCTTTCGCCTGGTCGCGCCCGATACGCCCGATGCCGAAGTAGCTGGCTTCGGCGTGGGCGAAATAAAAGCCCGCGACCGAGGCCGCCGGCAGCATGGCAAAGCTTTCGGTCAGCGTCATCGAGGTGTTGTTTTCCGCCTCCAGCAGGTCGAACAGGGCGCGCTTCTCGCTGTGGTCCGGGCAGGCCGGGTAGCCCGGCGCCGGACGGATGCCCTGATATTGCTCGGCGATCAGGGCGTCGTTGTCCAGGTTCTCATCCGCCGCATAGCCCCAGAACTCGCGCCGAACACGTTCGTGCATATGCTCGGCGAAGGCCTCGGCCAGGCGGTCGGCCAGGGCCTTCAAGAGGATGGCGGAATAGTCGTCGTGGGCGGCCTCGAACTGGGCCACCTTGTCTTCGATGCCGAGGCCGGCGGTCACCGCGAAGGCGCCGATATGGTCGGCGACGCCGCTGTCGGCGGGCGCCACGAAATCGGCCAGGCAGAGATTGGCCCGGCCCTGGCGCTTTTTCATCTGCTGGCGCAGAAAGCGGAAGCGGGCGATGACTTTTTTTCGTGTCTCATCGCCGTAGACCTCGACGTCGTCGCCTTGGGCGTTGGCCGGGAACAGGCCGACGACGCCCCGTGCGGTGAGCCATTTCTCGGCGATGATGCGTTCCAGCATGACCCGGGCGTCCTCATAGAGGCCGCGTGCCGCCTCGCCCTCCTTGGCGTCGTCGAGGATGGCGGGGTAGGTGCCCTTTAGCTCCCAGGTGCGGAAAAAGGGCGTCCAGTCGATGCGGGTCGCGATGTCGCCGAGGTCGTAGTCGTCGAATGCCTGGACGCCGAGCCTGTCCGGCCGGGGCGGCGGCTGTGCCGTCCAGTCGATGGCAAGGCGGTTGCGCCTGGCCCCGGCCAGGGTTTCGCCCGCACCCCGTCCGCCGCCGCCGGCGTGCTTGGCGCGGATGGCCGCGTATTCTTCCTTGACCGAGGCCACCAGATCGTCGCGCAGGGTTTCGCTCATCAGGGCGCCGGCGACCCCGACCGAGCGCGAGGCATCCAGGACATGCACCGTCGGGGCCTCGTACATGGGGGCGATCTTGACCGCCGTGTGGACCTTCGACGTGGTGGCGCCGCCGATCAGCAGCGGCACCTGGAAGCCCTGGCGCTCCATCTCGGCAGCGACCGACGCCATCTCTTCGAGCGACGGCGTGATCAGACCCGAAAGGCCGATGATGTCGGCGTTCTCGTCCCGCGCCGTTTGCAGAATTTTGGCATAAGGGACCATGACGCCGAGGTCGATGACCTCGAAGTTGTTACATTGCAGCACGACGCCGACGATGTTCTTGCCGATGTCGTGGACGTCGCCCTTGACGGTCGCCATCACGACCTTGCCCTTGGCGCCGGCGTCGGTGTCCTTCTCTTCTTCGATGAAGGGCAGCAGGTGGGCCACCGCTTGTTTCATGACCCGCGCGCTCTTGACCACCTGGGGCAGGAACATCTGGCCCGAGCCGAACAGGTCGCCGACCACGTTCATGCCGTCCATCAGGGGGCCTTCGATGACCTCGATGGGGCGCTCGGCGGCCAGGCGCGCCTCTTCGGTGTCATCGACGATATATTCCGTGATGCCCTTGACCAGGGCATGGGACAGGCGCTCGGCGACCGGGCCTTCGCGCCAGGCCCCATCGTCGGTGCTCTCGCGCGCCGCACCCGTCACCGTCGCCGCCACCTCGATCAGGCGCTCGGTGGCGTCGGGGCGGCGGTTGAGGACCACGTCCTCGATCCGTTGGCGGAGATCGCCCGGGATCTCGGCATAAACGCCAAGCTGGCCGGCATTGACGATGGCCATGTCCAGGCCGGCGTTGACGGCGTGGTAGAGGAACGCCGTATGCATGGCCTCGCGCAGGGGGTCGTTGCCGCGGAACGAGAACGAAAAATTGCTCACGCCGCCCGACACCAAGGCATGGGGAAGCTGCTGTTTGATCGCCTTGGTCGCTTCGATGAAGTCGACGCCGTAGTTGTCGTGTTCCTTGATGCCGGTGGCGACGGCGAAGATGTTGGGATCGAAGATGATGTCCTCGCTTGGAAAGCCCACGTCCTCGGTCAGGATGCGGTAGGCGCGGGCGCAGATTTCCACCTTGCGCTCCCGGGTGTCGGCCTGGCCCGACTCGTCGAAGGCCATGACGACGACGGCGGCGCCGTAACGCAGGATCTCGCGGGCCTGGGCGACGAAGGGTTCCTCGCCCTCCTTGAGGCTGATCGAATTGACGATACCCTTGCCCTGGACGCACTTGAGGCCGGCCTCGATGACCGACCATTTGGACGAATCAATCATGACCGGCACGCGGGCAATGTCGGGCTCGACGGCGACCAGGTTGAGGAAGGTCTCCATCGCCGTTTCGGAATCGAGCATCGCTTCGTCCATGTTGACGTCGATGACCTGGGCGCCGTTGATCACCTGTTGGTTGGCGACCTCCAACGCCGCTGTGTAATCGCCGTTCATGATCAGCTTTTTGAAGCGCGCCGAACCGGCGACGTTGGTGCGCTCGCCTACGTTGACGAACCCGGTCACCGGGCCGAAGGTCAGGGGCTCGAGGCCGCTGAGCCGACAATAGCGATCGACCTCGGGGATGGGCCGCGGCGCCGTGTCCGCCACCGCTTCGGCGATGGCGCGGATGTGATCCGGGGTCGTGCCGCAACAGCCGCCGACGATGTTGACGAAACCGCTCTCGGCAAACTCCCCCAAGTGTTCGGCCATGTACTCAGGCGTGTCGTCGTAGCCGCCGAAGGCATTGGGAAGGCCGGCGTTGGGATAGACGCTGACCGCCACCCCGGCGACGCGCGCCAGCTCTTGTACATGGGGCCTCAGGTCCTCGACGCCGAGCGCGCAGTTGAGGCCGACGGCGATGGGCCGGGCGTGGGCGACGGCGTTCCAGAAGGCTTCCGGCGTCTGGCCCGAAAGGGTCCGCCCCGAGGCATCGGTAATGGTGCCCGAGATCATTACCGGCAAGCGGGTGCCCCGGTCGTCGAACAGGCGTTCGACGGCATAGATGGCGGCCTTGCAGTTGAGGGTGTCGAACACGGTCTCGATCAGCAAGATATCGGCGCCGCCCTCGATCAGGCCCCGCGCCGCCTCGTCATAGGCCGCGACCAGTTGGTCGAAGGTGACGTTGCGCAAACCGGGATCGTTGACGTCGGGCGAGATCGACGCCGTGCGGTTGGTCGGCCCGAGGACGCCGGCGACGAAGCGCGGGCGGTCGGGCGTCGCGGCGCCATCGGCGGCGGTGCGGGCCAACCTGGCGCCGGCGCGGTTCAATTCGAAGACCTGGTCTTCCATGCCATAGTCGGCCTGGGCGATCGATGTCGAATTGAAGGTATTGGTTTCGACGATGTCGGCCCCCGCATCGAGGAATTGGGCGTGGATGGCGGCGATGATGTCGGGCTGGGTCAGGGTCAGAAGATCGTTGTTGCCCTTGAGGTCGCGCGGCCAATCGGCGAACGGCGCGCCGCGAAAGGCCGCTTCATCCAGCCCGTGGGCCTGAATCATGGTGCCCATGGCGCCGTCAAGGACCAGGATACGCCGACCGAGATGGTCGTTCAGCAGTGCCGTTCTGTCGCCGGCCGTCATGGCTTGGACTCCTCGTTGTCGGGATGGCGCACGCCCAGGATATGGCAAATGGCAAAGACCAGATCGGCGCGGTTCAGGGTGTAGAAATGAAACTGCTCGACGCCGTGGGCGTTGAGCACGCGGCACTGCTCGGCGGCGATGGTCGCCGCCACCAGGCGCCGCGTGTCGGGATCGGAGTCCAGGCCGTCGAACAGATCCGCCATCCAGCCCGGCACCGAAGCGCCGCAGGTTTTGCTGAAGTCGAGAATGCGCGAATAATTGGTCACCGGCAGGATGCCGGGCACGAGGGGAACGGCGACGCCGGCTGCCGCCGCCCGGTCGCGAAAGCGCAGAAAGACGTCGTTGTCGAAGAAGAACTGGGTGATGGCGCGCCCGGCGCCGGCGTCGATCTTGCGCTTCAGGTTGTCGAGATCGGCGGCGGCGCTGACCGCCTCGGGATGGACCTCGGGATAGGCGGCGACGCTGATCTCGAAATCGGCGACGCGCTTCAGCCCGGCGACCAGGTCGGCGGCATAGGCATAGCCGCCGGGATGGGCCTGGTATTTTTCGGCCTCGTCCGGCGGGTCGCCACGCAGGGCGACGATGTGGCGGATGCCGGCCTCCCAGTAGCGTCGGGCGATGGCATCGATTTCGTCCCGCGTCGCCTCGATACAGGTCAGATGGGCGGCGACCTGAAGGGCGGTCTCGCGGCGGATGCGCAAGACGGTGTCGTGGGTGCGCCGCCGGGTCGAGCCGCCGGCGCCGTAGGTGACCGAGAAGAAGGCCGGGTCCAGGGGCGCCAGGCGCTCGACGCAGGTCCACAGCGAACGCTCCATCTTCTCCGTCCGGGGGGGAAAGAATTCAAACGATACCTTGACGCCGAGCGGCGCCGCCACGGCCAGGGCCGACAGCGCCGGGGTCACGCCGGCGGCGGTTTTCTCCGTGGAATTCCTGGGGACGGTCATGATCCTTGTACTCCAACCTTGCCGGCCAACCAGACGGTCACGGTTAACGGATCGCCCGGCAGATGCTCTATCTCCTTGATCTTTAGATTGGTCGCCTCGCACCAATCGCGGACCTGATCATCGCCGAACCCGAGGCGCCGGTGTTCGTGCTCGCGGCGCAGATATTCCAGGTCATGGGGCGCGAAATCGGCGACCAGAAGGTGTCCGCCCGGTCGCAGCACGCGCGCCGCCTCGGCCAGGGCGCGGGCCGGGTCGTCGGCGAAGTGCAGGACCTGGTGAATGCTCACCGCGTCGAACGAGGCGTCGGGGAAGTCGAGTTGGTACATGTCGCCCTTGCGCAGCGCCAGGTTCTTCAAGCCCGAACGTTCCAGGTTGACGCGCGCCACCGCCAGCATGTCGTGGGATAGGTCGATGCCCAGGGCCCGGCCGACCCGGGGCCCGAGTACCTCGAGCATGCGCCCGGTGCCGGTGCCGATGTCCAACAGATCGCCGACGCCGGTGGCCGGCAGCAGGCGCTTGAGGACGTCCTCCACTTCCCCTTCGTCGACGTAGAGCGAACGCAGTTCGTCCCAGCGCCGGGCATTGCGGCGGAAATAGTCGGCCGCCGCCCGGGACCGTTCCTCCTTGACCTCGGCCAGACGTTTGAGGTCGAGGGTAAGAACCGGGTCGGCCGCCGGCAGAAGGCGGCACAGGTGCTGGGCGGTCTCGGCGCCCGGGCCGTCCTCTATCAGCCGGTGAAAGACCCAACTGCCCTCGCGCACCCGGTCTAGAAGGCCGGCCTCGGAGAGCAGCCTGAGATGGCGCGACACGCCGGGTTGGCTCTGGCCAAGGATGTGAACCAGTTCGCTCACCGTCAGCTCGGCCTGGGCACAAAGGCCCAGGATGCGCAGCCGGGTCGGCTCCGCCGCCGCTCGCAAGGCGCTTAACAGGGCATCCATGGTCCGGCTCTCCATTCTCCTACCGCCCCTGGGGAGCGAATTATTCATATATACATATCGTTATATGAATGGCAAGGGTTGTTCCCATCCGGCCTGTTCCGCCTGGCGTCACGTTGTATAATTACAACAGGCGTGTCTTTTTGCTCACAACAGGCCCTCGTTTCCCTGGTTTTCCGGCCTCGGTTGTGGTAAGACATTTCAAAATCGCATCTGTCTGGGATTGAATTGTCGGTTTCAGCGACGGCAAGTGTGACCGTTCGTCGAATCACAATATCTTGTGGAAAGCCGGCTTTTCAAACCCAACGGATAGGGATTACTAAATCGGACACCGGGCAAAAAACCCGGGAAGAATCCCCCCAAGGGGTCGGGAAATGGGCGTAACCACTAACGTTCGGTGACCGATATGAAACGACGTTCTAAGATTCTTTTCCCGACCCGGCTCGGCGTAATCCTTGTCACGGCTTTCCTGTTTGCCGGTTGTGCCACCATGCCCGACCCGAGCGACAAGGAGGCGGTGGCCGAGTACAACGAAATCAACGACCCAGGCGAGCCCGTCATGCGGGCAATTTTTGAGTTCAACCTAGTTCTCGACAAGATGTTCCTGAAGCCCGCCGCCGAATTATACAGGGGTTTCCTTCCCCCCACCCTGCAGAGCGGCGTCCACAACGTCCTCAACAATCTGCGCACGCCGATCGTCCTGCTCAACGATGTCCTGCAGGGCAAGTTCGAGCGGGCGGGAACCACGCTGGCGCGGTTTTTTGTCAACTCCACCGTCGGTATTCTGGGACTCAGCGACAAGGCGGCGGAGATGGGAATGGAATACCACAACGAGGACTTCGGTCAGACCCTGGCCGTGTGGGGCACCCCCGAAGGCCCCTACCTGATGCTGCCGATCTTCGGTCCGTCCAATCCGCGCGACGCCGTCGGCCTTGCCGTCGACTACCTGACCGATCCCATCAACATCTGGGCCAACAACACGAACCGCGAAGAGGTGGTTTGGGCGCGGACGGGAACGCGGGCCGTCGACGAGAGGGCGCGCAACTACGACGTTATCGCGGATTTGGAGAAGACGTCGCTCGACTTCTACGCCACCGTCCGCAGCCTCTACCGTCAACGTCGCAAGGACGAAATCAACGACGGCAAGGCATCGGGCAACATGCCGGCGCCGGGGCTTGGCGAGAACTCTCCCTTTCCTGCCACGTTCGGCGGTTCCGAGGTTTCCCAGTCGAAGTGACCATGGCGTTTCGACGCTGCCTTGCCATCGGCCTGGTGGGCCTTGTACTGACCGCGGCGGTTGGCGGTTCGCTACGCGCCGCCGACCCGCTTGAGGCCCGCGCCGAAACCTTCATCGCCTCCCTTGCCGACAAGGCGGTCCAGGCGCTCACCGTCGAGGGCGCCGAGCGGGCCGAGCGCGTAAGCCGGTTCCGCCGCCTGTTCAACGACCACTTCGCCGTTCACGGCATCGCCAAATGGGTTCTTGGCCGCTATTGGCGCCGCGCCAGCCCCGACGAGCGCGGCGAATACCTGATCCTTTTCGAAGACATGATCGTCGTTTCCTATGTCGACCGCTTCGCCAGCTACACGGGCGAGGCCCTGGCCATTACCAAGACCGTGGCGCTGAACGACGAAAGCGCCATGATATATTCCGAGATCGTGCGCCCGACCGGCGGTCCGCCGGTCCGCGTAGACTGGCGCGTCGCCACCGAGGACGGGGGCCTGCGCATCGTCGACGTGGTCGTCGAGGGGACGTCGATGAGCACGACCTTGCGCTCCGACTTCGGCTCCATCATCCGCCGCGAGGGCGGCAAGGTCGCCGGGCTCCTCAAGGTGCTGCGCGACAAGACGAAGAGCCTGCGCCAAGACCTGGGCAAGTAGTCCCAACCGCCCACCAACTCAACTCCTCGGAACATCCTTCGACACGGCCCTTCGGGCCTGCTCAGGATGAGGAGCTGTTGGGAATACAAGCGATTCCCTCATGCTGAGCAGGCGCCGAAGGCGGCGTGTCGAAGCATGGGCGGGCGGTCGATCATTCGATCCGCCGGTACAATCCATCCCCTTCCTTACCAAACCAATGCCTGGCCGTCGCGCCGGGGATCGGCGGCCGCCATCAGGGCGCCGCTTGCGCCATCCAACTGAATCGCCCCGGCACTGCCGGTCGCCCCCCAGGCCCCCAGCACTTCGACGGCGTGGCCCAGGCGGCCAAGCTCCGCCGCGACTTCGCCGCCGAGACGATCCTCGATTTCCAGGGCGTTGCGCTCGCCATGGGGAAAGGTGGAACTCATGCGGCCCTGGTGATGGGTCCAGCGCGGCGCCGCCATGGCCTCGCCGACGTTGAGCCCGTGGTCGAAGACGGCCGAAACCACCTGCATGTTGGTTTGCACCTGGGTATCGGCGCCGGGCGTCCCGCAGATCAGCTCCAGCCGCCCCCCGGCGTCGGCCGGCGCGGCGAAGACCATGACCGGATTCATGGTATGGCGCACCCTCTGGCCGCCGTGCAGGCGATTGATATGGCCGGCGTCCAGGTGCCAATAGGTCATGCGGTTGTTGAGCAAGATGCCGGTGCCGTCGGCGACGATCTGAGACCCGAACAGGTTCTGGATGCTTTGTAATTCGCTGACCGCGTTGCCCCAGCGGTCGACGACGCAGAAATGGGTCGTATCGGACCCGCCGCCGACGCCGCCGCCCGGCCGGTGGAAGCGCTTGGTCCCGTCGGGGGGTGCCTCTTGAAAGGCCCAGGCGTCTCCTTCCTCGACGTGGGTGGCGGCGCGTTCGGGATCGATCAGGCGCGCGCGATGGGCGGCGTAGTCTTTCGACAACAACCCGGCAACCGGCACATCGACGAATTCCGGATCGGCGAGATAGGCCTCGCGGTCGGCGAAGGCAAGGCGCTTGGCTTCCACACAGACGTGGATGGCCTCGGCCGTGTTATGGCCGAGCGACGCCATGTCGAAGGCCTCGATCAGGTTGAGCTGCTGCAACAGCACGTGGCCGTTGGTGTTAGGCGGCGATTCATAAACGCTGCGCCCACGATAGGTGGTGCTAATCGGGTCCTGCCAGCGGCTGCGGTGGCGGCGCAAATCCTCAAGCGTCAGGAGGCCGCCCTGTTGGTCCGAGAAACGCACCAGCCGGCGCGCGATCTCGCCCTCGTAGAAGGCGTCGCGTCCGCCCTCGGCAATCAGACGGTAGGTCCCGGCCAGGTCGGGGTTGCGCCGCACCTCGCCGGCGCGGAGCGGCCGTCCCTCGGGTGCGAAGATGGCGGCCGAGGCGGGAAAGCTGTGCAAGAATTCATAGTCGGGCGCGATGCGCGCCTGATAGTGCGACACCGGCACGCCTTCTTCGCACAAAGCGATCGCCGGTTCCACACAGCGCGCCACCGACAGGGTGCCATGGCGCCCGTGGGTCTGCAAAAGCGCATCGACAATGCCCGGTACCGAGACCGAAAGAATCCCGGTCAAGGGGATGCCCTCTCGGTAACGCTCGGCCGTCGCCGCCTGGGGCGCCGCCCCGGTGCCGTTGACGACTTCAAGGGTGGCGGCCTTTTGCATGTGCATCATGACGATGCCGTCGCCGCCGATGCCCGAGCCCTGGGGCTCGGCGGCGCCCAGCGCGAAGCCGATGGCCAGGGCCGCGTCGGCGGCGTTGCCGCCGTCGATCAGCACCTCCATGCCGGCCATGGCGGCCAGGGGATGGTTGGCGACCACGGCGCCGTGCCGGCCCATGGCGGTCGGCGCGAAAGCCTCGGACTTGATGCCGTGAGGAGAGGAGCGCATGGATTTTCCGGGTATCGCCGTCAGCCGCGCGTCAGCGGCTTGTAGTGGATGCGGTGCGGCTGGTCGGCGGCGTCGCCCAGGCGGCGCCGTCGGTCGGCCTCGTAGTCGTCGTAGTTGCCTTCGAACCAGACCACCTGGCTGTCGCCCTCGAAGGCGATCATGTGGGTCGCGATGCGGTCGAGGAACCAGCGGTCATGGCTGATGACGACGGCACAGCCGGCGAATTGGTCGAGGGCGTCCTCAAGTGCGCGCAGGGTTTCCACGTCAAGGTCGTTGGTCGGCTCGTCGAGGAGTAAAACGTTGGCTCCCGATTTGAGCATCTTGGCCAGATGGACCCGGTTGCGTTCGCCGCCCGAAAGCTGGCCCACCGGTTTCTGCTGGTCGGCGCCGCGGAAATTGAACTGGGCGACATAGGCGCGGCTTTGAATGCGGCGCTTGCCCAGTTCGACCTCGTCGAGGCCGCCCGAGATTTCCTGCCACACGGTCTTCGAGGCGTCGAGGGCGTCGCGCGATTGGTCGACATAGCCCAGCGCCACCGTATCGCCCAAGCGCAGCGCACCACCGTCCGCCGTCTCGTCGCCGGTGATCATGCGAAAAAGCGTCGTCTTGCCGGCGCCGTTGGGGCCGATGACGCCGACGATGCCGCCGGGCGGCAAGCGAAAACTCAATTCCTCGATCAAAAGCTTGTCGCCGTAGCCCTTGCTCAAACCCTCGGCCTCGATCACCAGATCGCCGAGACGCGGCCCCGGCGGGATGACGATCTGGGCCCGGCCCACGTCGGCGGCGGTGGCGCGGGCCAACAGGTCCTCATAGGCGGTGATGCGCGCCTTGCCCTTGGCCTGGCGGGCGCGGGGCGAGGAGCGGATCCATTCGAGCTCGTGCTTAAGCGTGCGTTGGTGGGCCGATTCCTCCCTTTCCTCCTGCGCCAGGCGGGCCTGCTTTTGTTCCAGCCACGACGAATAATTTCCTTCGTAGGGAATGCCCCGGCCGCGGTCGAGTTCCAGGACCCACCCGGTCACGCTGTCGAGGAAATAGCGGTCATGGGTGACGATCATGACCGTGCCCTCGTAGTCGTCCAAGAAGCGTTGCAGCCAGGCGACGCTTTCGGCGTCGAGGTGGTTGGTGGGTTCGTCGAGAAGCAGGATGCCGGGGCGCTGGAGGAGAAGGCGGCACAGGGCGACGCGGCGCCGCTCGCCGCCCGAAAGGGTGCCGACATCGGCGTCGCCGGGCGGACAGCGCAGCGCATCCATGGCGATCTCCAACGTGCGGTCCAATTCCCAGCCGTTGGCGGCGTCGATCTGTTCCTGCAACTCGCCCTGTTCGGCCAACAAGGCGTTCATCTCATCGTCTTCCAAGGGCTCGGCGAAGCGCGCGCTGATCTCGTTGAAACGATCAAGGAGCGTCTTGACCCCGCCCAGGCCTTCCATGATGTTGCCTTCGACGTCACGGCTGGCGTCGAGGTCGGGTTCCTGGGGCAGGTAGCCGACGGTGACGCCCTCGGCGGCCCAGGCTTCGCCGCCAAACTCGGTTTCCAGGCCGGCCATGACGCGCAACAGGGTCGACTTGCCGGCGCCGTTGATGCCCAGGACGCCGATCTTGGCGCCGGGCAGGAACGACAGCGAGATATTCTTGAGAATTTCGCGCCCGCCGGGAAAGGTCTTGCTCAGGCCCTTCATCACATAGACGTATTGATAGGACGCCATGGCGTTCTCCTTGGGCGGCTGTGGTTGGCGCCGTCGTTGCCCCGATGCGCCCTTCGGCGGATGAAAGCACCGCCGCCGGCCCGGTTCAAGGGGTTGCGTGCCGGTGATGGTGAAATGCGGTGGCTTTTGCCGGCGCGACGTGAAACCATGCGCCCGTTCGCGCAAATACCGGCGCAAGGAGTGGCTTTCTTGACGGCAAAGGGTGTCTGGCTGTTCTCGTTGCTCGCCGCCTACTGGGCCTATTGCGTGGCCTGGGGCTGGCGCGGGGCGCGGCGGACGACATCCGCCGGCGATCATTTCGTCGCCGGGCGCGGGATCGGGCTTTGGGTCTATGTCCTGGCGGCCAGCGCCACGTCGCTCTCGGCCTGGGTCTTCATGGGCCACGCCGGCCTCGTATACGGCGACGGCCTTCCTTACGCCACGGCCGGCCTGCTCGCCATTGCCGTGCCCCTGAGCGGAGTCCTGTTCCTCAAGCGCCAATGGATGATCGGCCGGCGCTTCGGCTATCGGAGCGCGGCCGAGATGTACGCCGATTACTACCGGGGCGAGGCAATCGGGGTGCTTGTCGTCGTCGTCGCGGTTCTCTTCGCCGTGCCCCTCGTGGCACTGCAGTTCAAGGCATCGGGCTATGTGATAGAGGTGCTGACGGACGGCCTGGTGAGCCGCCGGTGGGGCATGGGAATCATCGCCGTGGCGGTTCTCGTCCATGTGGTGGCGGGCGGCTTGCGGGCGCCGGTCCGGGTCGGCGCCGCCGGGTTCGTCCTTTTGGTCCTGGGCCTGGCGATCGCCGCCTTGTTCGTCCTCGATACCCTCGGGGGCTGGCAAGCGGTGCAGGACGGGCTGGCCCGGCTGGGCGCCGCCAGGGACCCCACGGCGGGGACGACGGGCGGCCTTGGCGGCGGCGATTTCAACGCCGCCTTCGCCATTCCCGGTGTCATCCAGTTCACCGCCGGCGTCGATCTGGCGCCCCCGGTCGGCGGTTGGTGGACCGGCGTCATGGGCCTCAGCTTCCTGATCGCCATGATGGGCGTCCAGGCGTCGCCGGCCTTCACCATGTGGGCCTTTTCCAACGCCTCACCGCGCGCCTTTGCCGCGCAGCAGGTCTGGGCATCGTCGTTTGTCGTCGGCCTCTTGCTCGTCGTCTTCGCCGCCGGGCTTGGCATGGGCGCCCGGTTGCTCGGCGCCGACGTCCCGACCGTCGGCGGGACCGCCGATACCGTGGTGCCTCACACTCTTGGTTTGCTGGCCGGTCCGGCGCCGTGGCTGGCCGGCCTGATCGCGGCGGTCGCCCTTGCCGTCATGCAAGCCGTCGGCACCGCTTATCTGTCGATCACCGGCACCATGCTGTCGCGTGATCTCTATCGGCGTCATCTCAAGGCCGCGGCCGGAACGGCGGCGTCGGTCATGGCGGGCCGCCTGGCCACCCTTGGCCTCGCCGCCCTGGCGCTCGCCCTGGCCGCCTTGTCGGACGATGCCCTGGTAATTCTGGGCGGTCTGGCGGTCGCCTGCGGCGTTCAAATGGTGCCGCCCCTGGCCGGGCTGGTGTGGTATCGGTGGATCACGCGCCAGGGCGCGACATGGGGCTTGGCGGCGGGCCTTCTCGGCGTATTACTCACCGAATCCATCGGCTCCGCCGCCTTCCAGGCCGCCGGCCTGGATCTCTGGGGGCGCTGGCCCGGGACCATCCATTCGGCGGCCTGGGGCCTGGCCGCCAACATCGCCGTTTGCGTTCTCGCCTCGGCCCTGACCCAGGACGGACGCGAGCTTGAGCACCGTATGGCGGTGCATGGCTTCCTCGACCGCCACGCCGCCTTGGCGGCCGACAAAACGGGCCTCCGGCCCGTCGCCTGGATCATGGTTGCGGCCTGGCTGTTCTTCGGCGCCGGGCCGGGGGCGGTCATCGGCAACGACGTCTTCGGCGCGCCGGACGCCGGGGTCGCGGGCTGGACCTTCGGCATTCCGTCCTTGTGGGCGTGGCAGATCGTGTTCTGGGGGCTCGGCGTCGCGATGATGTGGTTCCTTGCCTACAAGATGGAGATGTCAACCGTGGCCAAGGACGAAATAGCGACCCTGACCAAGGAAGGGGAAGGTACGCCCACCGCCTTGGAGACGCCGAGCACGTAAGAGGCATTAGCGGGACAATAAGATTCCCGACACATGGGCTTGGGCCGGTGTCGCGGCGGGCTGGGCGGCAATACCGATGAAGACGATCCCAACCCGGCCCTGATCGTCATCGGGCCACGCGCGGGCATAGAGATCGGCCAAGTCCGCCGTTTCCAGCCACCATGAGGCGGTGTTTTCCCGGCCGCCGCGTTGGATGTAGTGGTGGCCGGTTTGCCCCGCCCGATCTTCGAAGCTTCCCCTTTTCAGGGCCGTCGCGTGCCAAACGAGGTCCAGTCGGCGGTCGTGGCGGGGCAGGGCCGTCGCCAGCCAGCCCCGCATGGCGCCGTCGCCGTCGGCGCCATGCGGGGCGGCGCCGTTAAAGCCGACGACAAGTCCGACGGGATGGCTCGTTCCCCCGTGGCGGCCCATGTTCCAGGCCCAGCTCAGATAGGGCGTGGCGAGCAATCTCGCACGGGTGAGCCGAGCCAGGACGAAACCGTCCGAACCGCTTGTCAGACGCAGCGCCGGCACCCCGTCCTTATCGACCACCACGGCCCGACCCGGTTTGTCGAGGCGGCCTTCGGTGGCCCAACTGCGCGACAGGGTGGCGGGGGAAAAGCCGGGTGCGGGAGCGAGAATCCTGATTTGGCCGCCGACCGGCTCAAGCACGGCGCGGGGCACCGCGCAGCCGGCAAGAAGCACGATGGCGAGGGCGAGAACCCTATTCGAATTTGCCCTCATGGACGGGGCTCACTTTTTCTTTTCCTCGGCCGCCGCTTGGATGTCCTGGGCCTGCAGCCAGGCCGGCGAGCCCTGTGGGAGGACTTTTTCGGCGCGCTTGGCGTGATGGCGCGCGTCGCGCTTGTTGCCCCTGAGGAAAGCCTCTTCGGCCATGGCCAGGGCGCTCATGCCCATTTGGCCGTCGCGGCCGTAGGCGATCACCAGTTGATGCCAGATAGAGGCACTGTCGGGTTGCTTCAGCAAGGCGGCGCGCAGGTTGACGATGACCGACTTGAGAATGGCCGGGTCGTTGGTTTCCAACTGGGCACGGGCCAGCCCGAGGCGCAGCAAATGAGAATCGGGTTGAAGCTGAACGGCGCGGGTGAATGGATCGAGGGATTCGGCCACGCGGCCGTTCTCGAACAGCATCTGGCCGCGCAATTCCTGGAAAAACGGATCGGCGGGATGTTCGCGGATGAGCCCGTCGATCAAGGCCAGGGCCTTGTCCAGTTCGGCCCTGCGTTGACCGGGGCCACATCCGCAATAGGCGATGGCGCGGGCGTATCTGGCCTCGATGGCGGTGTCGGTCGCCTTGAATTCGCGCAAGGTTCGGGAGATCGGGTTGAGGAAGGCCATGAGCTTGGCGCGCATGCGCCGATGCATATCATCGTAGCCGGCCGGCAGCGGCTTTTCGCCGGGCGAGCGCGACAGGTAGTCGCGCAGGGCCTCGACACGGTCGATGGTCAACGGGTGGGTGCGGACATAGGGATCTTGGTGACGCACGCTCAACAGCTCCTGGTCGCCCAGGATCTCGAAAAATTCCAACAAGCCGCGGGCCGAGGTGTCGGTGGCTTCAAGAATTCTAAACGCCGCCTGATCGGCGGCCGATTCCTGGGTCCGGGAATAGCGCAGAAAATTGCGCAGGGCGGCTTGCTGCCCGCCCAGGATGATGGCTTGGCCAAGCTCCGGACGTCCCGTGCCGATGGCCGCGGCGCCGCCCAAAACATAAGACAGAATGGTTTGCGCCGTGGTGTCGCGCATGGCATCGTGGATGCGCGCCAGATGGCCGCCCGCGATGTGCCCGATTTCGTGGGCAATGACCCCGATGACTTGGCCGGCGTGTTCGGTCCGCATCAACAGACCCGTGTTGAGGAACAGGTTCTGTCCGCCGGCGACGAAGGCGTTGAGCGATTTGTCGCCGACCAGGTAAATGCGCACCGACAAAGGGTCGAGACCGGCTGCTCGGAACAGTGGCGTCGCGTAGGCGCGGATGGTATTTTCGATTTCGGCGTCGCTGATCAACGAGATTTTCTTGGCTGCCTTGGCGGGTGACCACGGCGATAGGGCGCAGATCACGGCAAACACCGCAATCAAGGCAGGCATGGAACCAGACACTGAAATCAAGCGTTTCATCCGCACAATAGGTAGTGACCGGCGGCGGCGCCGTCAATTCGCCGTCGTCGGCGCGGCCCTGCTGGCTTGGGGCTGCGCCTCGGACGAGGACGCGAATTTGGGACAGATCGGCATCGTCGAGGGGTTCCTCGGCGGCGTGGCGGCGGACGAACCGCGCGCGGCGCTGATCGGGCGTGACATCCTGAGCGCCGGCGGCACCGCCGCCGATGCCGCGACGGCGGTTTATTTCGCCCTTTCCGTCACCTTGCCGTCGTCGGCCAGCCTTGGCGGCGGCGGCGTTTGCCTGGTTCATGACGCCGCCAGCGGCCGAACGGAGTCCTTGCGGTTCCTGGCCCGCCGGCCCGCCGCCGTGCCACGGGCGACGGCGCGGCCAAACGCCGTTCCCGGCAACCCGCGCGGCTTCTTTGCCCTTCATTCCAAGTACGGTTTCCTGCGCTGGGCGCAGCTAGTGGCGCCGGCGGAGAACCTGGCCCGATTCGGAACACCGGTATCGCGCGCCCTGGCCCGCGATCTCGATCAGGTGGGCGATGCCCTGCTGGCCGAACCGGGCAACCGGGCCCTGTTCGGGCGAGCGGACGGCCGGGGCGTTCTTCGCGAAGGCGATTTTATGTCCCAGGTCGGACTGGCGGCCCAGTTGTCGCGGATGCGGAGCCTGGGGCCGGGCGACTTCTATGTCGGCCGTTCGGCGCACGGCCTGATCGACGCGGTGACCCAAGCGGGGGGCTGGTTGAGCAGCGAGGACTTGAGGTCATTCGCCCCCGCCTGGGGCGACACCGTCACCGTTCCTTTCGGAAACGAAACCGCCCACTTCGCGCCGCCTCCGGCGGCGGCGGGAAGCGTGGCGGCGCAGATGTGGGCCCTGTTGACGCGCGACGACGGGTATGACGATTCAGGAGACGACGAACGGCCCCACCTGTTCGTCGAGGCGGCGTTGCGCGCCTTTGCCGACCGCGGACAATGGATGAACGATGACGGAACGAGCCGTGTCGTCCCCGGCGACCTGATCTCGGAGGCCCGCCTCGACGCTCTCATGGCCACCTATCGGTCCGACCGCCACGTGCCGGCGGCGCAATTGAATCCGGCGCCCGTGCCGCGCCTCGAAAATCCCGCCGCCACAAGCTTCGTTGTGTTGGATCGCCATGGCTCCGCCGTCGCCTGCGCCCTGACCATGAACAACCTTTTCGGCAATGGCCGCGTCGCGCCGGGGACCGGCATCCTACTCGCCATGCCTCCCGGGCAGGGTGGCCGGGGCCCGGTCTCGCTCGGTCCCATGATCGTGGTCAACGAACACGTCAACGAGTTCTATTTCGCCGCCGCCGCCACGGGAGGCGTGGCGGCGCCGACGGCCCTGATGGGCGTGGCGGCCGCCGCCCTGGTCGGCAAAAAATCGTTGGAGGGCGCCATCCAGGCGCCGCGCCTGCATCACGGCGGCGCCCCGGACCTGGTCTATTTCGAGCAGGGTTACGACCGCGACCGGCTTGCTGCGCTGACCGGCCGCGGCCACAGGATCGGCGCCACCAAAATCCTGGGCCGGGTCAACGCGGCGTTTTGTTCCGCCGGCCTGCCGCCCAATCCCGAGACCTGCACGGTGAGAACCGATCAGCGCGGGTTCGGCTTGGCGGCCAGCGCCGATTAGGGATCTCCATGTTGATTGAGTTACGGCACCAGCCCGCACCCCCACCCGGCCACCCAATGCCATTGTATGCTGTGGGCCGGGTGGGGGTGCGGGCTGGTGCCG
>JASLLZ010000057.1 GCA_030746775.1 Rhodospirillales bacterium | reverse complement strand
TCAATCACGAAGAAGTCAATCGTGCGATCGTTCTCTGCCCTACTATCGAAACACTATTGTATAATGTAACGGCACTAAATTGTCCATAAATATCATGGTGGGAACCGCCTTTTCGAAACCGATAGCCGGGTGGATCATGTTTTGAATTCCACCATCACGGCTTCTATTTTAACTGTTTTAATAATCGATTCATTTTATTCTCGTGTTACTGGTTACCTTGCAAGCTCTCTTATAGCGGCAATGCCAAGAAAACACGGATATACTCGTTAAACTTGCGTATACAAATTATACGCTAACAATATACATTCAGTTGTGCCCCGTGATTTCATAGGTGAGGCGGGGGAGGGGCACTTGGATGTTCGCCATTACCCCCAAAAAAAACACGGTACCGGGACCATGACACCGATCATCGATCCGCCCGCGCGGACCGCCCCGCAATGAAGATTTTGTTGGCGGACAGCCAAACCTTGTTTCGAGAGGGCTTGATCCTTGTCCTCAAGGGCGGTGACGAGCAGGTTCGGGGCGTCGAAGCCATTGATTTTTCAGGAACTTTACGGGCCGGTGAGGAACATGGGGACCTGCGTCTGATCTTGATCGATTTTCACCTGCCGGGAATGGAAGGCTGGGCCGGGATCAAGACCTTGCGCCATCGCCTGCCCGATATTCCGGTCGCCGTGATGTCGCCAATCGCCGACTATCGCCATGTCCGCGCGTCGATGAAATCCGGAGCCGTCGGCTACATTCCCAAAACCCTAAGCAGCAAGGTGTTGACGGCGGCTTTGAACCTGATCTTTTCAGGCGGCGTTTACCTGCCGCCGGAATCCCTTTACGACGACTATCGTTTCGCGGGGGCGGACTGGATGCGGGCCGATGGCGCCTCTTCGCCGCCGGAGCTGACGCGGCGCCAAACCGACGTGGTCAAGCTGCTCGCCGAGGGGCTTTCCAACAAAGAAATCGGGCAGCGGCTGTCCCTGTCGGAGGGCACGATCAAGTTGCACATCACGGCGCTGCTCAAAAAGTTCCAGGCGAACAACCGCACCCAGGTGGTCATCAAGGCGATTCGTCTGGGCGTCACGCCCGATCAAGTGTCCGTCAATCCCCAATTGAAAACCGCAGCCGGGAACATCCCTCTCAAATAACAGCCGTGTTATTTCGGCGCCGACCGGCGCCAATAAATAAAGCCCTAAAAGCGGTCCGGCCTGAACGGGCCGAGGTCGGTTTCGGGCCTTCGCCCTTGAGCCAGATCGGCGACGATGCGCCCCGTCACCGCCGCCAAGGTCAGACCCAGGTGACCGTGGCCAAAGGCAAAGAGGACGTTGGCGAAACGCGGCGCCGGCCCGATCACCGGGACCGAATCGGGGGTTGAGGGCCGGGACCCCACCCACCGGGTGGCACCCTTGGTGTCGAGGCCCGGAATGAGATCGCGCGCGGCGGCGAAGATGCGCTCGGCGCGGGCATGGTCGGGTGCCGCCTCGATGGCCGCGAATTCGGCGATCGACGTCATGCGCAAGCCGTCCTCCATCGGCCCGAAGGTAACGTGGCGGTCCTCCGAAACCAGGGGGACGCGGATATCCACTCCGGGATTGGGCAGAACCGTGTGGTACCCGCGCTCGGCCTCCAGGAGCACCCGGGTACCGAGTTGGCGGGCCAGGAACTTGGACCATACGCCGGCGGCAAGCACCATTAAATCGCCATCGTGGCGCCCGCTGTCGGTGATCACGCCCTTGGGACCGTCGGGTCCGAAGTCGAAACCCTTGACCGTCTCGCGCCTCAGCGTCCCGCCCCGGTCCTGGAAGTGCCGGACCAGCCTCTGGGTCAGGCGCAAGGGGCTAACCGTTTGGCAAACCTCGGGAAAGAAGACGCCACGCTCGATCAAGGGGCCGAGGGCCGGTTCCATCTCGCGCGCCTCGTCGCCGCTCAAATCCTCGATCTTGATGCCGCGGCGGCGGCGCATCTCAAGGGCAAACTCGACGTTGACCCGCGAACGCTCGCTTTCGAAAAGCATCAGCAGACCCAAGTCGTGGACCATGTTCCTGGCGCCGGCGTCCTCGAGCAGCGGCGCATAGGCGTCATTGACACGCCGCAACAGGTCGGCACGGACATCGGCGATGGCCTCCGCCCGCGAGCGCCGGCTGGCCAGGGTGAATTGCACGAACCATGGCAAAGCCTTGGGCAGGTGGCCCCAGCGCAGAGACAATGGATGCAGGGGATCCAAGATCATCTTGGGCGCCTTCCACAAAGTGTCCGGCATACCCAGCGGCGGTACCGAGGCGAGGCCAAGCGCGCCCGCATTGCCGAATGTCGCCGCCTCACCGGGCCCGTCGCGGTCGATCAAGGTGACGGCCAGGCCTTCGCGTTGCAGATAAAGGGCGCAGCACGTGCCGACGATACCGGCGCCGATAACCACCGCGTGGCGGCCGTCCTTAAGCGTTTGTTGGTCGCTCATCGTAGAGAAAACCTTTTGCTTGGGGAGTCCGTGGGAGGGGCAATGTATCACAGCCGCCGGTCCGTGCCACCGTTGCCAGCGAAGGCCGGATCGTTCACACTCGCCGCCGGCCCGGGGATGGCTTGAGGAGGCACAAATGGACAAGACATCGGTCGACTGGCACGGCCCCATGCCGGCTGTGGTTACGCCCTTCGATGCGCAGGGGAAGATTGACGAGGCTGCCTTTCGCGCCAATCTTGAACTTTGCATCGACGCCGGCATGACCGGCTTGGTGGTCGGCGGATGCACCGGCGAGTTCTGGGCCATGACCGCCGATGAACGGAAAAGGATCATGGAAATCGGCGTCGCGACGGCGCGGGGCCGGGTGCCGGTCATCGGCGGCACCACCGCCGTCACGACAAGCGAGGCCGTCCATCTTACCGACATGGCAAAGGACGCCGGTTGCGCCGGCGCCATGCTGTTGCCGCCCTATTTCGTTCGGCCCGGCACCGAAGACATCGTGGCCCACTTTAAAGCCGTCTCCGAGGCCGTCGATATCCCCATATTGCTCTACAATCTGCCCACGGGCGCGGTCGATTTGACCGCCGATCTGGTCGACCGCCTGGCCGACATCGACACCGTCGTGGCGATCAAGGACAGCACCCTTGATTTCAACAGCTTTTACAAAACGCTGACCGTGGCCGGCGACCGCATCAAGGTCTTCATGGGCCGGATCAACCACTTCGGTTTCGCCGCCGTCGAACTCGGCGTGGTCGGTTTCATCTCATCCAGCCCCAACTATTGGGGCCGGGAATACGTTGATTTTTTCCAGGCCTGCGAAACGCACGACCAGGGCCGGGCCCGGGCCTTGCAGGAAAAGGCCCGGGCGCTTGACGATCTGATGGGCGCCGGCGGACGCAACCCCTATGCCGCGGTCAAGGCGGCGATGAACATTCTGGGCCTGCCCGGCGGGTATCCGCGCCTGCCGCTCAGGCCGCTCGGTGAACCCCACCTTGGCGAATTGCGCTCGGGCCTCGCAAGTTTGGGCCTGTTGACCACCGAGGCCGCCGCCGAGTAAATAACTCGCCAATTCATCGTAAAAAAAGTTGAACGTCTGGGGACCAGGAGCATGAGCGAAAAATTGGACGGCAAGGTGGCGGTGGTCACCGGCGCTGGCGCAGGCATCGGCGAGGCCATCGCCCGGCTGTTCTCCGAACACGGTTGCCGTGTCGTTATCGCCGACCGCTCGGCCCAGGCCGCCGAACGGGTGGCGGGGGACATCTCCGGGTTGGCGGTCACCGCCGATGTCACCCATGAGGCCCAGGTGGCGGACCTGTTCAAGGCCTGCGAGGAGGCATACGGGCGCCTCGACATCTTGGTCAACAACGCCGGCCATCCCGGCCCCACGGTCAAGGTCGAAGACGAAGACATGGCGGTGTGGGACGAAACCATCGCCGTCAACCTCAGCGGCGTGATCCTGTGCATCAAGCACGCGGTGCCGCTTCTGAAACGCCAAGGCGGCGCCATCGTCAATCTGTCGTCGCTGTCGGGATTGAAGGGCAAGCCGCTGCGCTCCGCCTATTGCGCCAGCAAGTTCGGCGTCATCGGCATCACCCAGTCCGTCGCCTTCGAGGTCGGCGTCCACGGAATTCGCTGCAACGCCATCTGCCCCGGCGGAGTCTTCGGCACCGGCCTGATCGACACCATCGTCGGCGACCGGGCACGAGCCGAAGGACGTTCGGCCGAAGACCTCTTCGACCAGAACTTCGTGCAACCATCGGCGCTGGGCAAGGTGATCGACAGACGCGAAATCGCCGAGACGGCGCTTTTTCTGGTCAGCGATTCGGCCGGCGCCGTCACCGGCGAACACCTGAAGGTCGACGCCGGAAGGTAGTGAAATCCAAACCCATCGAAACACCACGCGCTTACATTGCGGGAGATGCTTGTGGATTATCTAGTGGCCGGTCTTGCTTTCGTTGTCGCCATGGCGGCGCTGTTCCTGGCCAGCGACGCGTCACGCAAGGCCCAGCGTCAAGTACAGGACTTCCTCACCACCTATCTCAATCCGATCAAGGAATCGAATTCCAAGAACGTCGCTACGGTTCAGGACCTGTCGAAAAAGATCACAACCCTGGAAAAAGAGCTGGGGGCGATTCGCGCGACGCAGACCGAAACCGAGGATCGCATGACGCGCCAGGACAAGGTTGTGCGGGAGATGCACGAGAACATGACGAAGTTCATCCGCTCTATCTCGGCCCAACAAAAGTAGGGTGGCGCCGGTCGCCGGACCGCCTAATCTCCGCACCTTGTTTTAACCGCAAATACGTCGTCGCGGATGTAACCATCCGCTCGGGATTTGCTCTAGCCCCCAAGCCGCTGGCGCAGGGCCAGCATATCGGCCGCCGCAGCATCGAGATCCGAAACATGGAAGCCCTTCGCCACCTCGGGACTTTCCTTGGCGAGGACGCGGTGCGCTTCGTCGGCGTAGACAATCTGTCCGTCGGCCAGCAAGCGAGCCGGATCGTGCTCGGCGAAGCGGCGGTTGTAAGCCACCGCTTCGGCGCGCCCCAGGCCGGCCGGCAGGTCAAGGGTCAGTTCACCGCCGCGCACCGTCACCGGGTAGCCGCCCGGCAGGCCGAGCGGACCGGCGGCGTGACCGACGTACTCATCCTGGCCGAGCAGGGCCACGATCAAGGGCGCCGCCGACACGCCGGCGATGGACTGGCGGACATCGAGGGGCGAGCGCAGGGCCTCGAGGCGCTCGAAGACGCGGTCGAGCTCTCGCCCGTCGACCCAGACCCGGGGCGCGACGCCGCGCCGTTCGGCGGGCGGGCGGCGCCAGATCGACGGGCTCTGGTGGTGGGCCAGGACCTTGACGGCGCCGGGCTCGGTCCGGCCCAGGGCCGCCGCGATCATGGCCGCCGCCGCCGCGACGTTGCCCAAACCGCAAATCACCGCCTCGCCCCGCGCCGCCAGCATGGCGTTCACCGCATCGGGATAACAGGCATTGAGGAGCGATGCCTCGACCCCGGCGAGGGTAAGCGCCCGCGCCATCCTGGAAAGAAGCAGCGCTTGCAGCACCTGGGTGGCGCCAAAGCCGCCGGCGCGCGAGATCAGACGCTGCCACGGGTTCGACGGGCTGTCCAGGTCGCGGGGCGATTGCACGGTGGCCGCCTGGGCGACCACCGTCGGTCGGCAAACGGCAAGAGTCTCGGCGATGGCCGACGGCGTATTCCAAGTCAGCGGCACGGCGAATACCCTCACCGGACGGCCGAACAGCGCCGCCCGCGCGTTGCCCGAGAGGCTGAGCCAGTCCATGCGTTCGCGGTTGCGCCCGCCGACCGCCACCGTGATCGGCTGGGCGGCGGTCATGGCCAGGGAAAAAACGATCTTCTCGGCGAACAGGCCGGTTCCGGCCACCATCACATCGCAAGTCTCGCCCGTCATATCGCCCCTCCCTCTGACGTTCTTTTTCTTGGCGCCACGCCGGCGGCTTGTCTTGCGACCGGCCTTGGACGATGATGCCCCCTGGCTACGAAGCGGGCAATAGGGAGCGAACGAGATGGGCAAGCAACGGGTATCGTGGCACGGGTCCTTTCCGGCGCTGATGACGCCGTTCACCGAAGACGGCGCCATCGACGAGGCAATGCTGCGCGCCAACGTGAGACTGGCGCTCGACGAAGGGGTTCACGGCTTCGTCGTCTGCGGCCACAACGGCGAGGCCCACGTGATGAGCCCGGACGAGCGCAAGCGCGTCACCGCCATCGCCATCGAAGAGAACGCCGGCCGCGTTCCGGCGATTTGCGGCTCGGGCGCCATCGCCACCGACGAGGTCATCCGCCTGACCCGGGACGCCAAGGACGCGGGCGCCGACGGGGCGATGATCGAGACGCCGTATTTCCTGACCCCCCGGGCGGCGGACATTTACAAGCACTACGCCGAGATCGCCGAGGCCGTCGACCTGCCGATCATGCTCTACAACAACCCCAAGCGCACCGGCGTCGACATGGACCTGGAACTGGTCGACAAGCTGGCCGATATCGAGGGCGTGGTCGCCATCAAGGACTCCTCGTTCATCTACGACCGCATCTTGGAGCTGATTTACGGGGCCGCGGACCGCATCCAGATCTTTGTCGGCCCGGCGCGGGTATTCGGCTTCCAGGGTATTCAGATGGGGGCGCACGGTTTCGTCGACGAACTGCAACAGATCATGGGCCGACCCGGCGCCCAGCTTTACGATCTGGCGGTCGCCAACGATCACGAGCGCGGTCTCGCCATTCAACACAAGGCCTATCAGCTGCATACATTGCTGGCCCAGGCGCCGGGCTCCTATCCGGCCACGATCAAGGACGCCATGCGCTTCCTGGGCCGGCCCGGCGGCTATTCGCGCCGCCCGCTGCGCGCCATGGAAGGCGAGGACCTGCGGCGCTTCGAGCAAGGCCTCCGCGCCATCGGCCTGGCCCCGGACCTGGCCGCCGAATAGATGATTATCGAGCGATCGTCATGACAAAGCATGATTCGGATACCGTCGCCGGTATCCATACGGCGCTTCACAGCCACCTGCCGCCCGAACCCGCGCTTCGGGTCAAGGCGCTGGAAAGTCTTTTGGTCGAGAAGGGCATGGTGGATTCGGCGGCGGTCGATGCGTGGATCGAGGTCTATACCGAGGAAATCGGACCGAAACGGGGCGCCGAAATCGTCGCCCGCGCCTGGGTCGATCCGGGCTTCAAGGCGCGGCTGTTCGAGAACGGAACCGAGGCGGTCAAGGATTTCGGCATCGAACAGGAACACTTGCAGGTCGTCGAGAACACCGCCGACGTCCACAACATGGTCGTGTGCACGCTGTGTTCGTGTTATCCGACGCCGATGCTCGGCATCCCGCCGACCTGGTACAAGATGGCGGCTTACCGGTCGCGCGCCGTGCGCGATCCCAGAGGCGTTCTCGAGGAATTCGGGGTCGATGTGGCGGACGACGTGGAAGTACGCGTCTGGGACAGCACGGCGGAGATCAGATACCTGGTCGTGCCGCAACGGCCGGCGGGAACCGAGGATTGGGATGAACCAAAGCTGGCCCGGCTGGTCACGCGCAATTCGATGATCGGCACCGAACGGGACCTTGGCCGGCGCATCGGCGAGGTGGCGTGATGGACGCCATCCACGATTTGGGCGGCCGCCAGGGCTTCGGCGCCATCGACGTTGACGAGCCCGAGGAAGCCTTCCACGAACCCTGGGAAGGCCGCATGTTCGGTATGGTGCGGGCGATGACCCGCCCGGCCGACTGGAGCCTGGATTGGTTTCGCCATTGCCGGGAACTGATCGACCCCACCGCTTACCTGACCCGCCCCTACTATGACCAGTGGCTGCTGGCCTATGCGGCGATGATGGTCAACTCGGGCGTCGTAACCGTCGAGGAACTGGCCAGCGGCAAGGCAAAGGCGCCGCTGTCCGGTCTGGCCCCGCCAATGACCGCCGCCGACGTCGCTAGAGCGAGAAAAGGCAATCCAAGCTTCGCCCGTGAGATCGATGAAGCGCCGCTTTTCGCCGTCGGCGACTCGGTCAGGGTGAAAAGCCACGGCGTCCCGGGCCACACCCGGCTGCCCGCCTATGCGCGCGGCCGCCGGGGCATCGTCGAGAGCCATCACGGCGCGCACGTCTTCCCCGATGCCAACGCCCATGGCGAAGAACGGGCCGCACCGATTTACACGGTCGGCTTCGACATGGCGGAATTGTGGCCCGAAGCCCAAGGCCGACGCGAACGCGTCTTCCTCAATATGTGGGAGGGTTACCTTGAACGCGGCTGACGATCCGCCGATCGGCCCCTTGGCGCGGCACGACGGGGGGGGCGGCCTTCGACGAACCCTGGCAGGCGCAGGTCCTGGCGCTCGCCTTCGCGCTTGCGAAAGCGGACGTCTTTACCCCCGTGCAATGGTCCGATGCGCTGGGCGCCGAACTGCGCCGGGCGGCGGAGCGCGGCGAGGCGGACGACCAGACCACCTATTACGCGGCGGCGCTGGCGGCGCTGGAAGGCCTCATCGCGGCCGACGGCCGGGTCTCGCCGGGCGGTCTTTCGTCGCGCACCGAACAATGGCGGCGCGCCTATCTCAATACGCCGCACGGAAAACCGGTCAAGTTGTCGGCCGGATCGAAGGCCTGAACGCTTACAATTATCGATCTCCGGCGGTTAGGGGTCGGGCGCTCTCAAACGGGCGGCCGGGCGTCGCTCCAGGGGCGCCGGGCTTCGAAGGCCGCCGCCGCTTGCAGCACGGCCAGATCGGCGAAGCGCCGGCCGACGATCTGAAGGCCGACCGGCAGGCCGTCGGCCGTGAACCCGCAAGGCACACTGGCCGCCGGGTTGCCCGAAAAGTTGAAGGGATAGGAGAACTCGGCCCACATCATCCAGTCCCACGCGTGGCTCGGCCAGTGCTCCGGTTGCAGGTGCTGGGCCGGAAACGCGGCCACCGAGACGGCCGGCGTCAGCAACAAATCCCAGTCTTCGAAGAAGCGATGAACGCCCTCGACATAGGCCAGTTTGCGCGCCCGGGCGTCCAGGTAGTCCTGGGCCGAGAACCCCTGGCCTGCGCGGATGCAGGCGAGGAGACCGGGATCCATCCGATCCTCCCACTGGGCCAGATGGGACGAGTGGTTGAGCATATGCGCCGGCCAGAAGAAGCGGATCAGTTCCGGCCCATCAGGCCCGAAGCCGGGGGTCGCCGGCTCGACCGCGCAGCCCAGATCGTCGAATACCCGAACCGCGTCGGCGACAAGGGACGCGACCTCGGGATCGACCCGGGCGTGGCCCAGATCGGCGCTGAAGGCGACCTTGAGGCCCGCGATGCCTTCCACCAGGCGGGCCGGGTAGTCGGCGGGCGGCGCCTCGAGACTGGTGTGATCCCAGGCATGGGGGCCGGCCATGACGTGGAGCATCAGCGCCGCGTCGGCGACGGTCCGGGTCAGGGGGCCGATGTTGGAGGCGTTGTCGGTGTTGCCCACGGGCCAATTGGCGATGCGCCCAAAGGTCGGCTTGAGACCGAACACGCCGCAGAAATGAGACGGCATGCGAACCGAGCCCGCGCCGTCCGAGCCCTGGTGGAGCGGCCCGTAGCCGGCCGCCGCGGCGACGCCGGCGCCGGCCGACGAGGCGCCGGCGTTGAACCCCGGCTTCCAGGGATTGTGGGTGATGCCGGTCAGCGGGCTCTCGCTCACCCCCTTCCAGCCCAACTCCGACGTGGTGGTCTTGCCGAGGGGGATGGCGCCGGCGTCCCGCAGCCGGCTGACCATTGGCGCGTCGACCTCGGGCACGGCGCCCTTATAGGCGTGCGAGCCGCGCTCGGTCGGCACGCCGGCGGTAAGGGTCAAGTCCTTGATGGTAACCGGAATGCCGTGCAGCGGCCCCAGCGCGGCGCCGCGAACAACGGCGTCTTCGGCCTCGCGCGCGGCGGCGCGCGCGGCGTCGGCGGTCAGATGGGCGAAGGCGTTGAGCCGGGGTTCCAGCGCCTCGATGCGCGCCAGCACGGCCTCCATCACCTCGCTGGGCGAGATCTTCTTCGTGCCAATCAGGCCCGCCAGCTCGGTCGCCGGGGTAAAGCAAAGCTCGGTCGCGTTCATGGTTTCTTGGGACTCCCAATACACGTCTCGCCACCCTTCGCAGAGTAAACGAGATAGCTGCGTCGTGTCACCGGCGTACGGGCCGGCGCGGCGATGCCCCAACCCTAGGCCGGGGCGCTCAACATATCGTACAAGCGGGCGACGTTCTTGCGCTGCCACGCGCGTCCGGGGTGGCGCGCGATGAGGACACCTTCGAATTCTATGGTCTCGACCGCCTCGGCCTTTTCCATTCCTTTTTCGATCGCTTCGCCGACCGTTTCCACGCAGTGCCCAAGGAAGGCTGCGAATTCCCGGACCGCCTTCTTGTCCCCGACCTCACCATGACCGGGGACAAAGGCGTCGACGTCGAGATCGAGAAGCCTGTCGATGGAAGCCAGCCATTCCAGGGGAAGACATTCCGAAAGCGAGGGCTGAAGCGCATTGGTGAAATTGTCGCCGGTAAAGACCACCCGTTCGTTCGGCACGTGGACACAGGTCTGCCCGGGCGTGTGTCCCGGAAGGTGGATGAGTTCGATGGCGTGGTCGCCCAGATGGAGGGTAAGGTTTTCGTCAAAAGTAATGCTTGGCGATCGGAGTTGATAATCCTCGATCAGGGGCCCGCTGTCCGGATATCGATCAAGAACCTTTTGGCGCGCATCCTGCGGCGGACCGCAGACGCTTTCGAACCATTTCTTGGTTTTTTCGTGAGCGATGACGGGGACCGGAAAAAAGTGGTTGCCCATGGTGTGATCGGAATGGAACTCGGTGTTGACGAGGTAAAGCAGCTCCCCTTTTTGGTCTATGATATCCCGCCATTTCAGCGCATTGACGGGTTCCATCGGGGCGTCGATCATGACGATCCCGGCGGACGTGACGATAAAGCTCGAATTGGAACTGGCAAGCACCGACGATCCCGAAACCCACGCGGTTTCAACATATACGTTGGCGGTGATTTGTTGCATGGTTTGGGCCTCCTTTAGGACCTGAAAACCGGGCGCGCCAGCACGGCCTCCATCACCTCGCTGGGCGAGACCTTCTTCGTGCCAATCAGGCCCGCCAGCTCGGTCGCCGGGGTAAAGCAAAGCTCGGTCGCGTTCATGGTTCCTTCGGTCCCAAATGCCCGTCTTGTCATGCCCTTCGCGGAGCACCGGAGGCAGCCCGGATCTGCCGAACCGCCCCGGTCGAAAAATAAACCATGATCACCGCCACTGAATCAACGGCCCGGCCGCCATTCAAGACAGCGCCCGCGCCGTCGTCGAGTTTGCGTCGGGCCGCATGGCGAGCAGGCGCCCGGGATCGAAGACCGGGTGTGCGATCGGCAGTTCGGGCTGGCGCCCCAGGATAAGGTCGGCCAGCAGTCGGCCCATGAAGGGGCCGCAAGTGAAGCCGCTGCGCTGACAGCCGATGACGAAGGCGTCGTCCATTCCGGGCAGCGGCCCGATCACCGGCAGGTTGTCGGGCGCGTAAGCTTCCAGCCCGGTCCACGTCCTCAGCACCCGCGCCCCGGCGAGACCGGGGATCGCCTCGCACCCGTTGCGCACGGCCCAGGCCATGCGCCGGATCAAGGCCACCCGGTCGATCTCGTCGGCTTCGCGGTCGGCCGCGCTGATCCAGTGCAGCACGGTACCCAAGAGCATCGAGCCGTTGACCGCCTGCTTGAACGAACCCCTGCCGAAGATGCGCACCACGACCCGGAGCAGGGGCGCCAGGCGCTCGGAAACGACCATCTGGTGAATGCGAACCGTGATCGGCAAATCGAGACCCAGCCAGGCGGCCATCTTGGGTATCCAGGCGCCTGCGGCAAGGACGACGCGCCCGGCGCCCAGATTTCCGGCCCCGGTGGCAAGGGCGAATGCGCCGGCGCGGCGCTCAATCGAAAGCACCTCGGTTTGGTCCAATACCGTAACGCCATCGCCCAGAAGGGCTGAGCGAAAGGCGCGCCCGCCGGCGTTCGATTCGATGAAACCGTCGATGGGGCAAAAAGCGGCACGCCGCGCCTTGGCCGATACCGAGGGCTCGATACGGCGTGCCTCTTCGATGTCCATGATCCGGATGGGGGCGCCGGCCCGGACGCGCTCGCCCATCTCGCTCTCCAAACCCGCCACCTCGGCCTCGGTGAAGGCCAGTTCAAGGCCGCCCCGCGCCTGGTAGCCGATACCCCGGCCGAGCCATTGCGGCGCCGTCTTCCACATCTCCATGCCGCGCTGGGCATAAGGAACCAGGAAGGGGGCCGGGAACATCGGCGTCAGGGTGCCGGCGTTGCGCCCCGAGGCCTCGGTGCACAGGCCGCCGCGTTCGACCAGCGCCACCCGCATGCCGCCACGCGCCAGGTGAAGCGCCGTCGCGCAGCCCATCACCCCGCCGCCGATGACCGCCGCGTCAAAATTTCCCGATAAATCGCCGGCGCTGTTTGTCAAGATCGCCTCGCTTCGGTATGGCGGGCCAGGAACTCGACGATGGCCCGGCCTCCCTCGGGCGTGCCGCCGACCAGGTGCTCGCGGCCGGGAAGCTCCACGATCTCGAGCGCCGTCCCCGCGGCACGGTCGCGGCAGCGCCCCGATTGGTTGGCGAACCAGGGATCGTTCGTGGAATAAACGGCCAGCACCGGATCGCCCGGCGCCGCGCCGTAGCCTCGGGCGCAGGTCGAACCGCTGATGACCCGCGCCTTTATGCCGCCCCCAACGTAGGCCGCGACGGCGCCGCCGCCCTGGCTGTGGCCGACCAGGAACAGGTTGTCGGGATCGACCCAGGGAACGTCGGCCAGGCGCTCGAGCGCATAGCGGATTTCGGCGGTGCGCATGGCGCGGACCCGCTCGGAGACGGCCTCGGAGACGATCGTGCGCCGGGTCTTCGCATCGCAGGTGCGCGGCCGACCCGGACGGGCGAAGCTGGCCGGGGCAAAAACGGCATAGCCGGCAGTGGCCAGCAGCCGCGCGTTGACCCGGCCGCCATCGCCGAAGCCGCTGCACCCGTGGGCGAACAGAACGGTCGGGAGCCGCGATTGCCTTGGAATTGCCGACTCGGCGGCGACAACGGCGCCGCCGGCGCGCCGGCCGCCCACCGCCACCGCCACGCCGCCGTGGCGAACAGGCAGGTAGAGATAGGCCCTGTCCCAGGTCAGGGCCAGTCCGTCGCCGGCGTCATCGGGAACGGCCCCGCAGGCGCCGGCAAACAAGGTGAGAAATATGGCCGCCGTTCGTATCACCGCCTCGCCTCGTCACCTTCCCCCATTGCGGGGGCGGCATTGTAAATGTCAAAACCATCGCCACATTTCACCTTGAAGAGAGACAGGTCAAGGGAACACGCCATGCCGGACGGCCGCGAGCCCGTCTCCGTCAAGATTGCCGGCTCCATCTTCGACATCGACGCCGGCGAGTGGGATGCTTGCGCCGGCGATCGCGATCCCTTTGTCGGCCACGCCTTTCTCGGCGCCCTGGAGGCAAGCGGCTCGGCGCACCCTGAATCGGGCTGGTTGGCGCAACACCTGGCCATCGAGGACGAGACCGGCCGGCTGGTGGCCTGCGCGCCGCTTTATCTCAAGGATCATTCCTACGGCGAGTACGTTTTCGACTGGGGCTGGGCGGACGCCTATCAGCGCGCCGGAGGTTCCTATTACCCCAAGCTGCAATCGGCGGTGCCGTTCGTACCGGCAACCGGAAGGCGCCTTTTACTGCGCCCCGATGCTCCCGCGTCCCTGGCCAACGCCCTGGCGTCGGGCATGGCGCAGTTGGCGTCGCGCCTCGGCGTGTCGTCGGTCCACGTCACATTCCCGACCGAGGCCGAGTGGCGCGGCCTCGGCAAGGCCGGATACCTGTTGCGCCTGGGGCGGCAATTCCATTGGGAAAACCGGGGATACAAGACCTTCGACGATTTCCTGGCCAGCCTGACCTCGCGCAAGCGCAAGGTCATCCGCAAGGAGCGCCGCGCCGTCGCCGAAAGCGGCGTCACCCTTGAAGTCCTCACCGGCGACGGGATCGAAGAACGCCACTGGGACGCCTTCTACCGCTTCTATCTCAACACGACGGACCGCAAGTGGGGACCGGCCTACCTCAACCGCGCTTTCTTCTCGCACCTGCATGAGACCCTGCGCGACCGGGTCGTCCTGGTCATTGCCGAGGCGGGCGGAAGTCCGGTCGGCGGCGCCCTCAACCTGCTCGGCGCCGACACCCTTTACGGACGCCACTGGGGCTGCTCGGCGGACTACAAGTTCCTCCACTTCGAGGCTTGTTATTACCGCGCCATCGATTTCGCCATCGAGCGCGGCCTGAAGTGGGTCGAAGCGGGCGCCCAAGGTCCCCACAAGATTCAGCGCGGATACCTGCCGCGCGCGACCTACAGCGCCCATTGGATCGCCGATCCCGGCTTGAAGAACGCGGTCGCCCGATTCCTCGACGAGGAAAGGCGCGAAGTGGCCGGCGAAATGCGCCTCTACGCCCAGGGCTCGCCCTACCGCCGCGACGACGGCGCCTGAGGCGCTTATACCGACGGTCCTTGGTATTGGTCGCCCCGCCCTTACCCTCCCTTAACCTTTTGCCCCTATGGTGATGCTCTCGTCACTGGCCCGGGGACGCATCATGACCAACGGCGACAGGCTTTTCGGCACGACCCTCAGGGCCGTCTCCTTGGCCTCGGCCCTGGCATTGGCTTGCTTGGTTCCGATCCGACCGACGGGTGGCGAGACATTGCTCGCCGATGCCGCCACGGGTGCCCGCCTCGGCATGGTCGAGCGGCCCGGCAGCATGATCCGGCGCGTCGCCGTCAAGCGCTGCCTGAGGATACGCAAAAGCGGGGGCACCAGTTCGGTTGTCAATCTGTGCGGCGCCTGCGTCAGCGCCAAGCTGCAACATCAGCGGCCGCGCGGCGATTTTCCCATTCACCGCGATGTTGTCGTGCCCGAACGCGGCACCGTTCAGTTACCGCTGTCGTTTCGCAGCGGCCGTACCCGGATCCTTGACGAAAAACGCTGCGGCGGCGGCGCCGCCATGGAGGCCAACGCCGAGCAATGCGTCGGCCTGCAACAGGCCCGCGACGGCAATCGCCTGTTGGTCAACACGTGCCGGGCGTGCCGGGCCGTGGTGGTGGAACGGGTAAGCGGCCAGGGCGACCGGTCCATGCGGACCTACATCATCGACGCCATGACCTATCTTCCCTATGGGGGCGGCGGAGCGGACCACGACCGCGTCCTTGTCGAAAGACCCTGCCGCTGAGCAGCGAATTAATAGGCGCGAAAAGCCATTCGCGGGAGTGACGAATTCTTAGGTAAGGAAATTACTCGACCGGCGCCGGCACGCGGGGGCGGCGGCGTTTGCTGGGTGGTTTGGGATCGCTGGGCGGCGGATAGGTGAACGTGACCTTGCCGCCCTTGACCTGGGCCCGCACCGCGCCCCCCTTGGCCAGCTTGCCGAACAACAGTTCCTCGGCCAGCGGCTTCTTGATGTGTTCCTGGATGACCCGGGCCAGGGGCCTGGCCCCGAACAACGTGTCATAGCCCTTGCGGGCCAGCCAGGCGCGCGCCTCGGGGTCGAGCTCTATGGTGACGCTGCGGTCGCCGAGCTGGCCTTCCAGCTCCATGATGAACTTATCGACGACGCGGACCATGACCTCGGGCGTCAGGTTGGAGAAGCCGATGATGGAGTCGAGCCGGTTGCGGAATTCGGGCGAGAACATGCGCTCGATGGCTTCGGTGTCGTCGCCTTCCCGATCGTTGCGCTCGAATCCGATGGCCGGCTTGGCCAGATCGGCGGCGCCGGCGTTGGTCGTCATGACCAAGATCACGTTGCGGAAATCGACGCTCTTGCCGTTGTGGTCGGTCAGCTTGCCGTGGTCCATGATCTGCAACAAGATGTTGAACAGATCGGGATGCGCTTTCTCTATCTCGTCGAGCAGCAACACGGTGTGGGGCTGTTGGTCGATGGCGTCGGTCAAGAGCCCGCCCTGGTCGAAGCCGACGTAGCCGGGCGGCGCGCCGATGAGGCGCGAAACGCTGTGTCGCTCCATGTATTCCGACATGTCGAAGCGCACCAGCTCGACCCCCATGGTGCGTGCCAGCTGACGCGCGACCTCGGTCTTGCCGACGCCGGTGGGTCCCGAGAAGAGGTAACATCCGATCGGCTTTTCCGGCTCGCGCAGGCCGGCGCGCGCCAGTTTGATGGCGCTGGCCAGGGCCCCGATGGCCTTGTCCTGGCCGAAAACCATGGTCTTCAGGTTGCGCTCCAGATTCTTGAGCACGGTGCGGTCGTCGACGGAGACGCTCTTGGGCGGGATGCGGGCGATCTTGGCGACGATTTCCTCGACGTCGCGCACCGTCACCGTCTTGCGGCGCTTGTTTTCGGGCAGCAGCATGCGCGAGGCGCCGACCTCGTCGATGACGTCGATGGCCTTGTCGGGCAGCTTGCGGTCGTTGATATAGCGCGCCGAAAGCTCGACCGCCGTGCGCAGGGACTCAGCCGTGTAACGCACTCGGTGGTGCTCTTCGAAATAAGGCTTGAGGCCGCGCAGAATCTTGACCGCGTCTTCGAGGGACGGCTCGTAAATGTCGATCTTCTGGAAGCGCCGCACCAAGGCCCGGTCCTTCTCGAAATAATTGCGGTATTCCTTGTAGGTGGTCGAGCCGATGCAGCGCAGCCGGCCGCCCTGCAATGACGGCTTTAAGATGTTGGAGGCGTCCATGGAGCCGCCGCTGGTGGCGCCGGCGCCGATCACGGTGTGAATTTCATCGATGAAGAGGATGGCGCCGTCGGCGGTCTCGATCTCGGAAATGACCGCTTTCAGCCTTTCCTCGAAGTCTCCCCGATAGCGGGTGCCGGCCAGCAGCGCCCCCATGTCAAGGGCGTAGATGACGGCGTCCGAGAGTACCTCGGGCACGTCTTTTTGGTCGATGCGCCGGGCCAGCCCCTCGGCGATGGCGGTCTTGCCGACGCCGGGATCGCCAACGAACAGTGGATTGTTCTTGTTGCGCCGGCACAGGATCTGGATGGTGCGTTCGATCTCCGCCTCGCGGCCGATGAGCGGATCGATGCGGCCCTCGGCGGCCTTCTTGTTCAGATCGACGCAATATGAATCGAGCGCCTCTTGTCCCTTGCGCACCGTCTTGTCGGCGGCGGCATCCTCGTCGGCGCCATGAACGGTTTTCTGATCGGATTCGCCGGCCACCTTGGCGATGCCGTGGGAAATGTAGTTGACGGCGTCAAGGCGCGTCATGTCGTGGACCTGAAGGTAGTACACGGCATGGGATTCACGCTCGGAAAAGAGCGCCACCAGGACGTTGGCGCCGGTCACCTCCTCGCGGCCGGCGGACTGAACGTGGATGGCGGCGCGCTGCACCACCCTTTGAAATCCGGCCGTCGGCTTGGGGTCGGCCTCCTGGGACGACAAGATGTCCGGGATCTCTTTTTCGATGAACTCGGTCAGGTGCTGGCGCAACTGGTCCAGGTCGACGCCGCAAGCGCGCAGCACCGCCACCGCGTCGGCATCCTCGGTGAGGGCCAGCAACAAATGCTCCAACGTCGCGTACTCGTGGCGGCGCTCGGTGGCAATCGCCAGGGCGCGATGCAAGGATTGCTCGAGATTGCGCGACAGCATGGAGCTATTCGTCCCCGTCCTTTTCTATGGTGCACTGTAGGGGGTGCTGGTGCTGGCGTGCAAGGTCCATCACCTGATTGACCTTGGTTTCCGCCACTTCGTAGGTGAACACGCCACAGATGCCGATGCCGCGCTGGTGGACGTGCAGCATGATGCGGGTCGCCTCGGGTTCGCTCATGGCGAAGAAGCGTTCAAGCACATGGACGACGAATTCCATCGGCGTGTAATCGTCGTTCAGCATCAAGACCTTGAACATGGACGGCTTCTTGGTCCTGGGCTTGATCTTTACCGCGATGCCGGTGGTCGGAGAACCATCGTCGCGTTTGCCGTCGTCGCTCATCGGGACCTCTTCCTCGGCCTCGGTTCCTGAGCGGGAAAGCCGCGCAACCCGCTCGTTCAATTATATGTGATTTCGCCAACCCGTTAAAAGGTCCGAGTGTCCCCCATCCCATCAGGTTGACCGACGCGATAACCCTGGGCGAAAGGGGCCGGACACGAAAAAACGCCCGGCGGCCTAGCCGCCGGGCGTATCGCCGCCGCACCCCTGATGGGGAGGAACATCAAACGGAGAGCGGCTTGGCGAATTTTTCCACTGTCGCCGCCGTGGCGGTAACGCGCTTGAGGATCGGCTCCATGGCACCCTCGGCCACCTTGGCCGACATGTCCGTCATCTTGCGGTTCTCGGTCACCGCCTTGGCGGTGTTGGCCTTTACCAGACTGATCTGGACACCCAGGGCCTCGGGCACGCTGTGGGCGCCGAGAACGGCCTTGGTGGCGGCGACGCCGTCGTGGACGGAGGCCTGGACCAGCCCCAGCCACATCTCGTTGAAATCCATAAGACCCTTGGCGAGGACGGTGCTCGAATCAAAAACGGCGGCCACGTTGTCCTTGCCCAGACCGACGAAATCTTCGTATCCCTGGAACGCTTCCGCCCCCGCCTTGGACACGGTCTCCTTGCCGGCGGCGACGGCGGCCTCGATGGGGTCCACCTGGGAGGTGGTTGTCTTTGTCGCGGTCATTGATTGTCTCCATTCATGGCAACGGAATTTTCCGCAAGGGGCTGCGATCTGTCCTTGCATGATACCAAATTGGCACTGAATGTCAAGATAATTTTGCAGCGCAGCATTTTTGTTGGAATGACATAACAAACTGTAAAATATATAGTAATGATTTTAATTCCCCGTGTGCATAATAATTTTTTCGCAATTGCAATATCACTTCCGCGAAGAGGGCGTGAAGGGCCGCCGGGGGCGCCGCTCCAAGATTTCTTGGTCAAGGTGTTAACCTTTTGTTATAAACAATGGGTTACTTGGAATTGAGATGCGCGCGACGGCGAATTGTGGTCCGTGCCGGCGTAGGAGCAAACAGGGCTGCACGCTATCAAAGCGACGGGAAACGGCATCTTGAGGGTAAGAACAAGGGGCTTCGCGACAGTCCGGCCGATCCGGGGACTTGTTGGCTTGATCGTGGCAACGGCTGTTGCCGCGGTTTTGGTGACGGCGCCGCCGGCGCAAGCCAAGTACGCTTCGCTGATCCTCGATGCCGACAGCGGACGGGTCTTGCACTCCGTCAATGCCGATACCCGCAACTATCCGGCATCGTTGACCAAGATGATGACGCTGTATCTGGTCTTCGACGCCCTGGAGGACGGACGCCTGGACTTGGACCAGAGACTGGTCGCCACGACCCGTGCCGCGGGTCAACCGGCCTCGCGGCTGGGTCTCCAGCGCGGCGAGAAGATCACCGTCGAGGAGGCCATCCTGGCCCTCGTTACCAAGTCGGCCAACGACGTCGCCACGGTGCTGGCCGAGACCCTGGCCGGAAGCGAGAGGAATTTCGCCCTGGTCATGACGGCCAAGGCGCGCAAGCTGGGCATGGCGCGAACCACATTCCGCAACGCCTCGGGCCTGCCCAACAGGGGGCAACTGAGCACGGCGCGCGACATGGCCGCCCTGGCCCGCGCCCTGTTGCGCGATCATGCGCGCTATTACCATTATTTTTCCACCGATCGCTTTGTCTACGCCGGCGCCACCCACACCAACCACAACGAGCTCCTCACCACCTACAAAGGCACCGACGGCATCAAGACCGGCTACATCCGGGCATCGGGTTTCAATCTGGTGGCCTCGGTCAAGCGTGATGGGCGGCGGTTGGTCGGGGTGATCTTCGGCGGCAATTCGCCGAACGCCCGCAACCGGCTGATGAAGACCCTTCTCGACAAGGGGTTCGCCAGCCTGGCGCCGAACGCCCCGCTTCCGATCGTCCGCCGACCGACGGCAAAGACGAATATCGCCAAGGTAAAAAAGCCGCCCAGGCCGCCCAAGGCGCCTAAGGTGGCAAAAAAGGGCGGCCCCGACGCCAACCGGCGGCCAACCGGTGACTGGGGTATTCAGGTCGGCGTCTACAAGACCCGCCAGCCGGCCTACGAGATCGCCCGCAAGGCCGTCGCCAAGGCCCCCGATTCTCTTCGCGGCGGCCGCGTCACGGTGGTCCTTTTGGAGAAGCGCAACCGCCGCCCCCTTTATCGCGGGCGCGTTCTCGGCATCGCCAAGACCCAGGCCTATCAGGCCTGCCGCGTTCTCAAGCGCCACAGGATGCATTGCATGGAATTGCGCATGACCGACGACGTGACGGTCGCCTCCGCCAACTGAGCAGACCCGGTGCAATAGAATCGGAACATCGCGGCATGGATGACGGCGCGCAACGATCCTGCCGGTGAAATGACGGCGCCGGGCGCCGGGCAGGCCGGTTGACGGCAAACGGTTCCGGCACGGGATTTCAAGGCAATTGTTTTACCCGCCAATGAGCATTATTTTGTTAGGGGCTGGATCGGCCACGAACGTGCCGTGCATGGCGCCGAGCCCAGCGCGGAGGATTTGATAAACAAACCACTGGTACATCCCATGTATGCCATCCGAGCCCTACTCATCCTCGCCGCCATCGCCTGGTCCGCCACCCCCGGCCAGGCCCAGGACAAACCCTTTTCCGCCTTCTTCGGGGAATATGAGGGAAAGAGCATCTCGTCGACCGAACAGGGCCTGTCGAAGCGCGACCTGAGTGTTTCGATCAAGTCAAAGGGCAAGGGCTTTACCCTCAAGTGGACGACGGTCACCCACAAGCCGGGCGGCAAGGCGAAGCGCAAGGCCTATTCCATCGACTTCCGGCCCAGCGGCCGTGAAAATATCTTCGCCTCGGCGATGCGCAAGAACAAGTTCGGCGCCAGCATCCCGCTCGATCCGCTGAAGGGCGAGCCCTATGTCTGGGGCCGCCTCCACGGATCGACGCTGACCGTCCATGCCATGATGGTCACCGAAGACGGCGGCTACGAGATGCAGGTCTATGACCGAACCCTCACCGCGACCGGACTGGATCTGACCTTTTCGCGTATCCGCGACGGCGAGCGTTTCAAGCTGATCAAGGGCACCCTCACCAAGGTCAAGTAGAAGGACCCGCGAGGATGCAAAAGCCCGCCACCATGCGCGAGTTGGAGGAGTTGGGCCGGGTGCGCCTGTCGAAGTCCTTCTTCATGCGCAATTTCCTGCACAGCGAAATCTCCAACTTCCACGCCATCCCCAACATTCCCGACGATCCCGACCTCGCCATCGCGGCGGGCCGCAAGCTGTGCGGGGAAATCCTGGAGCCCTTGCGCGCCACATTCGGCGATTTGGCCATCCGCTCGTCCTATCGCTCGGCCGAGGTCAACGGCTTCGGCCACGAGAACGGGCTCAGTTGCGCCGACAACGAGACCAACGCGTCGCGCCACATCTGGGACCGCCGCGACGCCGAGGGCCACATGGGGGCCATGGCCTGCATCGTCGTGCCGTGGTTCGCCGACCGCTATGCCGAGGGCGCCGCCCGGGACTTGGATTGGCGCGCCATGGCGTGGTGGGTTCACGACCACTTGGCTTACAATGTCATGCACTTCATGCCCAAGCTCGGCGCCTTCAACGTCGCCTGGCACGAAAACCCCATCCGGCGCATCACCAGCGCCGTCGCCCCCGAAGGCGTGCTTACCGAACCCGGCATGGACAACCACGGGGGCAGCCACGCCGAGTTTTATCCCGGCTTCCCTGAATTGAAGGCCGGTTAGGGCGCGCGGGCGCCCGTTCGCCCTATTACTGGAGCACCTTGGGCCAGTTCGTGTCGGCCCGTTTGATGTTGCCGGGGATGTCTTTCTCCCAGCGCCGCTGCACGGACTTGCTGTAATTCAGATAGAGCTTGACCTCGACGATGCGCCAAGCATCGGGATCGGCCGACGCCGTGTAGCCCTGGGAGACGGCCCAGGCGCAGTACCCTCCGTATTGAGGGGCGTAGGTCCCAGGCGCCGCCTGGAAGGCCTCAAGGTTGGCCTGATTGGCGAAGCGCCATGTGGCGCCGTTCCAGTCGTATTCCAGATCGCCCAGGCCCTCGACCGGCTTTCCCTCGACGAAGTAGGCGACCGCGTCGAAGCCGCTCAGCGCCAGGTTGCCGAAGGTACCCGTATAGACCGGGTCCTTGGCGGCGGCCGGAGAGCCCAGCGGAGGAAGGATAAGGAATACCGATACCAGCAGGAGAATGGTCAGCGGGCGAAGGGTCATCTCGGAACGTCCTTTCGGGGGCAGCGTCCCGACCATGGTCGCTCAATTGTTCGGCTTCGGGAAATCACCTTGGATCACGGTCCGGTGAGCTCCTTACCAGGCATTCCTCAGTTCGCGCAGCTTGAGGAATACCGTCTCGGCGTCGGGCTCGTCGGGGAGGTCCGGGAAGGCCTCGCGCAAACGCGAGATCACCGTCGGGTTGTGCAGCCGGAAGAAGGCGTTGATCTCCTTCTCCAGCGCCAGGGTCGAAACCAGGGCGTCGTTGGTGTCCTGAGACTCGACCTGGGCCAGGAGTTCCGCCGCGCGGGCGTTGTCTGGTTCGCGGTCCAAGGTGAATTCCAAGTTGTTGGCGATATAGTCATGGCCGGGATAGACCAGGGTATTGTCGCCAAGGACGGCAAGCTGGCTGACGAAGGTGGCGTACAACTCGTGCGGATGGCCGCCGTTGTGGCAGTTGCCGGCGCCGGCGTTAAACAGCGTGTCGCCGGAAAACAGGGCCGGCGTGTCGGTGTGTGACAACAAACAGACGTGACTCATGGTGTGGCCCGGCGTGTCCAGGGTCTCAAGCTCCACCGTCTTGCCGACCTTGATCACATCGCCGGCGGCCAGGCCGCGGTCGATGCCGGGGATCTTGTCCTTGGCGTTGGCATGGGCGAGCAGGGTTGCGCCGGTGGCGGCTATTACCGCACCGTTGCCGCCGGTATGGTCACCGTGCTCGTGGGTATTGAGCACCGCCGTGATATTCCAGCCGCGGCGCTTGGCGGCGGCCAGGCATTTTTCGTGGTCGAGGGGGTCGATCGCCAAAGCCTCGCCGCTTTCGGGACAGGCGATCAGGTAGTTGAAGTTGCGATAGGCGTTGCCGGTCCAGATCTGTTCGACGATCATGGTTCCCTCCTCGGACGATGGGGCCAGGCCCCGAGCTTAAACCCGGATTGCCCAGATGGATTACTAAATTGATGACCTGTTTGGGTGATTCTGCTATAAGAATCAATGCTATACACACATCATAACAGACAGGTCTCATGTCACCCGGCGGGTGAAGGCAGAAAGTCCCCTTTGCGGGTCGATTTCGACCGTCGACTGAAGCTTGAGTTCCACGGTTCCAAGGTCACTTCCGACGCTGGATTTCTCGCCTATCGGGAGCTTGACGATGCCCTTGGCCTGACCGAGATTGCCGGGGGTCTTTTCCGAGACAGCCGCACCGGCAAGAACGGGCGGCACGGCATGACGGGACAGTTCCGCCAGTCCCTCTTTGGCCGTCTTGGTGGCTACGACGACGTGAACGATGCCGACCGTCTGGGCCGTGATCCCGCCATGCGGTGGATCGTCGGCGGCCATGCCGTCGCGAAACAGGCTGCTTCTACCAGTCAGATGGGGCGCTTCGAGACGGAGCTTCTGGCCACCGACGAGAACGTTGAAGCCTTGGCCGACATGAACGGGGTGTGGATCGACAAGGTTCATGACCGGCACCCGCCGACGAAGATCATTCTCGACATGGATTCCAGCGTCAGCCCAACCCATGGC
>JASLLZ010000056.1 GCA_030746775.1 Rhodospirillales bacterium | reverse complement strand
TGAGCAGGCCCGATGGGCCGTGTCGAAGGATACCCGGACCAAACCTTATCCTGATCTAGTGGTAGTGCCGCGCCACCCCCTACCCCGCCATGACCTCCTTGACCTTGCCGGCCAGGGATTTGAGGCTGAACGGCTTGGGCAGGAAGTGGAGGGTGGGGTCGCGGCCGATCTCCTCGGGCACCACGTCCTCGGCGTAGCCCGAGATCAAGATGATCTTGACGCCGGGGTGCTCGTGGCGCACCAGGCGCACCAGGGTGTGGCCGTCCATGCCCGGCATCACCACGTCCGAGATGATCAGGTCGATCGGCTGGTCGGTTGCGTTGATGACGTCCAGCGCCTCCTCGCCGTCCTTCGCCTCCAGCACCCGGTAACCCTTGTTGCGCAGGGCCCGGACGCCGAACAGGCGCACCGCGTCCTCGTCCTCGACCAACAGCACGGTGCCGCTGCCGGTCAGGTCGGCCTCCGCGCCTTCGGCCGCCCCGTCCGCCGGCAAGGCCTGGGCGGTGGCCTTGGGATCGCCGTCCGCCGCATACCGGGGCAGGTAGATTTTGAAGTGGGTTCCCCGTCCCGGCGCGCTGTCGACGATGATGAAGCCGCCGGTCTGGCGGATGATGCCATAGACCGTCGACAACCCGAGCCCGGTGCCGGCGCCGACCTCCTTGGTTGAAAAGAAGGGCTCGAAGATGCGCCCGATGTCTTCTTTCGAGATACCGGCGCCGGTATCCATCACCTCGATCAGCGCGTAGTCTCCGGCCGGCATCAGATCGGCGCCCCGCTCCATGGTCTCGTCGACGGTGACATTGGAAGTCCGGATGCTCAGCGTGCCGCCGCCAAGCATGGCGTCGCGCGCGTTGACGGCAAGGTTGATGATGACCTGATCGAACTGGCCCGGATCGACCCGCACCGCGCCCAAATCGCGCCCGTGCTCGATGTTGAGCTCGATGGTCTCTCCGATCAGGCGGTGCAAAAGGTTGGAAAGCTCCGACAGGGCCTCGGTAACGTCGAGGACGACCGGCTGCAAGGTCTGTTTGCGCGAAAACGCCAGCAGTTGGCGCACCAGGTTGACGGCGCGGTTGACGTTCTGCTTGATCTGCATGATGTCGGCGAAGGAAGGATCGTCGGGTCCGTGGCGCTCCAACAGCAGATCGCAGAACCCGATCATGGCGGTCAGCAGGTTGTTGAAGTCGTGGGCCACGCCGCCCGCCAACTGGCCCACGGCCTGCATCTTCTGGGATTGGACGAACTGCGATTCCAGGTGCTTCTGCTCGGTGGTGTCGATGAAATGCAGGACCAGGCCCGACACCTCGCCGTCGACGTCCTCCATGGGGCTGGCATAGAGGGATGCCACCAGGTCGCCGGAACCGGCGCGCGGCATGCGCACCTCCAGATGGATGGCCTTGATCGTGCCCATCACCACCTTGGACAGCTGTCCCGCCACGTCGTCGCGGTCTTCCAGGCTGATGCGCTCCGAGAACGGCCGGCCGATCAGGGCCTCGCGGTGCAGGCCGAGAAGCTTCAACAGCGCCCGGTTGCATTCGGTCACCTCGCCCTTCAGGTCAAGCAGCGCGATGCCGACCGGCGCCTCGTCGAACAGCCAGCGCAGGCGCTGCGCCGAATTGGCCAGGCCGTCGGCATCGGCAAGGGGCGCCACGTCGCGCAGCACCACCGAGCGGCTATAGGCGAAGCCGCCATCGGAATCGTTCATCTGCGACTGCGCCAGATAGGCACGGAAAGTACCGCCGTCGCGCCGGCGCAGGGTGACCTCGCCATGGCTGCCCGGTTCCGCGTCGCCGCCGCCGGCGCCGACCACGAACTGGGAAAAGAAAATCTCCTCTCCGTGCAATTCCCCGCTATCCAAGGCCAGCCATCGGGCCAGGGTATGGTTGGCGAAACGAATGCGGCCCTCGCTGTCGGCCGAGAAAAATCCGACCGGCAGATGGTCCAGGTAGTCGGCCATCATTTCGTCCTCGCGACGCCGCACTTCCTCGACCTCGCGGCGCGCCGTGATGTCCTCGAAACGCCACACGACGTGACCCGACGCTTCGCCCCAACGGCCGGCCGGCAGCGGCTGGACGGAAACGCGGCGCCACTCGACGGCGCCCGAACGGGCCAGCAGGGGAATTTCGGCGTGGACGGCGACGCCGCCGGCGGCGGCCGCCTTGACCCGGGTGAGCTCCTTCGCCGCCTCTTCGCCGAGGACGTCGAAGACGGGCAACCGGCGTTCCAACGACGCGAGGCTCATGACCTCGCCCTCGGCCGGGGCGAGAAGCTCGCGGAAGCGTCGATTGACATAGACAAAGGCGCCGCCGGGGGCGGCGATGGCGTAACCCTCGGGCGCGCTCTCGGCGGCGTTGAACAAAAGGTCGGCCACCCGGGCCGGCGCCTTGGCCCGGCCCGCGCACCATGCCGCCCCGGCCCCGGCAAGGGCGGCCAGGACGGCCAAGATCCCGGGCGCCAGGCCGTCGGCCCAACCCGCGCCCCGTAGGCCCCAGGCAGCCGCGGCCAGGCCGATTGCGGCAAGAAGCCAGGCCAGGGCCGGCCGCCAGGTTGGCCAATGGGGGAGGCGCCCATGGGGGGACTTCCCGCCCGGCGCGGGCTCCGCAACCCTATCCGCGACGGGGTCCGCCGTCGCCCGTTCGTCTCGCGTCATTGCGTCGGCCCGCTCATTGGGGAGGCAATTGTCCTTTCAGGCGCATGACGTATCCGATGACCTCGGCCACCGCCTTATAATGCTCGGCCGGGATCTCCTCGTCCAGTTCCACGGCCGAATAAAGGGCCCGCGCCAGAGGCGGGTTCTCGACCACGGGAACGTCGTTTTCCTCGGCCACGTCGCGAATACGGTGGGCCACTTCGTCGATGCCCTTGGCGATCAGCCTGGGCGACGGCATGGTTTCCATCTTGTATTCCAGCGCCACGGCGTAGTGGGTCGGGTTGGTAATCACCACGTCGGCCCGGGGCACCGCCGCCATCATGCGCTGCATGGCGCGTTCATGGCGCAGCCGGCGGATGCGCGACTTGACGATGGGGTCGCCCTCGGACTGTTTGTGCTCGTCCTTGACCTCCTGCTTGGTCATTTTCATCTGCTTGATGAAGGCATAGCGCTGGTACATGAAGTCGAGGGCGGCGATGGCGGCCATCACCGCCACGGTGGCCGACAGCAACACCATCGCCACGTCGTGCATGCGGTCCAGCGTGTCAACCAGTTCGAAGCCGGGAATGAGTTCCAAGTCCTTGAGCAGGGGAACCGCCAGGCCAAAGGCGACCGCGGTGACGATGGTAAGCTTGAAGATGCCCTTGACGAACCCGATGAACGATTTTACCGAGATGATCTTCTTGATGCCCGACTTGGGCGAGAACTTGGACAGCTTGGGCTTCATTTTCTTCGGCGAATACACAAAGCCGCTTTGGCCAACGCTGGCGAATATGGCGAGGAATACCAGCAGTGCCATCAGGGGGCCGAGAATGATGCCGAGGCGAATGAAGATGTCCGAGAACATCAGACGCAAGTGAGGAAAATCCATCGGAACGGCGTGCGCCTCGAAGATGAATGTCGACCCGACGTGGCTGACGCCACGCATCATCCAGGGCGCGAAGACGGCCACGGCGAAGGCGCTGCCCATGAGGATCATCCAACTCTTGATCTCCATCGACATGGCCACGTTGCCTTCTTCGCGGCCTTTCTGCAGTTTCTTGGCTGTCGGGTCTTCTGTTTTTGAGGCGTCGTCTTCCGCCATGGCGCTACCCTACGGAGCAAGGAAGGCGCCGAGGCCCTCCCAGAAGCGCGACAAAAAGACCAGCATGATCCCGGAAAGGGTGAGGAACAGGACGGAAATCTGGACAACGATCTGTATCGGCAGACCGACGAAGAACACCGGCATTTGAGGCATAAGCCTGGTCAGCAATCCAAGGCCCAGGTAATAGGTGAATCCGGTGACGACCAGCGGCGAGGCAAGCTGAAGGCCAAGGGCGAAGCTGTCGGACACATGCCGCGCGACGAGCAGGGCCATGTCGCCGATGGTCAGCGCGTGGCCGGGCAGGAACAGCGTATAACTGTCGAACACGGCGCGCAGCATCATGTGGTGCATGTCGGTGACGAAGATAAGCAAGACACCGATGGTGCTGAGGAAGCCCGAAATCGTCGATGTTTGCTGATTGACGATGGGGTCCTGGATCAGGGCGTTGGCCATCGACGAAACCAGGGAGATAACCGTCCCGGCAACCTGCAGCGCCGCCACGATGACGCGCGCCACCGTGCCCAGGAAGGCGCCGATGACGATCTCGCCAAGAACCAGGAGGCCAAGTCCCGCCGGGGTCGCCGGCAAACCCGGCAGGCGGCTTGCCAGAACGGGCGCCAGGATGAAACTGATGGCAAGCGCGAACAACAACCTGATGCGGATATTGACGTAAGCAGCGCTGAAACCGGGCAACAGGGACATGGCGATGCCGATGCGCGCGAAGATAAGAAGAAAGCCGAAGATGTTGAGGGCAAGAAATTCGTGCATCGCGCCCGGCTAACCAAGGCCGATGATGCGCGAAAAAACAGAGCGCCCGAACTCCACGACCGTGGTGATCATGAAGGGCAGGAAAATGACGATGGAAAAAAAGATGACCATGTTTTTGGGAACGAAGGTCAGGGTCATCTCTTGAATCGACGTCAGGGCCTGAAACAAGGAGATGATGAGGCCGATGACGAGGCCGGACAGCATGATCGGCCCCGATGTCTTGAGAACGACGAAAAGGGCCTGGCTGCCGACGTCGATGACGGTGATATCGTCCATCGGGGGGTTCGCACCCTAAATGGGCATGCGGAGGATTTCCTTATAGGCCTCCATGACCTTGTCGCGCACCGCCATCACGGTCTGCAGCGTCAACTCCGCCTCGGCCACGGCGGTAACCACATTATTGAGGTCGGCGCGGTTGTTGATGGCGTCCATGGATTGGCCCTCGCTGGCCTGGCCGTTTTCGATGGATTTCTCAAGCACCCCCTTGACCAGGTCGGCGAACTCGCCGCTCGGCCGCGTGTCGCGCGCCTCCAGGCCCGACCCGTTCCCCTTCGATGCGTTGACGTAGGCGGTCACCGCTTGGTTGATGTTCTGCAGGGGGCTCGCCATCTCTTACTCCTCTTCCTCAATGTCCCTCTTTACCGGTGGCCGGCGGTTCCTAGAGCATTTTCCATTCACATGCGTTCACCGAAAATTCTCTAACTCCTTGCTTTAACCGCAAATACGTCGTCGCGGATGGTTCCATCCGCTCGGGATTTGCTCTTAGCGCAGGACCTCGATGGTGCTGTTGAGCATCTTCCGCGAGGCCTTGATAACGCTGAGGTTCGCCTCGTAGGAGCGTTGCGCCTCGCGCATGTCCATCATTTCGACCAGCGTATTGACGTTGGGCACCAAGACATAGCCGTCGGGATCGGCGGCCGGGTGATTGGGGTCATAGCGTTTTTCGAATTCCGAACGATCGGTGCCGATCTTGTTGACGCGAACGGTGTCCAGGCCGATCGAGCGGTCGAGCTCGTTGCGAAACGTCACCGTCTTGCGCCGATAGGGCGAATCGTCGGGGGTCTGGCCCAGGGAATCGGCGTTGGCGATGTTTTCGGCGATGACCCTGAGCCGCGTTCCCTGGGCATTCATGCCGGCGGCGGAAATGCGCATGGAACGAAACAGATTGTCGATCTCGGCCATGGTAAATCGGTTCTCCTCGTCAGGCCTTGCCGATGGCGATCTTGAACATGGCCATATGCTTTTTGTACAGTTCGGTCATCAGTTTGTGGTCGGCACTGGTCTTGCCCAATTTCATCATCTGTTCCTCCAAGATGATGGCATTGCCGGCGGGCGCCGTCTCATAGGGTTTCTTGGTCTCATTTTCGTCAAAATCGCGGGGCGGCTTGAAGCCGCCGGTCAGGTGCGACTTGTTGGTCCGGCGCATGGCAATCTGGCGATTTTCGCGCCCGACGAGTTTCTTGAAGTCGAGCGGCGCCAGATCCTTTGCCTTCTGCCCCGGCGTGTCCGCGTTGGCGATGTTCTGGGCCAGGATTTCCTGGCGTTGGCCAAGCCAGGCAAGGCGCTTTTTCATCGCCGAGAGGATGGTGATCTTGCTGAAATCCATGCCGCTTCGGCACCTTCCGCCACTGTCGCCCAAATTGTCCCGCCGTCAGTATCTCCTGACGGCATTAAAAAACCGTAAAGGCGGGGCGCGCTCCAGGCCGTTTCCCATTGCCCCCGGATGGGGCCCTGTCCTATCGTGACGGCCTTGACCTAGGGGGGGAAATCCATGTCGAAATCGCCAGATCCCGCCGGCGGCGGACGCTCAGTAATCGTAGTTGGCGCCGGCATCGTCGGCACTTGCTGCGCCGTTTATCTGAAGCGCGCCGGCTTCGCCGTGACCTTGATCGAGCGCGATGCTCCGGGCGAGGCCTGCTCGTTCGGCAATGCCGGCAGCATCGGTCTTACGTCCTTCGCGCCCCAATCCCTGCCCAGCCTGTGGCGCAAGATTCCCGCCATGATGATCGATAGGAAAAGCGCACTGCAGGTACGCCCCGGCCAATTTCCCCGTTCGTTTCCCTGGTTCATGCGTTTCCTCATGGCCGGCCGACCGCGGCGCGTGGCCAAGATCATCGCGGCGCGCAAGGCGCTCTTGAACAACGCCATGGGGGCCTTCGATCCAATCCTTGCCGAGGCCGGCGCCCAGGGCCTGATCGAGACCCATGGCAAAATCTTCGTTTACGAGAGCGAGCGTTCTTACGAAGGCGGCGCCTTCGACCGCCAGGTACGCCGCGACGGTGGCGCCCGCATCGAGGAGCTTTCCGGCGACGAGGCACGCGAACACGAGCCGGCCCTCGGCCCCCGCGTCCATCGTGCCGTCTTCCTGCCCGACCTCGGCCATTGCCCCAACCCGTTGCGTCTGACCCAAGAGCTGGTTGAGCACTTCGTGCAAGGCGGCGGCACCTTGCTCAAGGAAACCGTCCTCACCATCGAGGACGCCACCGGTGCCGCGCCTCGGGTCATCACCGAAACCGGCCGTCACGAGGCCGACCTTGTGGTGCTTGCCGCCGGTATCTGGTCGCGCGCCCTGGCGGCGCAATTGGGCGTCAAGGTGCCCCTCGAATCCCAGCGCGGCTATCACATGATGCTGCCCGAAAGCGGCGTTTCGTTGCGCTATCCGGTGATCTCCGTCGATCGCAACGCCCTGATCACGCCGATGGAGCTCGGTATCAGGGTGAGCGGCATCGCCGAACACGCCGGCATCACCGCACCCCCCAATTACGCCCTGGCGGACCTGGTCGTCGAACACGCCCGTGCCGTCATGCCGGGGCTGGTCGCGGACGGCGGCGAACCGTGGAGCGGACATCGCCCGTCAACGCCCGATTCGCTGCCCGTAATCGGCCCGGCCCCGGGCAATGGTTCAGTCCTTCTTGCCTACGGGCACGGTCATACCGGTCTCACCATGGGGGCGATCACCGGGCGCCTGATCAGCGAACTGGCGGCCGGCCAGACGCCGGGCCTGGACCTCACCCCGTATCGGGCGGATCGTTTCTGAACAAACGCCGTGGATCGAACAGCGGCATCTCGGGCTCGCGGCCGAGGATCTCATCGGCCAACATCCGGCCCACCAGGGGCCCGTGAGAAAAACCGCCCCAGACACAGCCGATGACGAAGGCATTTCCAATCCCGGGCAGGGGGCCGACCAGGGGCATGGAATCGGGGGCGTGGGCCTCAAGTCCGAGCCAGGTGCGTGCCACCCGTGCCTGGGCCAGGCCGGGGATGACGTGATGGGCAAGGCGCAGGTTGCCGATCAGGTTTTCGGAAATCACGTCGAGACCGCCGTGCCGGGCATCGCCCGTCCCCTGCCAGCCACCGCCGATGAGGACGGTGCCGTTGGCCGCCTGCTTGAGCGTCAGGCGGCCCGACGCCACCCCGATGATGGCGCGGAAGATCGGCGGCATGCGTTCGGTGACGGTCACGCTCGGCACGGCGCAGCGGATCGGGATGTCGATCCCCAACCAGCGCGCCATCTCGACCAACCACACGCCGCCGGCGAGGACCAGGCGCCGGGCCCGAATCGGCGCGCCGGCGGTATTCACGGCGAAACCGTCGCCGTTCCGGTCTATGCCGGTGGCGGCCGTGTTCTCCATAATGGCGACCCCGGCGCGGGCCAGGGCGCCACGATAGGCAAAGCCGGTGAGGGTGGAATCGGCAAACGCATCGAGGGCGCAGTAGGAGGCAAGAGCGGCCGTGCCGGTGAATCCCGGCTCGATCTCGCGCGCCCGGTTGGGGCCGATGATCTCAATCGGGGCGCCGGCCGCCTGACGCGCCTTGGTGCGGCTCTCCAACATCTCCGCCTCGGCCTCATCGAAGGCGAACGTGAGGCCGCCACGGACCTCAAAGCCGACCTCGGCGCCCAGCCAGTCGGCGGTGGTCCGCCACAGCTCCCACGACTTGAGGGCATAGGGAATCAGGGCCGCCGGTTTGACCTGAATCGCCAGTCCGCCGGCGTTGCGTCCCGATGCTTCGCGACACAATGCCCCACGCTCGATAACCGCCACCCGCATGCCGCCGCGCGCTAAAAAAAGCGCGACGGTACAGCCCAGGATGCCGCCGCCCAGGACGGCAACGTCGTAGGGTGACTTCGTCATTTGTCCCCCACCGCCAGCAGGCGGGCCGGATCGAACAGCGGCATCTCGGGCTCGCGGCCCAGGATCACGTCGGCCAGCAGGCCGGCGACGTAGGGACCCATGGTAAAGCCGCTGTGGGCGCAGGCGATGATGAAGGCATCGTCCCTTCCGGGCAGCGGCCCGAACACCGGCAGATCATCGGGCGACTTGTCTTGCAGGCCGAGCCAAATGCGCACCGCCCGCACACCATCCAAGGCCGGAACGCAGTGGCGAGCAAGCTTTATGTTCCCTCTCATATTCCTGGCAATCAGGGCCACGGTTCCGCGCTCGGGATCGCCCTCGCCCTGCCATCCGCCGCCGATCAGCACCGTGCCGTTGGGCGCCTGCTTCAAGGTCAGCCCGCGCCGCGCCACACCGATTGTCGAACCAAGAAAGTGCGCCATGCGCTCGGTGACGATGATCTGGTTGACGGCGCAACCCAAGGGCAGATCGAAGCCCAGCCAGCGCACCATGGGAATCAGCCAGGCGCCGCCCGCCAGAACGACGCGCCGGGCGGCGACGGCCTCACCGCCGGCATCGAGAACATAGCCGATGCCGCTCGGCTCGATACCCTCGACCGGCACCCCTTCCCTGACCTCGATGCCGGCCAGGCGCAGCGCCCGGCCGACGGCACGGCCGGCGAGATTGGCCGGGATCCAGCCATCCAAGGCACAATATGAAACCAACACAGGATGTTCAGACAGGCTGGGTTCCATGCGCCGGGCGTTTTCCAAGGTCACGATCTCGTTGGGCGCGCCGGCCGCATTCTTTTCTACCGATTTGGCCGCCAAAAGCTCTGCCTCGGCTTCGGTGAAGGCCAAGGTCAGGACGCCCTTGGAAACAAATTCCAAATCCCGGTCCAGCCAATCGCCCGCCGCTTGCCACAGTTCACGGCCCTTGCGCACGTAGGGAACGGCTTCGGGTTCGACGAATTGGAGGGAGATCGTACCGGCATTGACACCGGATGCGCCCCGGCACAGGCCGCCGCGCTCGATCACAACGACGCGCATGCCGCCCTCTGCCAATTTGAGCGCCGTGAGGCACCCCAAGAGCCCGCCGCCGGCGATCGCGGCATCGTACCGCCCGGACCCGGTCATGACGGCGCCGCCACGACGAGCCGAGCCGGATCGAAGATCGGCTGCTCGGGCTCTCGGCCCAGGATGGAATCGGCCAGCACCTTGCCGATGAAGGGACCGACGGTGAAGCCGTCGCGCACGCCGGCGATGAGGAAGGCCCCGGCGGCGCCGGGCAGCGGGCCGACCAGGGGCAGGCGGTCCGGCGTATCATCGCGAAACCCGATCCAGGTCCTCGCAATGCGCGCCGGGCCCAGGGCGGGCACGGCATGGCGCGCCATGCGCAGGTTGCCGATCAGGTTGTGGCGCAAGATCGCGGTCCCTTCTGTCCCGGGGTGGCCCAGGCCCTGCCAGCCGCCGCCAATGAGCACCGTTCCGTTATCGACCTGTTTCAAGGACAGGTTCCCGGCCACGACGCCGATCATCCGGCTCACGACCCGGTCCATGCGTTCGCTGACCGCCATCTGGTTGGTCACAAAACCGATGGGGGCGGCGAGACCGAGCCACTTCAACGGCTGGGTGCTCCATACGCCGGTGGCAAGCACCACGCGGCGCGCGCCGATGACGGCGTCGGCATGGACGGCGAATCCATCGCCGGCACGCTCGATGACGGTGACGAGGGCGCGTTCGCGTACTTCGGCGCCGGCGCCCTTGAGGGCGGCGCGAAAGGCGCCGCCGAGCAGGCTGGAATTGGCAAAGCCGTCGAGGCCGCAATAGGAAGCCAATACCGGATGCTTGGAAAGGCCGGGCTCGATCTCCCGCGCCCGGCCCGCCGAGACCACTTCGATGGGCGAACCGGCCGCCTTGCGTTCGGCCATGTGCGTCTCCAGCGCCTCCGCCTCCTCATCGGTAAAAGCCAGGACCAGGCCGCCGCGCTCCCGAAAACCGACCTCGGTACCCAGCCAATCGCCGGATGTCCGCCACAGATCGCGCCCGCCCAGTGCGTAGGGGACCAGCCTGGGATGCGGCGGATGCTGCATGGAAAGCGTGCCGGCGTTGATGCCCGAGGCATGGGTACACAAGCCGTGGCGTTCCAGGACCGCGACGCGCATGCCTCCCCGGGCCAGATGCAGCGCCACCGTACATCCCATCACCCCGCCGCCGACGACGGCCACGTCGAAGCCCGTTGTCGACGTCATGCCGGGTGGGGGTGCGGGCTGGCGCCGGTTTTTATCAACATGAAAATGCCCTATGGCCCTTCGTAGCGCACCGCCTCTTGATCGATGGCGCCGAAGATGGAGGCGCCGTCGACGCCCGGCATCTCGATGCGCACCCGATCGCCGAAGCGCAAAAAGGGCGTCTTCGCCTCGCCGTCCTCGATGGTTTCGGTGATGCGCTTCTCGGTGAGCGACGAAAATCCCTTCGAATGGTCGTCGTTGGACACCGGACCCGAGCCGATGATGGTGCCGGCGCCAAGGGCACGGGTCTTGGCGGCGTGGGCGATAAGGGTGGGGAAATCGAAGGTCATGTCCCGGGCGCAGTCGGGCTGGCCGAAGGGGGCGCCGTTAACGTGGCTGACCAGGGGCAGATGAAGCCGCCCACCGTCCCACGCCGGGCCCAGTTCGTCGGCGCTCGCCGCCACCGGCGAGAACGCCGATGTCGGCTTGCACTGAAGAAACCCGGTGCCCTTGGCCTTTTCGGCGACGATCAGGTTGCGCAGGCTGAAGTCGTTGAGCAGCATGAAGAGAACGATGTGGCCGGCGGCACCCGCCGCGTCGACGCCCATGGGAACGTCGTCGGTGATGACCGCGACCTCGGCCTCGAAATCGAGACCCCAGGCCTCGTCGGCGGCACGCATCGGATCGCAAGGCCCGACGAAGGAGTCCGAACCGGTCTGGTACATCGACGGGTCGGTCCAGAAGCTCTCGGGCATGACGCTGCCGCGCGATTTGTGCACGCGTTGGATGTGATGGACATATGCCGATCCGTCGACGAACTGGTAGGCCCTGGGCAGGGGCGAGGCGGCGGCAAGGGGATCGAAGGGTTGGGCGTCGGCGACGGTGCCCGCGTTCAAGCGCTGGTAGACCGCTTCGAGGCGCGGCGCCGCGTCGGCCCAGTCGTCGAGCGCCGCTTGCAGGCTGGGCGCGATGTCGGGTACCGCCACGCAGCGGCTCAGGTCGCGCGAGGTGACGACCAACCGGCCGTCGCGGCCCTCAGTCTTCAGCGATGCGACTTTCATGGCGCCCTCACCGCTCGCGCCACGGACGCGGCGCACTGCCGGGATGGCCGAAGTCGCGCGGCGCCAGGCCGGCGTGGAACCAGGTCAGGAATGTGTAAATTGTGAAGACGGGCATGGCGATGTGCTCACTGAGGGCCCGGGCGAAGGGCGGCATATTGGTGCATTCCATGACCACGGCGCCGACCTCCGGATGGCGGCGGACCAGGGCCTCGCCGGCCTCCAGCACGTCAATCTCGCAAAGCCCGACATCCATGAATTGATCGCCGCGGCGCGGCACCAGGTGAAATTCCTTTCCGTCCTGGCACCCCTCCACCGGCGTGTCGGGGGCGATGCCCACCGATTCCAGATGATCGGCCTGCAAGATGTTGGTCGTCATGGTGAGGATGCCGGCCCGTTTGCCCGGCGGCAGCAGTCGCTCGACGAAGGGCACCTGCATCAACGACGAGGCGGCCACCGGCACGCCGCAGGCGGCGGCGAGATCGGCCTGGTAAAGGCTCAAGAATCCGCAACTGGTGGTCAGGCCGTCGGCGCCCTCGGCCACCATTTCCTTGCCCGCCTCGATGAAGGCGTCGAGGATCCATGCCTCGCGGTCGGTGTTGACGCTTTTCGGCGTCGCGCCCCGGATCACCCGGTAGAGCAAGGGAAAGGGCCAAGTCTCCGCATTGCCCAGGTCGCCCGGAATGCGCGGGAAATCGGTGTCGAGCATCAGCAATCCGATGCGGGCGCCATAGACGGTCTTTCCGCCATAAGCAATGCGGCTCGGCTGGGCCTGTTCTTCCAGGCTAATTCCTTCAGTTGCGACTTTGTCCATGGTTTGCCCTCCCCTGTTCGTCGGACTTAGCGTTCGCGCCAGTCGCCGGGCGCGCTTCCCGGATGGCCGAAATCACGTGGCGCCAAGCCGGCCTGGAACCAACTGACGAAACTGTAAATATCATAAATCGGCACGCCGATCTCGGCCCTCAGGGCCGCGGCGAAGGGCACCATGCGGGTGCATTCCAAGACCACGGCGCCGACCGCCGGATGGCGCGCCACCAAGTCCCGTCCCGCGTTCAGCACCAGGTTTTCGCAATGGGCGATATCGACAGCCGGCCGGGCGTCCTTCGGTTCCTCGAGAAACGGCCAGCCGTCGGCTCCGACCACCGGCGTATCGACCGGCGCGCCGGCCGCGACCAGATGCTCGACCGAGAGATCGGATGCCGAGACGGTGATGACCCCGACCGTCCTTCCAGGCGGCAGGAGGCTCGCCACCGCCGCAATCTGCATCAGCGACGAGGCCGCCACCGGCACACCGCAATGGGCGGCCAGTTCGGCCTGGTAGAGCGATAGAAAGCCGCAGGTGGTGGTGATGCCGTCGGCGCCCATCTCGACAAGCTCCGTGGCTCCATCGAGGAAGGCACCGAGCAGGCCTTCGGCACGCCCGACGACGACGCGCGACGCGGTGGCGCCCCGCACCACCTTGTAGAGCACGGGAAAGGGCCAGGTGAGCGCGTTGCCGCTATCGCCCGGAATACGGGGATAGGGGGAATCGAGGACCAGGATTCCGACCCGGGCGCCATAAACCGTCTTGCCGCCGAAGGCGCGGCGCGATGCCGTCCCGGCGCCGATGCCGGCCGCCCGTCCTTCGATGTCGCGCCATTTTGTCATCTTCATTATCAACCGCGCCATTCGCCGGGCGTGCTTCCCGGGTGGCCGAAGTCGCGTGGCGCCAAACCGGCGTGGAACCAACAGACGAAGCTGTAGATCGAATAGACGGGCATGGCGAGAGCCTCGCTCATCGCCCGCGCGTAGAGTGTCATATTGGTGCATTCCAAAATCACGGCCCCGACCTCGGGATGCCGGCCGACCAGGTCGCGCCCGGCGTCCAACAGGTCGCGTTCGGCCGCCCGGACATCCATGCGCGTGTCGTTGTCGCGGATGAAGCGGCAAAACTCGACACCGTTTTCGGTGCCGGCCACCGGCGTGTCGGGGCGTGCCCCGGCCGCCACCAAGTGATCGGCCTCCAACGTCGCGGTGGAAAAGGTGACAACACCGGCCCTCTTGCCGGGCGGCAACAGGCGCTCGACAAAGGGAATCTGCATCAACGACGAAGCGGCCACCGGCACGCCACAGCGCGCCGCCAGCTCGTCCTGGAAGAGCGACAGATACCCGACGTTGGTGGTGATGCCGTCGGCGCCCTCGGCTACCAGTTCCTCGCCCGCCGCCATGAAGTCATCGCGCATGCTCTGGGATCGCTCGGCGACACTGGCGGCGGTGGCGTTTCGCACCACCTTGAACAGGACGGGAAACGGCCAGGTGAGCGCGTTGCACATGTCGCCGGGAATGCGGGGGAAAAGGGTGTCCAGCATGAGGATGCCGACCCGCGCGCCATAGACCGTCTTGCCGCCGTGGGCGACGCGGTCGTGCCTGGTATCCTCGATCGTCATTTCTCAGCGCTCGCGGTATTCCCTGGGCGCGCTGCCCGGATGGCCGAAGTCGCGCGGCGCCAGGCCGGCGTGGAACCAGCAAATAAAGCTGTAGATGTCATAGACCGGCAGGCGCAAATGCTCGCTCAATAAGCGGGCGAAGGGCGGCATGTTGGTGCATTCCAGGACGACGGCGCCGATATCGGCGTGTTGGGAGACCAATTTGTCTCCGGCGTCCAGGATGTCGGCCTCGGCCCGCGCCATGTCCCACTTTGGGTCGTCGATCGGGATGCGGCTCGGCGGCCAGGCGGTGCCGATCTCCTGCGCCCCCACGACCGGCGTCTCGGGCGACGCCCCGGCGGCCTCCAGGTGTTCGGCCCCCAGGATTTCGGTGTTGGCGGTGATGACCCCGACGCGCTGGCCCGGCGGCAATAGGCGCTCGACAAAGTGTACCTGCATCAGCGACGAAGCGGCCACCGGCACCCCGCACTGAGCCGCCAGCCGGTCCTGGAAGAGAGAGAGAAAACCGCAGCTCGTGGTCAGTCCGTCGGCGCCCTCGGCGACCAGTTCCCTACCCGCCTCGACGAAGGCATCGATGATCCACGCTTCGCGCTCGGCGTTGGTGCGCTGCGGCGTCGCCGCGTGAACCACCTTGAAGAGCACCGGAAAAGGCCAGGTAGTGGCGTTGCCGAGGTCGCCGGGAACGCGCGGGAAAACAGTGTCGAGCATCAGGATACCGACCCGCGCGCCATAGATGGTCTTGCCGCCGTGGGCCAGACGCGATCCTGTGCCAACCTCTTCGGCGGGGTTGCCGCCGGAAGCCGCCGAGCGCCCTTCCAGATCGCGTTTCCGCCTGGGCGTGGTTTTCATCGTTCGGTTTCCCCCTGTGGCCGGTTTCAGCGTTCGCGCCAGGGACTGGGCGCGCTGCCCGGATGGCCGAAGTCGCGCGGCGCCAGGCCGGCGTGGAACCAGCAGACGAAGCTGTAGGCGTCGTAGACGGGGACGCCGATATGGTCGCGGAGCGCCCGGGTGAAGGGCTGCAGGTTGGTACATTCCAAGACCACGGCGGCGATTTCGGGATGGCGGGCCATCAATTCATCGCCGGCCTGCAAGACATCCCGTTCGGCCGCCGCCGCGTCCACTTCGACCTGGTCGTCGGCGGCGAAGATGCGGACGAACTCGCTGCCGTTCTCGCAACCGCCGAGCGGTGTGTCCGCCGCCGCCCCCGCCGCCACCAGGTGGCGTTCCTCCAAAAGCCGGGTACTGACGGTAAGGACGCCGACCCGTTTTCCGGGCGGCAGCAGGCGTTCGATGAAGGGCACCTGCATGAGGGCCGAGACCGCCACCGGCACCCCGCAGCGCCGGCGCAGTTCCTCTTGGACCAGCGATAGAAAGCCGCAGCTCGAGGTAATGCCGTCGGCGCCCTCGGCCACCAGTTCCTCGGCGGCGACGGCGAAGGGCTCCATCATCTCCTCGGCCGGCAAGGTGGTCACCTTGGTCGGGCTGTATCCGCGCACGATCTTGATCATTACCGGAAAGGGCCAGGTGACCATGTTGCCGAAGTCCCCCGGCATGCGGGGAAAGACGGTGTCCACCATGACGACACCGATACGCGCGCCATAGATGGTCTTGCCGCCGTGGGCCCGGCGTTGGGATGGCGCGGACAATTTACGCCACCCACTCCGAGACCGGCGCCCGCGCCTCGTGCAGGGGCTGGGCGACGATATCGACCAGGGTCGGTCCATCGTGTTCGACGGCCTTGGCGAGCGCCCCTTTGAGGTCGGCCGGGTCCTCGACGTGCCAGACCTTGATGCCGTAGGCCTGGGCGACCTTGGCGTGGTTGGTCTGGCTGAAGTCGACCGAATAGTAGCGTCCGCCGAAGCCGCTTTTCTGACCCGCCTTGATCCAGCCGTAGACGCCGTTGGAAACGACGATCATGGTTACCGGAATGTTGAGCCGGGCGATGGTTTCCAGCTCGCCGACGGCCATGCCGAAGCTGCCGTCGCCGCTGACGCTCAGGCACTTGGCCTCGGGCCGTCCATAGTAGGCGCCGACCACCGCCGGCAGGGCGTAGCCCAGCGCCCCGTGGGCGCGGTTGGAAAAGACCGTGCGGCCGGTCTTGCGGATCTTGTAGAAAGCCGACAGATAGGGACATGGCGTGCCCGGATCGCCGACGATGACGGCGTCGTCCGGCAACACGTCCTGAAGGGCGGCAATTATGCGTTCGGGCTTGATGGGCCGGTCGTCGGAGCGCGCCAGCTCGTCGAAGGCCGCCCACTTTTCGGCCTTGGCCTTGGCCACCGCCGTTTTACCCAGCTTGCGCTTGGGCGGTTCGGAAATGCGCCCCTTTACCTCGTCGAGCAGCGCCTCGATACACAGCTTGGCGTCGCCGATGACCGCCGCCTCGGTCTGATAGGTGGCGGCGATGACGGCGGGGTCGGCGTCGATGTGGACGATGCGGGTACCCTGGGCCGGAAAGCGCCAGCGCTCGGTCGTCACGGAACCGGCGCGGCAACCGACATAGATGATCATGTCGGCGGCGATGACCATCTCGCGGGTCGCCATGACGCCGCCGTTGGAACCGACGACGCCGACGGCCAGCGGGTGGTCGTCGGGGATCGTACCCTGGCCGCTGACCGAGGTTGCCAGGGGGGCCTCGAGGACTTCGGCAAGCTCGACCAATGCCGCCTCGCCGCCCGAGTTGATCGGCCCGCCGCCACAGATGATGAGAGGCTCCTTGGCCGTCAGGATGGCATCGGCGGCCGCCTTGACCGTTGCCATGTCGGGGCCGAAGCGGCGCGACGGATAGACGCCAAGGCTTTCGTCGGCCCACACGCTTTCCTCGTCGACCGGCGCCTTCTGCACGTCGTAAGGCAGGCCCAGATGGGCCGCCCCGGGCCGGCCCGTCGTCATTTCGGTGAAGGCGTTGCGGATAAGTTCGGGAATGGTGGCCGCCTGGTCGATCACCGTGTTCCACTTGCACAGCGGCCTGAACAGGCCGTTCTGATCGAGCTCGGTGAGCGCGAAGTGTCCGCGGCTGGCGACCGAGATGTCGCTGGTGATGGCAAGCACGGGAATCGAGGACTCGTTGGCCTCGACGACGCCGGGCAGGATATAGGTGGCGCCGCCGCCGCTCGGCCCTTCGCAGACGCCGACCCGGCCGCTGACCCGGGCGTAGGTGTCGGCCATGTAGCTGGCCGAGCGCTCGTCGCGGGTCAGGATATGGTTCATGCCGTGGTCGAGCTGATAAAGGGCGTCGTAAAGCGGCAAGGTGGTGTCGCCGCACAGGCCGAAAATGTGCTTCACGCCATGCAATTGCAGCATTCGGACAAACGCTTCCGCGCCCGAAAGTTGGTTTTGGCTCAATGGTTCCTCCTTGGTCGCCCCCCTGATCGGCGCGTCCCAGCGCCCGGGAGTGCCCGACATTAAACGCAAACCCCCGCCCAAGACAACGCCGCGATGGCCCAGGCGGCGCGCAGCCGAGCTTTTTTCTGGCCCACCCGGTGCCACGCGCTATAGTGCCCGAACCCAGCGAACAGGGAGGGGAAGATGCGTCTCAAAGACAAGGTCGCCATCGTCACCGGGGCGGCGCAGGGAATCGGCGCGGGCGTCGCCGCCGCCTTTGCCGCCGAGGGCGCCAAGGTGGTCCTGGCCGATGTCGATACCGAACGAGGCGAGGCCACGGCGGCGGCGCTCGATGGGGCGGAATTCATGGCCTGCGACGTCGGCGACGGGGCGGCGGTGCGCGGCCTTGTCGCCAATACCGTCGGCCGCCACGGTCGCCTCGACATCTGCGTCAGCAACGCCGGTATCCTGCACGGCGCCGATGTCCTGGAACTGACCGAGGAAAATTTCGATTCCGTTCTGCGCGTCAACCTCAAAGGCACTTTCCTGGTCGGCCAGGCAGCGGCCCGCCAGATGGTCGAACAGGGATCGGGGAGCATCATCAACATGTCCTCGATCAACGCCGTCGTGACCATTCCCGGCCAGCTTCCCTACTGCGTCTCCAAGGGCGGCATCAATCAGATAACCCGCGGCATGGCGGTCGAACTGGCGGCGCGCGGCGTGCGCGTCAACGCCATCGGGCCGGGCAGCATTCTGACGGATATGCTAAAAACCATCATAACCGACGAGGCGGCGCGCAAGAACATCCTCTCGCGGACGCCGATCGGGCGTTGCGGCGAGGTCGCCGAGGTGGCGAGCATCGCCGTCTTCCTGGCCTCCGACGCATCGTCCTATATCACCGGACAGTGCCTCTATGGCGACGGCGGCAGGCTGGCCCTCAACGGCGTGGTGCCGGTGGCGGACGACTGACACACAGGAGTAATGGGACATGAACAACGGTAAGGTTGCCTGGCGGGGGAACTACCCGGCCCTGGTCTCGCCCTTCACCAAGGACGGCGAGATCGACGAGAAGAAGTTCATCGAAAACATCGAGATCCTGATGTCGGAAGGCATTCACGGCTGCGTCGTCTCGGGCTCGAACGGCGAATCCTGGGCGCTCAAGGGCGACGACCGGCTGCGCCTGTTCAAGCTGGCGCTGGAGACCACCCAGGGCCGCATCCCGGTGATCGGCAGCACCGGCTCCATCATCACCGAAGACGTCATCGAACTGACCAAGGCGGCCGGCGCGCTCGGCGTCTCGGGCGTCATGATCATGCCGCCCTACTATGCGCTGCCCAACCGGCGCGAGGTGGTGGCCCACTTCAAGGCGATCTCCGACGAGGCCAAGACGCCGATCCTGGTCTACAACTCGCCCAAGGCGGCCGGCTTCGACGTCACCGCCGATGTCTGCGAGGAACTGGCCGATATCGAATACATCTGCGGCATCAAGCAGAGCACGCCCGACTTCGTTCAATTCGAGTGCACGGTGGCCGCGGTCGGTGATCGCATGACCGTGTTCACCGGACGCTCCGCCTCGCGCGGGCTCGGCGCCGTACTGATGGGGGCCGAGGGCTTTGTGTCGAGCTTCGACCCCCACGTCATGGGGGCCGAGGGAATTTCGCTCTACGAGCTTTCGGCGGGCGGCAAGCTGGCCGAAGCGCGCAAGGTGCAGGAACGCACCCTGGCGCTGGACTCAGCCCTCGGCAAGATCGGCACGGGACCCGCCACCATGAAGGCGGCGATGAACATCCTGGGCCGCCCCGGCGGCTATCCGCGCCGGCCCCTGCAGCCCCTGACGGCGGCCGAAGAGGACCAGGTGCGCGCCGTCCTCGACGGCCTGGGGCTTCTCAAGACCGACCGCGCCGCCGCCGAATAGGCGCGGCCGGGCGGGCCTGGGCGTCCGCCGGTCGAAGGATCAGGTTTTCTGGCGATTTTTCTCCAGCCAGCCGTCGACCAGGGCGACCGATTCGTCGACGGCATCGGACTGCATGCACTTCCCCGCCGCGATGGTTCTCACCAGACAGTCGGTCCGTTCGATGTTCGGCGCGCCGGCCAGCAGGGCGCGCGCCGCCGACGACGGTTTTACGAGGCCGTTAGCCGCGGCGGCGTATTTGTCGAAGGGCACCTGGTCTTCCTCCGACGCCCCCATGGCCCGGCACAACGCCCCCACCCAGTTGTAAATCGAGCGCGATTTTTCCAGGTCGCTGTGGACGGCGTCCTTGATCGAGCGCATCTCTTCGGCCTGGATGCAGCGGTAGTTGCCGGTCAGCAACATGTTCCACTTGGCCAGGGGCACGAAAACCGAATCGTGCACCTTGAGCTTGACCGGCAATTCGACCACACCGTCGCCCACCTCAAAGCGGATCGCTTCGATATCGGCCTGCATCTGCTTGAGGATCGCTGTATGCGCGTCGGAATCGAACCGCGCCACCTTGAAATTAGTCGGCAGGGCGACTTGCAAAACGTTTACCTCTTCGTCCGGCGGGCGGAAAGCCTGCGGATCGGGGCTGCACAAGGTCATCAGTTGGGGATCGAAGCCGTCCCAGACCGTGTGATCGGTGTAGCACTGCGTCAAGGCATCGACGTCGAGGCCGGGAATGCGCGCCAGATAGGGCAGCGGCGGCATGTTCATGATCGACATGCACGGTACTCCGGCCTTGGCGATCGCGCCCAGAAGCTTGCGCACTTCCGGCGCCCGGTACTGGGGTTCCTGCATGGCCAGGGCGACCAGATCGTATTCGCTTGGATCGATGGCATCGGGGGTGGCGGCCGACAAGGTGCCCGGAGTCTGGCGTGAATCGACCTCGACCAGACCGTCCCGGCCTTTGACCGGCAAACGAACCCGCGTGCCGTCCTTGTTGATCACCTCGGCCTCGGCCGGCAGGCACATCAGTTTCACCCTATGCCCGGCAAGCAAGAGCTTGGTCGCCAAAAGCGAGCCGTAAGTGGCGCCCATGATCAGTACATTGTATTTGGTACTCATAAAAATCCGTTCCGTTTGTCGATGGATAAACCGGTGGGGAACCGGAGTGGGAATGTGCCCGCTAACGGCACGGCCGGTCAAGCGCCGCTGTCCAAATAAAATGCCCCGCCCCATCGTCGCGCACGGACGATCGACCGCCCTACGGCTCTCTCCCTGTCGGTCGACAAATGCATATTAGTTGCATCGCAAACTGGTGAGGCTGTAGGCTCGTCGAACATATACGCGCCAACGATCACTGGGGAGGGTAATCCATGAACGCTGAAACCGAAACGCTTGAGCCGGTCAGGCTGCTGTCGCCGTTCCCCCACCTGATGCCGCCCGTGGCGCCGCTGGTGCTCATCAATCCCCTGGGCTACGCGGCCCAGGAGGGCCTCGACGTCACCATCGAATCGTGCGGCATTCCGAGCGCCGCCATCGAGGGCGTGATCGAGGGCCGCGGCGACGTCGCCTTCGTCAACGCCATCTTCAACTTCCTCTACCGCGATCAGGGCCACCCGTTCTTCGCCTTTTCGTGCTATGTGCCGCACCAGAACCGGACGTTCGTCGTCCCCGAGACTTCCGACGTCACCTCGATTCAGGAATTAAAGGGGACGACGGTGGGGCTGTTCGCCATCGATCACCTGCCCTTTGCGCGGGCCACCTTGATGGCCGACGGCATCGATGCCGACAAGGAGGTCAAGTTCAACGTCTATCGCCACAAGGATTCCTTCGAGGCGGACGAGATGGTCGATGCCCTCAAGACCGGCGAGATCACGTCGATATGGCTTCTCGACGTCATGGTCGGGCACTTTCCGGTGGCCGGGGTGCCCCTGCGCAGCCTGCCGGCCAGCCTGGTCGACAGGCTGTCCCCATCGGCCTGTCTGTTTACCAACGATTCATGCATGCGCGAGCGTTCGGACGTCCTTGCCCGGCTGGCCCGGGCGGTCGCCAAGGGAACGCTGTTCTGTCAAACCAATCCAATCGCCGCGGTCCGCCTGTTGTGGGAGTACGTGCCCGAGGCGCGGCCGCGGCCGGGGGACGAAGACCTTGCGTTCCAACGCGATCTGTTCGCCCTCAAGGCGAGGCTGGAGAATCAGCGCGTCGACAACACCCGCGATCCGCGCTGGGGGGCCATCGACGATGAGGGCATGACGGCTTGGCAGGAGTTTTTGCTTGAGACCGGCGAGATCAAGAAACGGCTACCGCTGGCGGAGCACTACACCAACGATCTGGTTGAAACGATCAACGATTTCGATCCCGCCCCCGTCATCAAGCAGGCCCATTCCTATTCCGGATAAGGCCGTCCCTAGGAAGCCGCCGACAGCGATGGGGCCTCCGTGAAACGGGCCGGATCGAAAGGCTTCAGGGACATTTCGGGCTTGCCATCCAGCATCTCCTGGGCCAGCAGCCGGCCCAGCAGCGGGCCGCCGGTAAAGCCGCTGCGGCAACATCCGATGATGAAGGCGCCGGGGAGGCCGGACAGCGGTCCGATGACCGGTTTCCAGTCGGGGACATGGCAGTTGAGTCCCAGCCAGCCGCGCGCCACCCGCGCGATGGCCAGGCCGGGGATGACATGGCGCGCCAGGCGTACGTTAGCCACCAATTGGTCGGTCATGATCTCGACGCCGCCATCGTGCAGATTGCCGCGCCCGATCCAGCCGCCGCCGATAAGCACGGTACCGTTTTCGTATTGCTTGAGGGTAAGAAGGCCGTTGGCGACGCTGGCGACGGTGCGCATGACCGGCCGGGTGCGCTCGGTAATGGCAAGCAGGTTGACCAGAACACCGACCGGCAGCTCGACACCCAGCCACCCCGCCATGCCCTTGAGCCAGGCGCCGCCGGCCAGGACGACACGCCGCGCCGCCAAGCGCTGGCCGCCAAGGCGAATCGAGAAACCGTCGCCGTCGCGGTCGATGCCCGTGACGGCCGTTCCCTCGCGGACGGCGACCCCTTCGCGGACCAGGGCGCCGCGATAGGCCTTGGCGATGACCGGCGGACTGGCGTAGCCGTCGACCGGGCAATGGGAGACCAGTTTAGCTTTCTCCGTCAGCCCGGGCTCGATCTGGCGCGCCCGCTTGAGGTCGACGAACTCGATCGGCGCCCCGGCGGCGCGGCGCGCCGCCATGCGGCTTTCCTGCATTTCGGCCTCGGCGTCGGTGAAGGCGGTAACCATGCTGCCCGGCGCCCGAAAGCCAACGTCGGAGCCCAGCCAATCGCCGGCCGTTCGCCACAATTCCAAGGACCGCAGGTGATAGGGGATCATGGCCACGGTCTTGGTCTGCATGGCCAGCGTGCCGCCATTGACGCTGGACGCCCCCATGCCCAGGCCCAGGCGCTCCACAACAGCGACCCGCATGCCGCCGAGCGCCAGGTTCAACGCCGTCGAACAGCCCAGAATGCCGCCGCCGATGACGGCGGCATCGAAGACCTTGGATAACGTCATGCGGTAGCGCGAAGTGCGTCCTCTGCCTCCAGCAAGCCCATGGAAACCAGGACCGCCCGGATGCGCCGGCGCCCTTCTTCATCAAGCGCCTTGATCGGATCGCGCGGCCAACCGCCCGGCCGCCCCATCATTTCCAATGCCACCTTGGCCGAGGCGGGGAAAGTGCCGATACCGAACAGGCCCTTGTTGAGCTTCGAGAACTCGGCCTGCATCGGGCGCGCGCGCTCCACGTCACCGGCCATGGCGGCATTAAAAAATTCGATGTAGCGCCGGCCGATGATCGGCGGCGACGCCTCGACAAAGCCGACGGCGCCCTCGGTAATGGCGGCCAGGCCCAAGAGATCGGCGTAGCCGGCCAAGACGGCGGCCCGGTCCTTGCAGCGCCGGATGATTTCAGAGAGCACCAGCCAGTCCTTGGAGCTTTCCTTAATGGCAACGATGCGGGATTCATCGACCAGCTGGTCCAGAAAATCAGGCGTCAGAAGGATGCCGGTGCGCCGAGGATTGTTGTAAACCATAATCGGCAAATCGCTGCCCGCGATAATCCCCTTGTAATAGTCGAAGACCTCATCGAGTCCGGGCATGACGTACCACGGCGGCTGCACCATCGCCGCGTCGCAGCCCGCCGCCTCGGCCTGACGGACCTGGGCGACGGCCTGGCCCGTCGACATGGCGCCGCAGCCGGCAACCACCGGAACGCGCCCCGCCGCCGCCTTGACCGCGGCCGCCAACATGGCACCGGTCTCGCTCTCGTTCATGGCCCAGGATTCGCCGGTGCAACCGCCGGCCAGGATGCCGTGAACGCCGTCCGCTATGACGATGTCGATGAGTTCGCCGAAGCCGTCCAGATCCAGCGATCCATCCTCGCCGAAGGGTGTCGTCAGGGCCGGAATAACGCCTTTCAACTCTACCATCGTGCCTCTCCCTATTTAGCGGACATGGTCCTTACGAAGGCGTCGGCTCGGGCGACGATTCCCAGATATCTTCGTACTCGAACTCGCCCGCCAGATCGTCGAGTGCGACCGGGCGTATGGGCACCCGCGCCGTCCATGAGCCCGCCTTCTCGCGCCCGCCGACCCGGTC
>JASLLZ010000055.1 GCA_030746775.1 Rhodospirillales bacterium | reverse complement strand
AAGTTTATTTGCCGTTTCCCGGTGGCCAAGCAAACAAATCCACCGGGCGGCGGCGGTCCGTCAGATCACCGACTGCACCCATTCGTACAGCTTGCTCTTGGGCAGGGCGCCGATCTTGGTCGCCGCCACTTGGCCGTCCTTGAACAACATCAAGGTGGGGATGCCGCGCACGCCGTACTTCGATGGCGTCATCGGGTTCTCGTCGATGTTGAGCTTGGCCACCGTTACCGTGTCCGCCATTTCGGATGCCAGTTCCTCGAGCGCCGGGGCAATCTGCATGCACGGGCCGCACCACTCGGCCCAAAAATCGACGAGCACATGATTGCTTGCCTTGATGACATCGGCCTCGAAACTGTCGTCGGTGACCATCTTGGGCATTTATCCAATCCTATCAATAGCTTAGGAATTTTTCGGTCGGGCGCGAACTCAAATACGAATTTAGGCAGCCGGCGGCGGGCCGTCAAGGCGCGTGGTCGTCGAGCAGACTCTCGGAAAGGGCCATCAGCGACGGACCATCGGTCCACAGCAGCAGGCAGCGCACCGGACGGCCGGGATAGACGTCGCTGAGAATGGCGCGGTAGGCCGCCATCTGTCCCAGATAGACGGCGCCGACGTGGTTCTCGTCGGCGGGCGGCGGGCGGTTGGTCTTGTAGTCGATCACCGTCACCGCCGCGTCGCTCACGACAAGACGATCGACCTGGGCCGATACCGCGCGCCCGCCGACGACACCGACCATGGGCACCTCGGCCAGGCTGCCGGGACCGAACACTTCGGCGAAGCGGTCATCTTCAAGCACCGCCAGGACCTCGCCGGCGATCTCCGCCTGCGCCGCCCCTTCAAGGCCATGCGACGGGCGCGCCAGGAAATCGCGGGTGGCGGCGGCGCGCGCCGGGACCGGCACGTCGGGCAGGCTTTGCAAAAGGCGGTGGATCAGGCGGCCGCGCCGGAATCGGGCGCCATCGTCGGCGCCGAAGGGCGAGCGCACGGTCGGTTCGTCGGCGCCGGGCCGCGACGGCGCCAAGGGGCGCGGCGGATCGCTCTCGGTCGGTGCCGCCCGCCCGGCCCACTCCGGCGGCGGTTCGACCGCGCCGGCCTCGGGCGACGCCGCTTCCCGGCCGTCCGGTTCCGCGTCCTGGGTGGCGGTCCGCCGCCAACCGGTGGCGCCGAAGGGCAGCGCCACCTCGTTGTCCGTTTCACTTATCGCCGCCGCCACCAGATCGTACCAGCAGTCCGCGCCGCGGCCCCGTTTGCCTTCCCAGCCGCAGACGTAAAGCCGATCGCGGGCGCGGGTCATGGCCACATACAAAAGGCGGCGATATTCCTTTTCGTTCCGCTGGCGCGCCAGGTCGCGGAGTTCGGCGCAGCGTTCAGTCTCGGCGGCGCGGTGGGTCGGCCACAGAACGAAGGGCTCTCCTTCGCCGCCCCACAAGAGCCCAGGGCCACTCCCGGGGCCGGGCACGGTGCAGGTATCGGGCAGGAAGACGATGTTCGACTGCAACCCCTTGGCGCCGTGCACCGTCATCACCCGAACTTCGCCCCGGCCGTGTTCCAGATCGCGTTTGACCTGGGTTTCGCCCCCCGCCAGCCAGTGCAGGAATCCTTGCAACGAAGGAACGTGCTGTCGTTCGTAGTCGAGGGCGAGGGACAGGAACTCGTCAAGGGGATCGCCGGCGTCGGGGCCCAGGCGGCCGAGAATGTGCCGCCGTTCGCCGTCGCGGCCCAGCGCCTCGGCAAAAAACTCGAAGGGCGGCGTGAAGTCGGCCTTGGCGAGAAGGGCCGCAAGCCGGACCCAGGCGGCTTCGAAGCGCGCATTCCCGGCCCGGCGCTCGTCCAACGCCCGCCACAGGCTTCCCCGGCGTTCGTGGGCCAGTTCGAACAGGGCGTCGTCGTCGAAGCCGAACGCCGGTCCCTTGAGAACCACCGCCAGGTTGAGGTCGTCGTCGGGCAACAGGGCGAAGTGTCCGAGCGCCGCCAGATCCATGACCGCCAGTTGATCGGTGAGCACCATGCGGTCGGCGCCGGCGACCGGGATGCGCCGTTCCTTGAGGCAGCGCACCATCTCGTCGGCGAAGGGGGCGCGGCGGCGCAGAAGGATCATGATGTCGCCCGGACGCACGGGACGGCCCGTCGATTCAAGGACCTCTTCGGATTCCAGCCAACCGGCGATGTGATCGGCGATGCGGCGGGCCAGAACCGCCGGCGGGCTCTCGGCGGAGACCTGATCGAGAGGCGCGTCCCAGGGATCGGCTTCGGTTTGTATCTCGGGCGTCACCGTCGGCCACAGCTCGACCAGGCCGGCCTGTCCCTGGCGCGAAGAGTGGTGACGCAGGGCGGCGCCGGCCGCCACCACGCCGTCGCCGGCGGCGGCGTCGGCGAATACCCGGTCGACGCAGTCCAGAACGGTCGCGGTGGCGCGATAGGACTTGGCCAGCTCCACCGACCGCCAGCCTTCGCCGGCCGCCGTGGCGCGGTCTTCGAAGTGGCGGCGCATGGCGGTGAAGGCATCGGGGTCGGCGCCCTGGAAGCTGAAGATGGACTGCTTCTCGTCGCCGACGGCGAAGACCGTGCGCCCAATCTCGCGGCTGCCGGCGCCGGCAAAGAACTCCTGGGCCAGGTCGGCGACGATGCGCCATTGCTCGGGGCTGGTGTCCTGGGCCTCGTCGACCAGGATATGGTCGATGCCGCCGTCAAGCTTGTAATGGACCCAGGCGGCCCGGCCGTCGTCTGCCAAGAGCCGACGCGCCGCGTCGATAAGGTCGTCGTAATCAAGCAGCGCGCGTTCGTCCTTGAGCGCGCCATAGGCGGCAAGAAGGGCCTCGCCGATGGTCAGCAGGGCGGCGGTCGAGGCGGCAACGGCGGTGGCCCTGAGGCGTTCGTGAATGGCAAATACGCGCGCCTGTTCCTCGATCATGACCTCGAAGACCCCGGGCTCGGCATCGCGCACGGGTTTGGTCATCAAGGTCCTCTCCGAGCGCGGCGCCCCTTCCTTGGTCAGGAACAAGCGGTCGTAGGCGCCGAGGAAACTACCCTCCCGCCCGTCCGGATCGTCGAGCCAGGCGCGGATCGCCGCCGCCCGTTCTTGATCCTTCTTCGAACCCTTCCCAAGGGCGGCGGCGGCGCGGTGCAGGCCCAGCTCGTCGAAGGCGCCAGCGGCGCAGGCATCTGCGACGACGCTCTCGGCGGTTTCGCCGGCCTTCACCCCAAGAGCGTCGCGAACGGCGTCGAGCAGGCCGTCCAGGCCGCCGTGGCCGCCGATCAGCCGGCCCAGGCGCCCGCGCTGGGAATCCATCTCGCCGATGACCGTGGCGAAGGCGGTTTCGTCGATCAGGGCCGCCAGATGCTCCAAGGCCCGGGCCGAGGGGCCAGACGCATCGTCAAGGGCGCCGGCGAGCAGGCGGTCGCGGGCCTCGGCGCGCAGTTCCGCCGCCGTGCGCTCGTCGATCACCGAGAAATGGGGCGCGACGCCGGCTTCCAGGGGAAAGCGCCCGAGGAGCGATTCGCAAAACGAGTGGATGGTGCGGATCTTAAGGCCGTCGGGTACCCCCAGGATGTCGGCGAACAGACGGCGCGCCCGGAGCCGGGTTTCCGCCGTCACCTTCTCGCCCATGAGTCCGCCCAGGTCCTGGGCCAGATCGGCGTCGTCCATCGCCGCCCACGAACCAAGGCGCCGGCCCAGGCGGTTCGCCATCTCGGCCGCCGCCGCCCGGGTGAAGGTCAGGCACAAGATGCGCCCCGGCGGCGTGCCGGCGAGCAAAAGCCGCGCCACGCGGTCGACCAGGACCCACGTCTTGCCGGTGCCGGCGCTGGCCGATACCCAGACCGAGCGCTCGGGATCGGCGGCGGCGCGTTGTTCTTTGGTGGCGACGCTCATTCCCCGTCTCCCTGGCCGCTCAGCCACTCCTGGACCCGGGCCAGATGGTCGTAATCGCCGAACCGTCCGATGAACATGGGCCGGGGCCGCGACAGATAGGGCGTCCGAGGATCGTCGTAGGCGGTGACGCGCCGGTTCAGCCCGTCCAGGGCCTCCGCCGTGACCGTGGCGACGTCGTTGGCGAAGGCCTTTTCCTCGCCCGGTTGGCGGCCGCCGCTGAGGCGCAGGTAAGCCAGTTCTTCGACTACTCCGGCCTCGAGGCCCTCAAAGCCGCCCGTCTCGGCGATCGCCGCCTCAAGGGAAAGTTGGGGCACCAGGCCGCTTTTGACCATGGGCCAGGTCGGCGCCTGGCCGGTTTTGTAGTCGACGACGCGCAGGCCGCCGCCGGGGCGCCGGTCGATGCGGTCGGCGCGCGCCGTAAGCGCGAACGGCCCCGCCGGACCGGCAATCTCGATCATCCCATCGACTTCCGTCGCCGCCACGGCCAGGCCGGCGGCGCGCTGGCGGCGCTCGAATTCGACGAACCAGCGGGCAATGCGCCTGAAGCGGGGCCACCAGAAGGCGCGCAGGCCGGGCCGCGCCAGGGAATGGTTGAAGACCTCGTCGCCGATTGCCACCAGTTTTTCAAGGGCGTCGTCGGGCAAGTCGGTGGGATAGGCGGCGACGAAACGCTCCAGGATCTCGTGGATGATCGTGCCGCGCTCGGCGGCGCCGGGCTCGGCGTCCAGGGGATCGAGGGGCTTGAGGCCGAGAACGCGGCGCGCGTAGATGGCATAGGGATCGCGGATCCAGGTTTCGACGGCGGTTACCGAAAGGCGGCGCGGCCGTGCCGCGACCGGCGGGCAAGGGGCCGGCGGCGCGACGGGCCTGGGCTCGGCGACGCCGTCCAGACCCGACCACCAGGCGCGCCAGCGGGGATCGGGGCGGAAGGCCGCCTCCAGGGGCGTTTTCTGGACCAGGTTCTCGATCCGCGACAGCCATCGCGAAGGCACCGTCGGCGTGCCGCCGACACGGCTCGCCCGGCTCAACACGACCCGGGGCGCCGAGAAGGCCTGGGCGAAGTCGTGGGCCGTCTGGCCGATGCGCCGTTCCGGCTGGGGCAGGCCGAAGCGGCTCAGCATGGGGCGGCTCATCCACGGGCTGGCCACGGCCTCGGGCGGCCAGGTGCCTTCGTTGAGGCCGCCCAGGACCAGCACGTCGGCATGTTGGAGCCGCGCCTCCAACAGTCCCCAGATGTTGAGACGCGGATGGCGGCCCCAGCGCGGCCTGACGACGCGGCCCGCCATCAAGGTATCGAACAGCGCCGGATAGGAAAGCGTGGCCACCCGGTCCAGCACCTCGCCCGCCTGGGCCAGTTCGGCGACGAAGGCCGCCGCCGCCTCGCCGTTTTCGCCGGCCCACAGCCGCGCCGCGCCGTCTTCACCGTCGCCGGCGGCCAGCCCTTCGGCCATGGCGACATGGGCGCGCAGCAGATCGGGCAGTGGCGCCGCGCCTCGGTCGACAAGGCGCTGAAAAGGCCGCGTCGCCGTGTCAAGGGTATCCACAAGGTGCGCCAGGTCCGGACCGTCCTGGGCCACGGCGGCCCTCAGTCCGGCCAGGCCGGCGGCCGGCCGTGGACCCCGCAGAACGTCGATCTCAAGGCGGCGGATGGCGGCGCGGAAGGACGGCACGGGCTCCCCCCCGCCGGCCAGCGGGTGCTTGAGGGCGGCGAGCAGGGGCACCGGGGCGAAGCCTTCCGAGACCATGCGCGCGGTGAGACGGAGGAAGGCGCCGGGCGGCGTCCGGTCCAGGGGCTGGCCGGCGGAATCGTCGATCTCCACGTCCCAGCGCCGAAGCTCGGCCGCCACCCGGCGCGCGAGACTACGGTCCGGGGTGACCAGGGCGGCGGTGCGGCCTTCGTCTTCCAGGGCTTGGCGCAAGACCAGGGCGATGGCGCCGGCTTCTTCTTGTTCGCTGGCGCTTTCGATGCGGCTGACTCCGGTCAAAGCATCGGCGTCGGGGGCCTTAGCGTCCGGCGCCTCCAGGGCGGCGGCGGGCCGCAGCGCCCGGTGAACCAATTCGGCGCGCGCCGGTGTCGTTGCGGCGACGCCGGGGGCCGGCCAGTCCTCCACCGCCTCGGGTTCCACGCACAAGTGTTCGAGCAGCCGGGCCATGGCGAATTGCGGATGGGACGGCGGGTAGGCCTGGCGTGTCTCGGCGTCGGCCCGGCGATCGAGGCCGGGCAGCACCACGGCGCCCCGGGGCAGGCCGGCGACCACCGCCAAGAGGTCGGCGGTGGCCGGAATGCTACCCGTCGACCCGGCGACGACGACGGGATCGGCGGGCGCCTGACGCCGCCATGCCTCGGCCTGGGCGGCGAGCAATAGGTTGCGCCGCCGGGCCGCGTCGACGCCGTCCTCGGCGGCCAGTATCGCCGGCCAGCGTTCGGTAACGATGCGTAGGAAATCGAGAGTGATGCGCCAATGATCGGCGAAGTCGTCGGGCACCAAATCGGCCAGCGCGTCGAAGGACAGGCGCTCGGTCTCCACCTGATCCAACAGACGCGCCAATTCAAAGGCCAGGCGCGCCGCGTGATCCGGCGTCGTGCCCGTTGTCCCGAGCGCCAGGACCAGGCGCGTCAACAGCAGTTGGCGGCGCATCCCCGAGAGGGCCGGTGGCGTCTCTAAGCCGCCCCCGGGGCCCTCCGTTTCGCCCGACTGCCACCCGGCGAGGGCCAGTTCGTCCTCGTCCATGTCGCCCAGCGCCAGAAGCCGCGGCAACAAGGTCGGACGGCCCCGGCGCAGGCGCAGAAAGGCCTCGCGCAGGCTACGGCAGGAACGCCGGGTCGGCAGCAGAACCGTGGCCCGGGCCAGGGCCGCCGGCTCGCCGCCCGCCTGGGCCCACAAACCCGCCGCCAGGGCATCGACGAACGGCAGGCCCGCCGGAATGGTGTAGATATGCCCCGTGTCGATCGTTACGGCGCTCATCGCTGTTCCTTCGCGGCATAGCGCACGGAAAGATAGGCCTGGGCCTCGGCCAGGCCTTCCTGCGTTCCGACGTGGAACCACTCGCCATCGTGGACGACGCCATAAAGGCGGCCCTTTTCGATGGCCTCGTCGTAGAGCCGATTGAGCGAGAACGGTCCCGTCGGGGCATCGGCGAAAAGGCGTGGGTGGAGGATCTGAACACCGGTGAACAGAAAAGGTGCGACCTCGCATTCTGGGCGGCGGGTCAGGCGGCCAAGGGGATCGGCGAGGAAGTCGCCCCGCCCCTGATAGCCATAGGCGTTCACCGTTTCGTGGAGGAGCAGCAAGGCGTCCATGCGGGCGTCGTCCCAGGCCCCGGCCAGGCGTCGCAAGGCCGGTTTGGGGCCGTCGAGCCACAACACGTCGCCGTTGGTCACCCAGAACGGCCCCTCGCCGAGGCGTGGCAGCGCCTTGGCGACGCCGCCGCCGGTCTCGAGAAGCTCGGCTTCGGGCGAGAATTCGATGGGCGGTTTCAGGCGCGGCGCCAAATGCGCCTCGATTGCCGACCCCAGGTGATGCAGATTGACCGTCACTTTTTCGACGCCCGCCTCGACCAACCGGTCGAGGATGCGGTCGAGGAGAGCCCGCCCGCCCACTTCGACCAGAGGCTTGGGCAGGGTTTCGGTGATCGGGCGCAGGCGCAGCCCAAGTCCGGCGGCCAACACCATGGCTGTCCTGGGGGGGGCCGGGGGATGCCGATCGCTCATGATGCCGCCGTTCGGGCGGCGGGGGGAACGTGACGCTCGAACCAGTCGGCGACAGGGGCCAGCGCCGGATGGCGAAGCGCCCCTTCCAGGAGCCGCCAGACCCGTGGAAGGTGAATCAAATAGCCGGGTTTGCCGTCGCGCCGGTCCAGCCGGGTGAAGATGCCGATCACCTTGGCGTGGCGCTGGGCGGCGAGGATGGCGTAGCTGTCATCGAAGCCTTGCCGGTCGAGGCCGGGAAAGGCGGCGCGGTAGCGTGTTTTCATGGCGTCGATCAACGCGGGGTCGATATCGCGCCTGGCGTCTTCGAGCAGCGACATCAGATCGTAGGCGGCGGGACCGGCCAGGGCGTCCTGAAAGTCGAGAAGTCCACAGGCGGCGACACCATGGCGTCCGGCCAGCCACATCAGATTGTCGACGTGATAGTCCCTGAGAACCAGGGTGCGGGGCTGGCCGTGCAGGGGAGCAAGGGCGGCGCGCCAGGCTTCGGCGTATGAATGCCTGGCGTCGTCGGTCGTCGCATGGCCGCGCGCCGCCGGCAGGGCCCAATCGATGAGCAGGTTGGCCTCGTCGATCAGCGCCCCGTCGTCGTAAGGGGCAAGACCGGCGGGAACGGCGTCGTCGGGCGCCAGACGGTGGAGATGGATCAAAACGTCGACCGCAAGGGCATAGAGCGTCGATTCGTCCGGTTGTCCATTCGCCGCCCCGTTGAGGATACTCATGTAGGTGGCGTCGCCGAGGTCTTCGAGGATCAGGAAGCCGTTCCGGTTGTCCTCGGCCAGGATCTCGGGGGCGCTCAGGCCGAGACGGCGCAAATGTCGGGCAAGGGCGACGAAGGGGCGGGTGTCCTCGCAAGAAGGCGGGGCGTCCATGAGGACGGCCCGCCGGCGGCCGTCGTCGAGGCGCAGGTAGCGCCGGAACGAGGCGTCGCCGGCCAGGGCGGCGCGCCCGGCCCGGCCCCAACCGGCGCTGTCGAGGAAGACATCGAGACGGCGCGCCCGGTCACCCACGGCTGGCCTCGGCGAAGGCGGCGGAAAGGCGGTCGCTCCACGCGCCGTGTCCGGTTAGCCGGACCGTGCGGGCGTCTTCTTGATCACCGTGCTCCAGGGCCACGTCCAGGCGATCGAAAGGCAGTCGCTCGCTCAGCCGGTCCGGCCATTCGATCAGGCATATGCCGTCCGTGAAGGCCTCCTCGATGCCCAATTCCCGGGCCTCGTCCGGATGGCTCAGGCGATAAAGGTCGAAGTGGTGAATGGCGGCATCGCCGGCGTCATAGGTCTGGACCAGGGTGAAGGTCGGGCTGGGCACCTCTTCATATCCCGCCGACGGCACCGTCCGAGCGTGGATGAAGGCGCGAGCGAAGGCGGTCTTCCCCGAACCGAGCGGCCCCGAAAGCGCGATCACGTCGCCCACCCTCGCCAGCCGCGCCAGGCGCGCCGCCAGGTCCATCGTCGCCGCCTCGTCCGCCAGGTCGAGACATAGGGAAGCTTGGGCTGTTTGGACTCCGTTCATGCCTGATCCTTGGTATGACCTTTGTAACCGCCGCCACGGCGCCGGGCAACCGGCCGTCAGGGCGTGGCGCCGGAAACCGGCAGGATGCAGGTAACGGTGGTCCCCTTGCCCGGCCCGGAGGTCATTTCCACCCGCCCGCCGTGCAGCTCGACAAAGCGCCGGACGAGGGTCAGGCCGAGCCCCGAACCGGAACCGTCATCGTCGCGCGCCGGTCCGCGCTCGAAGGGCTGGAACACCCGTTCGTGATCGGCGCGGGGGATGCCGGCGCCCGAATCGGAAATGCGTATGGTGACCTCGTCGTCGCGGCGCTCGGCGGCCAGGGCGATCTTGCCGCGCGGCGGCGTGAAGGCGACGGCGTTGCCCAAGAGGTTGAACACGACCTGGCGCAGGCGCTTGGTGTCGGCGACGATCCAGCCGATATCGGGCGCGCAATCGAAGGAAACGGCGAGGGCCTTGCGCCGGGCGCGCTCGCGGATCAGGCCGAGGACGCCGGCCAGCATGGAGTGCAGGTCGACAGTGTCGATTTCAAGGGCCATGCGCCCGGCGTCGATGGTGGCCAGGTCCAGAATGTCGCTGACGATCGCCATCAGGGTGCGGGAGCTTTCCAAGATGCCCTGGCTGTATTCCTTTTGGCGCCGGTTGAGCTTGCCGAAGTATTCCTCGCTCAGGACCTCGGCAAAACCCATGATGGAGGTCAGGGGCGTGCGCACCTCGAACGACACGTTGGCGATGAATTCCGACTTCAGGCGGTCGGCGTCGGCCAGGGCCTCGGCGCGGTCGCGCAGCGCGCTTTCCACCTTGTAGCCGTCGGTGACGTCCATGTAACTGAGCAATACGCCGCCGTCGGGAAGAGGCACGCTGGCGTGTTGCAGCACGGTGCCGTCGTCGCGCATCAGGCGGCCGGTGCCCGCCTCGCGGCTCATCAGGCGGGCGATAAGACGTTCCTTGTGGCTCTCCCAGTCGGCGATGGAGGCGAGAAAGGGGCGCGTGCTTTCGATAAAGTCGGCGATGTGGGTGTCCTCGCCCAGGCTTTCGGATTCGAGGTTCCACAGCATCGCGAAGGCCGGGTTGTTGAGTTTCAGGCGCCCGTCGCCGCCGAACACCGCGATGCCTTCGTAAAGGTTGTCCAGGGTTTCGCGCTGCACGGCGGTCAGCGACTTGAACGAGCGTTCCAGGTCCAGGCGGTCGGTGACGTCCTCGTAGGTCAGCACCAGGCCGCCCAGGGGATGGGGGCTGGCGATGCAGCGTATCGTGGCGCCGTCGGGCAGGTGCATCATGGTTTCGAGCCGCTCCCCAAGGGCCGTGAACTGGGCCAGTTGCTCCTCGCGGAAGGCGCGGAAATCGGCGAATTCCGGCAGGCGGCGGTGTTCGCGCAGCTGGCCCAGGATCTCGCCCATCGGGGGTCCGGCGGAAAGCCAGTCGGGGTCCAGGCGCCACAATTCGGCATAGGCTTGGTTGAAAAAGGTCAATCGGGTGTCGGCGGCGAAGATGGCAACCGCCGTGGCCAGGTTCTCAAGCACCTGATTGTGGGCCGCCAAATCATCCTTTGGCGTCCGGACGGCGGCGTCGGGCGAGCGGTCGATGGCGAAGCCCAGGGTCTGGGAACCGCCGGGCAGCGGGGTCTCGGTGATGTCGAACAGGCGCTCGTCATCGCCCTGGGTGACGATGTGCCGTTCGCTGACGCCGCGTTCTTCCGAGCGCGCCCGCGCCGCCAGGGCCTTGGCCGCTCCGGCCCGGGCGATGCCGTCGCCGGCCCGGTTGGTGAAGGCGGGCTCAAGCTCCGCGTCGCGCAGCCAGACGGGGAAGGGCAGGGTGTCGAGGAGGACGCGCAGCGCGTCGTCGCCGTCGTCCGGCGCCGCCGCCGCGATCAGGTGGGTGGCGTCGCGCATCCAAACGACATCGGCCAGGGGCCGGCCATGGACGTCGGCGGCGCGCCCCCCGACGGCATGGACGGAGCGTCTGGCCCCGTCCAGCGGCAGAACCAGTTCGAAGGCCAGGCCCTCGCCGCGCAGGCGCTCAACCGCGCCCGCGAGGGCTTCTTTCGCGTCGCCTTCGAAGCGCTTGAGCACGTCGGCGAATCCGGCCCCGGTGCCGGCGCCAAGGTCGAGCAGCACGGCGAGGCGGCGCGAACAGCTCTCCCGGCCCTCGGCGTGGTCCCACGAATAGCGCCCATCCGGGACCGCCGCCAGCATCTGGCGCCCGGTCTCGGCGTCCTCGGCGGCGAGGCGGCCGGCTCTTTCCGCCGCCGCCCGCCGGCGGTCCTGCCACCAGACAAGCGCCACGGCGGGCACAGCCAACCCAAGCGCACCGAGCGCCGCGGCGGTAAGCGGCTCCATCACCGAACCGTCCCCGCCGCCGCCCCGAAGGTATTGAAGACGTCCAAGGCCACGCCGGGATGTTATGCTTTTTGCCGGGGTTTGAGAAGCGTCGGTGGGCCTTGCATCCACTGCCCGTCATTCCCGTGCCGGTGGGAATCCAGAAACAGCGCGGGAACCCTGGACTCCCGCTTGCGCGGGTATGACGGAATGGCCAAGCGCGGTGAGGCGCACGCAACCCATCTACAAAAAACAGGCTAATTTTTTATAGAAGCATGGCGTTGTATAAAGCGTCTTGCTATTCGCATCCTCCCTCGCCCTCGCGATACGCAATGCAACCGCCGGCGTGATGATGAAAGGGCTATCGCGGAGGACATTGATTATCTAGGATGGCGCCCGCCCGCCCGCATCGCCACGCGGCGGCGTTCCTTAAATCATTGTCAACCGTGACCGGCTTTGCGAAACCCATGACCCTGGCCAACCGCGAAATCACCAAGCGCCGCACCTTTGCCATCATCTCCCACCCAGATGCCGGCAAGACGACGCTGACCGAAAAGCTTCTTCTGTTCGGCGGCGCCATCCAGATGGCGGGCGCGGTGAAGGCGCGCCGCAAAGCCCGCAACACCCAGTCCGATTGGATGAAGGTGGAGGCGGAGCGTGGCATTTCCGTCGCCTCGTCGGTGATGACCTACGAATTCGGCGGCTGCACCTTCAATCTTTTGGATACCCCGGGCCACGCGGATTTCAGCGAGGATACCTACCGCACCCTGACGGCCGTCGATTCCGCCGTCATGGTCATCGACGCGGCCAAGGGGATCGAGGAACAGACCCGCAAGCTGTTCGAGGTTTGTCGCCTGCGCGACGTTCCCATCATCACATTCGTCAACAAGATGGACCGTGACGGGCGCGACCCGTTCGATCTGTTGGACGATATCGAGCAATCCCTCGCCCTCGACGTCACGCCGGCCAGTTGGCCGATCGGCATGGGGCGTGATTTCCTGGGTTGCTATAACGTCCTTGAAGACGGGCTCTTGCTGATCGGCAAGGGCCAGGTGGCGGGGGGCGGAAAGGACGGCGGCGAAGCCCTTGATGCCTGCACCGGGCTTGACGATGAGAAACTGGACGCCCTGCTGCCCGATCACGCCGCCGCCAAGCTGCGCGACGATATCCCCATGGCCAAGGGGCTGTGCCCGGAATTCGATTTGCAAACCTATCGCGAGGGACATCTCAGCCCGGTCTATTTCGGCAGCGCCCTCAACAACTTCGGCGTCCACGAACTGCTCAAGGGCCTGATCGCCATGGCGCCGCCGCCCCACGCGCAAGTCGCCGAAGAGCGCACCGTCACCCCCGACGAGGAGCGCGTCAGCGGCTTCGTTTTCAAGATCCAGGCCAATATGGACCTCAAGCACCGTGACCGCATCGCCTTCGTCCGTCTGTCGTCGGGCCACTTCAAGCGCGGCATGAAGTTGTTGCACGTACGCAGCGGCAAGCAGATCAACCTGCACAATCCGCTCTTGTTCCTGGCCCGCAACCGGGAAATGGCCGAGGAGGCCTGGGCCGGCGACATCATCGGCGTTCCCAACCACGGCAACCTGCGCATCGGCGATACCCTGACCGAGGGCGAGACGCTCAACTTTTCGGGCATCCCCAGTTTCGCGCCTGAAATCCTGCAAAGCGTCCACCCCCAAGACCCCATGCGCGCCAAGCACCTGGGCCGGGCGCTCCGCCAATTGGCCGAGGAAGGGGTGGCGCGGGTGTTCCGGCCGCGCAACGGGCAAGACTGGATCGTCGGCGTCCTCGGCGTTTTGCAATTCGAGGTCATGGCCGACCGCATCCGCACCGAATACGACGTCCAGGCGCGCTTCGCATCGACCGAGCTTCACACCGCGCGGTGGATCGAGGCCGACGACGAGCGGACGCTGAAGAAGTTCATCGACGCCAACGGCGACGCCATCGCCGATGACCATGACGCGGCGCCGGTCTTCATGGCGCGCAACGCCTGGCATCTGGACGACGCGGTCAAGAACGCGCCCGAGGTGCGCTTCCTCAAGGTCAAGGAACAGACCCGTTAGGGGAGCGTGAAGAAAAGTCCTTCGCTAGCGCTTAAGTCGTACTTTTCTTCAATGTTAAAAATGAGAAAGGCGTGCTTGGGGCGGCCCGGCGCCCGCCTTTCGCTTGTCTTCTTTTTCAAGGTCTTGCGCAAGAAGAGCGCAAGACCTTGAAAAAGGCTCCAGCCACGCCGAATGGCGTGGCTGGGAACAGAATCTCAATTCGGCCCGCCGAGCCGCCTCAAGGGCCGATTTGGCCGTTTTGATACCGGGAAAAAGTACACCGAGCCGAAGGCGAGGGACTTTTTCACGACCGCCCCTCAATAGCGGTAATAGTCCGGTTTGTAGGGGCCTTCGGTGGGGACGCCGATATAGGCCGCCTGCTCCTCGGTCAGGGTGGTGAGGCGCGCGCCGAGTTTGTCGAGATGCAGGCGCGCCACCTTCTCATCCAGGGTCTTGGGCAGGACGTAGACCTTGTTCTCGTACTTGTCGGCGTTGTTCCACAGCTCGATCTGGGCCAGCACCTGATTGGTGAACGAGGCGCTCATCACGAAACTGGGGTGGCCGGTGGCGCAGCCCAGGTTCACCAACCGTCCCTCGGCGAGCAGGATCAGGCGCTTGCCGTCGGGGAATTCGATTTCGTCGACCTGCGGCTTGACGTTGTGCCACTTGAGGTTTCTGAGCGCCGCCACCTGAATCTCGGAATCGAAGTGGCCGATGTTGGAGACGATGGCGCGGTCCTTCATCTTGCGCATGTGTTCGATGGTGATGATGTCGGCGTTGCCGGTGGCGGAGACGAAGATGTCCGCGCTGGCCGCCGCGTCCTCCATGGTCGTCACCTGATAGCCCTCCATCGCCGCCTGCAGGGCGCAGATGGGGTCGATCTCGGTGATCAAAACCCGCGCACCTTGGCCCGACAGGGCCTGGGCGCAGCCCTTGCCCACGTCGCCGTAGCCGCAGACCACCGCCACCTTGCCCGCCAACATGACGTCGGTGGCCCTTTTGAGGCCGTCGACCAGGCTCTCGCGGCAGCCGTAGAGATTGTCGAACTTGGATTTGGTGACCGAATCGTTGACGTTGAAGGCGGGGACCTTAAGGGTCCCCTTCTGCTCCATTTCATAGAGCCGATGGACGCCGGTCGTCGTCTCCTCCGACAGGCCGCGCACGTCACCCATCAGATCGGCGTGCTCGTCGTGCATGACAATGGTCAGGTCGCCGCCGTCGTCCAACAGCATGTTGGGCCGCCAGCCGTCGCGGCCGGTGATGGACTGCTCTATACACCAAGCGTATTCGTCCTCGGTCTCGCCCTTCCAGGCGAAAACCGGCACTTCGCGCGCCGCCATGGCGGCCGCCGCGTGGTCCTGTGTCGAGAAGATGTTGCACGAGCTCCAGCGCACCTCGGCGCCGAGCGCGATCAAGGTTTCGATAAGCACGGCGGTCTGTACCGTCATGTGCAAACAGCCGACGACGCGCGCGCCCTCGAGGGGCTTGGCGGCGCCGTATTCCTGGCGCAACGCCATCAAGCCCGGCATCTCGGTTTCGGCAATGACGATTTCCTTGAGCCCCCATTCGGCGAGCGAGGGGTCGGCGATCTTGAAGTCGGAAAACGCGCTCATCGTGAACTATCTCCTGGCAACGAATTTGAGGGGGCGGCGGGTGCTCGTAGACAAATAATCCAGCATTGGGTAGCCATCATATAGTGCGCCGGCGGGCAACCCTCAACATTCTTCGAAATTGTCCGCGATCAGATTGCACAGGGCCTCGACGGCGGCCTCCGCCTGCTTGCCCTGGGCGTTGATCTCGATCTCGGTTCCCGGTCCCGCGGCCAGCATCATCAGGCCCAGGATGGAGCCGCCGGGCACGGTCTGGCCGCCTCTGCTGACGGTCACGCGGGCGTCGAAGCGGGCGGCGGTCTTGACAAAGCGCGCCGCGGCGCGGGCATGCAGCCCGCGCTGGTTGTTGACGGAGACGGTCCGGCCGGTCGCCTGGGGTGGCGGCGTCCCTTTTTTCCGGCTCACTTCTTTTCCTGGGCCAGCAACTGCGAGGCGACGTTGATGTACTTGCGGCCGGCTTCCTGGGCGCTGGCGACGGCATCGGACAGGGTTTCGGTCTCGCGGACGCTGGACAGCTTGATCAGCATGGGAAGGTTGACGCCGGCGATGACCTCGACATTGGCCTTGTCCATGATCGAGATGGCCAGGTTCGACGGCGTGCCGCCGAACATGTCGGTCAACAGCACGACACCCTTGCCCTGATCGGCCTCGGCGACGCGCTCCAGGATTTGAACGCGCCGCTGCTCAATGTCGTCGTCGGGGCCAATGCAGACAGTGCCGATGTGGGCCTGCTGGCCGACCACATGTTCAAGGGCGGCAATGAATTCATCGGCCAGGCGGCCGTGGGTGACCAGTACCATTCCGATCATGGGGCGGTCCCTCCTTGCTCCCTGTCCAAGTCGCGGTGGTGCAGTTGCACCCGTTGATCCAGGCCTTCCAGCCAGGCGCCAAGCCGCTCGGCGACGAAGACCGAGCGGTGACGGCCGCCGGTGCAACCGACGGCGATGGTCAGATAGCTCTTGCCCTCGGCGACATAGCGCGGCAGCAGCGGCCCCAAGAGACCGGTCAGGCGGTCGAAGAACTGCGAAAATCCGGCGGCGGCGCCGATAAAGTCCGCCACCGCCTCGTCGCGCCCCGTCAACGCCTTGAGATCGGGGTCGTAGTGGGGGTTGGCGAGGAAGCGGACGTCGAACACCAGGTCGGCGCCGCGCGGCAGTCCCCGGCGATACGAAAACGAGGTGACGAAGACGGCCAGGCCCGGTTCCGAATTGGGGGCATAAGTGCCGCGCAGGATGCGCTTGAGGTCCCCCGGACTTAGGCCCGTCGTATCCAGGACCACCTCGGCGCGGTCGCGCAGGATTTCCATCAAGGCGCGCTCGCGGGCGATGCCGTCGGCCACCGGCCGGTCGGCGGCAAGCGGATGACGGTGGCGGGTTTCGGCATAGCGCCGGCGCAATTCATCGTCATCGCAATCGAGGAACAGGACCTGCACCTCGACCTCGCTTTCATTGCCAAGGCGGTCGATCTCCTGGTGGAACGGCTCGACTCCGAAGTCACGGGTGCGGATGTCGATGCCGATGGCGATTGGCCGTTGGAATCCGCGGGCCCGAAAGTCACGCTGGCCGGGCAGCACCAAGTTGCTCAACAAGACCAGGGGAACATTGTCCACCGCTTCATAGTCCATGTCTTCCAGCGCTTTCAACGCCGATGTCTTGCCGGCCCCCGACATGCCGGTGACCAGAAGCACGCGCAGCCTGTCGTCGCCCGCCGGGTCCGGTTTCGGCGAGGGGGTGGGTATAATCGGCGCGGGCTTACTCATGGGGCGGCATTATATCGCCCGTGGCGATGCGAACCGCAAGCCGAACCTTGGCCGCGGCCGAGGCCTCAAAGGGCGCCAGCCGCCACAGGGGAAGGGCGATGCCTAGGAATTCGCAGGTCCCGGCCGCGGGCAAACGCTCGACGGTAGTGGCAGGGACGAGGTCCAGAACCAGGCCGAGCGGTGCCTTGTCGCGGTATTCGAAGCGCAGCACGCCAAGCCCGCGCACCTCTATCAGGCCGGCGATTTCGGAAGGTGGCGAGACGGTGAGGCGGCCGCCGTCGGCGGTCAGTACGGCGCGGTCGTCGGCAACGAGCAGGGCGCCATCCGAAATCAGGCGCAGCGCCAGGTCCGACTTGCCGCTTCCCGGAGGGCCGCGCAAAAGCACGCCCACCCCGTCCACGTCGACGCAGGTGGCATGGATTTGAACCATCAGGGGCGTGAGCCTGGACCCCCCGCCGACGGCTGTCAACCGCGAGCGTCACCCGAACCTAGTGGATACCCTATGTTAGATTTTATCCACTAGCGCCGGCAGGCGCGCGGTGAAACGGGCGCCCGCCACGGCGCCCCCGGCGCGGCGGCGGTTGGCGGCGACCAGGGTGCCGCCGTGGGCCTCGACGATCTGCTTGGAGATGCTGAGTCCCAACCCCGAATGAGTGCCAAATTTCTCGCCCTCCGGGCGCTCGGAATAAAAGCGCTCGAAGATCGCTTTTTCCTTGCCGTCGGGCAGTCCCGGCCCGTCGTCGTCGATCTGAACCTCGATCCATCCGTTGTCCGTCGCCGCGCGCAGGGTCACGGCGCCGTCCCGGGGACTGAACGACAGCGCGTTGGCAAGCAGATTGCGGAAAACCTGGACCAGGCGATCCTCGACGCCGTTGACGAGCAGCGCCGCCCCACCGGGAAGTTCGAGGCGAAGCGCCGGGCCCGGTTCCTCGGCGGTCGCCTGGTGGACCTCGGCCAGGGCTCCCAACATGGGGACGAGGTCCACCGCCCCGGTCTCGTCATGGGACAGCTCGGTATCGAGGCGCGATGCGTCCGCGATGTCGCTGATCAGGCGGTCGAGACGCTGGACGTCCTCTTGGATAATGGTCATGAGGCGTCGTTGCTGCTCGGGGTTGTCGATGCGCGCCGCCGTCTGGACGGCGCTGCTCAGGGATGTCAGGGGATTCTTGATCTCATGGGCGACGTCGGCGGCAAAGTGCTCTATGGCGTCCATGCGCTGCCACAAGGCCTCGGTCATGGCGCTGAGCGCGGCGGCCAATTCGCCCACTTCGTCGCGGCGTTTGGCCAGGTCCGGAATTTCGGTGTGGCGGCCGCGGCCGCTGCGCACGCGCTCGGCGGCAAATACCAGGCGCCGAATGGGGTTGGCGATGGTGCTGGCCAGGTAAATCGACAGCAGCACCGTGACGCCGAAGGCGAAGGCGAATGCCTTGAGGATGCCGAGCCTGACGTCGGCCAGGGCGGCGTTGATGTCGCGCCCGTCCTTCGAAAGCATCAAGGCGCCCAGCACTTGTTTGTAACGCTGCACGGGAACGGCGACGATGAGGATCATGCCGGTATGGCCGCCGGCGCGCACCGTCCGTGCTTCCTCGCCCGCCAGTGCCCGCGCCGCCTCCGCGTAATCGTCGGCCCGCTGCACCGCCTTTTCCCGATAGGGCTTTAACTCCTCGCCGCCGAGCCATCCATTGACCAGCCGGTCGTACACATCCGCCATGGCGCTCATCAGGCCTTTTTCGTCGTCGGGCGGTGGTAGCTCCTCGATCTGAACCGCGCCGCCGGGACCGGTCAGCCGGCGGCTATCCGCCAGCAGGGCGCCAGCGCCGTCGAACAGCCGCGCCCGGGTGCCGGTGGCAAGGGCAAGACGGCGCACCATCTGGCGCGCGATTGCGGTCTCAAGGCGCTGGCGCGGCGCGGCGGCCAGACCGACGGCGCCCTCGCCGAGGGCGCCGGCGAACATTTCGGCCTGGATATCGAGGGCGCCAAGCTCGGCGTCGATCAGGTTGCGTCGGTAAGTGCCCAGATAGAGCAGCCCGGCAACCAGGATGGCAAGCGCCAACACGTTCACCGCCAGAATGCGCCGGGTGATCGGCGATAGGGCGCGCCGCTTGCGCCGCATGGTGGCCCCCCTTGTCATGCTTCCCTCTTAGAGCATTTAAATATCGTTCGGCACCGGCCCGCACCCCCACCCGGCCACCCAATGCCATTGTACGCTGTGGGTGGCCGGGTGGGGGTGCGGGCCGGTGCCGGTTCTTAACAACATGGAATTGCTCTACTCTTCGCGGAAGCGGTATCCTACTCCGTAAAGGGTTTCGATTTGGGCAAAGTCGGGGTCGATGTCCTTGAACTTCTTGCGCAGCCGCTTGACGTGGCTGTCGATGGTGCGGTCCTCGACGTAGATGTTTTCTCCATAGGCGGCGTCGATGAGCTGGTCGCGGTTCTTAACGTGACCCGGTCGACCGGCCAATGCCTTGACGAGCAGGAATTCGGTGACCGTCAGGTCGACCTGTTGGCCGCGCCAGATGCACATGTGACGCGCCGAATCGAGCACCATGTTGCCGCGCGTTATCACGTCGGTGCCGTCGCCCTCGGCGGTGCCCGCGCGCAGAAGATCGTGGCGGCGCAGAACGACGCGGATGCGTTCGATGAGAAGGCGCTGGGAGAACGGTTTCTTGATGTAGTCGTCGGCCCCCATGCGCAGGCCGAGCATCTCATCGATCTCGTCGTCCTTGGAAGTCAGGAATATTACCGGCAGGTTGGATTTCTGGCGCAGCCGGCTCAACAGCTCCATGCCGTCCAGGCGCGGCATCTTGATGTCGAGGACGACAAGATCGGCCGGCTGGCGGTCGAGGCCGTCCAGCGCCTGGGCGCCGTCCTTATAGGTGTGGACCTTGAATCCCTCAGCCTCGAGGGCGAAGGCGACCGAGGTCAGTATGTTCCGGTCGTCGTCAACAAGAGCAATGGTGCGGGGCATGGAATCCCTGTTTTCTGGTTATCGGGCGGCACCAATTGATCAGCCGTTTGTGGCAGAATTATAGTCGCTTGGGTGGGTCGTCGTCACCCCGTGCGCCGTGGCCGCGCGCCGTATTGGCGCCAAACGGGCGGGGCGCGGGGTCGGACTTGAGGCACGACGCGGAATGAGGGTACCATCGCGGCCAAAGGCGCTAACGATCACTAAGCGGCATGCCACGAGGCGAGGACGAAAGGGATATCATGACGAACACCGCCAAGGGCCGCACGGACAACGCCAAGCTTCTGGCCTGGGTCGACGAGATTGCCGCTCTGTGCAGACCCGAGCGTATCTACTGGTGCGACGGTTCGGAGGAAGAAAACGACCGCCTGTGCCAGGAGATGGTGGCGGCGGGAACCCTCATCGCGCTCAACCAGGAAAAGCGCCCGGGATGTTTCCTGGCGCACTCCGACCCCGGCGACGTGGCGCGGGTGGAAGACAGCACCTACATCTGCTCGAAGCGCGCCGAGGACGCGGGGCCGACCAACAACTGGATCGACCCCGACGAGATGAAGGCGACCCTGAATAACCTGTTCGACGGCTGCATGGAGGGCCGCACGCTCTACGTTATTCCGTTCAGCATGGGGCCGCTTGGTTCGCATATTTCGTACATCGGTGTGCAAATTTCGGATTCGCCTTACGTCGTCGTCAACATGAAAATCATGACGCGCATGGGCCAAAAGGTGCTCGACGTGCTGGGCGACGGCGACTTCGTCCCCTGCCTGCACTCGGTCGGCATGCCGCTGGCGGCGGGCCAGAGCGACGTCGCCTGGCCGTGCAACGATGAGAAATACATCGTCCATTTCCCCGAGGACCGGACCATCTGGTCCTACGGCAGCGGCTACGGCGGCAACGCGCTGTTGGGCAAGAAGTGCTTCGCGCTGCGCATCGCCTCGGCCATGGCCCGCGACGAGGGCTGGCTGGCCGAGCACATGCTGATCGTCGGCGTCGAACCCCCCGATGGCGAGAAAACCTACCTGGCGGGAGCCTTTCCCAGCGCCTGTGGCAAGACCAACCTTTCGATGCTCATCCCGCCCACCACTTTCGAGGGCTGGAAAGTGTGGACGGTCGGCGACGACATCGCCTGGATCAAGCCCCACGATGACGGCCGTCTATACGCCATCAATCCCGAGGCCGGCTATTTCGGCGTCGCGCCAGGCACGTCGGATCACACCAACCCCAACGCCATGAAGACCCTGAGGCGCAACTGTCTGTTCACCAACGTCGGGCTGACCGACGACGGCGACGTCTGGTGGGAGGGCATGGACGGCGATCCGCCGGCCCATCTGATCGACTGGAAGGGCCGCGACTGGACGCCCGACAGCGCCGAGCCGGCGGCCCATCCCAATTCGCGCTTCACGGCGCCGGCCAGTCAGTGCCCGAGCATCGATCCGGCCTGGGACGACCCGGCCGGAGTGCCGATCAGCGGCTTCCTCTTCGGCGGCCGGTTGAGCCGCACCTATCCGCTGGTGTTCCAGTCCTTCGACTGGGAGCACGGGGTGTATCTGGCGGCGACCATGGGCTCAGAGGCGACCGCCGCCGCCGTCGGCCAGGTCGCCATCCGCCGCGACCCCATGGCCATGCTGCCGTTCTGCGGCTACAACATGGCAGATTACTGGGGCCACTGGCTCGAAGTCGGCCGCTCCGTGCCCAATCCCCCCGGCATCTTCCGCGTCAACTGGTTCCGCAAGAACGGCGAGGGGGCGTTTATCTGGCCCGGCTTCGGCGAGAACATGCGGGTGCTGCGATGGATCGTCGAGCGGCTGCGGGGCGGCGCCGAGGCCGAGGACTGTCCCTTCGGCATGACGCCGCGCCACGGCGATCTGAGCTGGGATGGGCTGGACTTCGACAGCGACGCCTTCAACAGCGTGATGGCGGTCGACCGGGGCGAGGCCCTGGATGAGGCGAAAGACCAGAGGAACCTGTTCGATCGGTTCGGCGACCGCCTGCCCGGCGAGATGGAGCGCCAGCGCCAAGCCCTGATCGAGCGCCTGGGCAAGGCGTCGCCCGAGTGGCGTCCAACAGGCTGACGGGTCTTTATCACCGATCCTTGGTATAGGAGGGACGCGGTTATCGCGGATCGCCCCCGGCGGCCCGTTCCGCCCGATCCGACGCGCGGCGCAGGTAAAGAGTGCCGTCGTCCGGGACCGCCTCTCCCCGGTCGGACGGGGGCACGGGGACGTCGGTCGCGCCGATGGTGATCATAAACACAAAGCATGAGAGGACATGGCTGGTCCGCCGTCGTCCTCTTCATCCTTCCTGTAGTGTCCTCTCCGGCGGGAACTCGACGGTTACCTCGGTGCCCTCTCCTTTCATGCTCTTGACGGTCATGGTGGCACCGTGCAATTCGACGAGTGCGCGCGTCAACGGAAGGCCCAGTCCTGCCCCTTCGTGCTCTCGGGCCAATGTCCCGTCGATCTGGCCGAAAGTCGAGAAAGCCGTATCCAACTCCGTTTCGTCCATGCCGATGCCGGTGTCCGACACCATCAACGCCAGGCATTCATCTTTGTTCATATTGGCGTCCAGGATCACCGAGCCCCCCGCGTCGGTAAACTTGGTCGCGTTGGAAAGCAGGTTGAACAGGATCTGTTTCACCCGCCGCTCATCGCCAAAAAGGAACGGCAAGTCCCGGCCCACCTTGTTGGTCACCGCTATCCGTCCTTTCTCGGCCCGCGGGCGGATCAGGCGTATGATCGCTTCGGAGACCTTGTGCAGATCCATCGGTTTCTCCTCAAGAACAAGGGCCTTTGCCTCGATTTTGGACAGGTCGAGGATGTCGTTGATGAGCTCCAGGAGATGCTCGCCCGATTTATGAATATCGTCGACGTACTCCCGGTATTTCTCGTTCTTCAGGGGGCCGTGGAGTTCTTCCTGCATGACATTGGAAAATCCCAGGATGGCATTTAAGGGCGTGCGCAGCTCATGGCTCATGTTGGCCAAAAACTCGGATTTGGTGCGGTTGGCCGCCTCGGCGATATCCTTGGCCGCCGATAATTCATGTGTGCGCTCCTCGACCAAATCCTCCAGATGCCGCCGATAGACCTCTAGCTCCTCCTCGGCCTGCTTGCGCTCGGCGATGTCGGTGGATATGCCGCCGACCCCTACGACTTCGCCTGTGTCGTCCAGAATGGGAAACTTGACCGTCAGGTTATATCCGACAATTTCGGGGTGAAACGCCGCCGTCTCCTTTTGCACGGCCGACCCCGTTTTAATGACTTCTTGCTCATGGGCCGAGTAAGCGGCGGCAATTTCGTCGGGGAAAAAATCGTAGGCCGTCTTGCCCACGATATCATTGTTGGAAATTCCCTGGCGTCTTTCAAATTCCTTGTTAACGAAAAGATAGCGGCCCTTGGTATCCTTGAGATAGATGAGGGATGGAGAGTTGTCGGTGACAGACTTGAACCGCGCTTCGCTTTCCCGCAGGGCCTCCTCCGCCCTCTTGCGATCCGTGATGTCCTGGTACTGCCCGACCGTGTAGAGAACTTTCCCCCGCGCATCGCGCACCGACGAAACGCTCCCATGGCCCCATATCACGTGGCCGTCCTTGCGAACGTACCGCTTTTCCGCCTGGGCGACGTCAATCTCTCCGGCAATCAGTTGTCGATGGCGTTCGAGGGATCCCGCCAGGTCTTCTTGGTGGTTGATATCCCAAAACGACATTCCCTCCAGTTCCCCTTCGGGGTAACCGAACATCTTGCAGAAAGCCGCGTTGACCATACGGATGCGGCCGTCGGTCTCGCGAAGCGCCATGGGTACATCGGTCCGCTCGAACATGCCGCGGAATCGCTCCTCGCCTTCCCACAATTCCCTGGCGATGGGATCGCTGACGCGGAAGAACAGAACCGTCCCCGCCAATATGAACACCACCGCGATTCCGCCGACGATCATTCCCGCCCTGGCGAACGGCGCGCGGATCTCGGCCAGGTCGATCTTGGCGACAATACCCAGGTTCAGCACCGCCACCGGCTCATGGGCCGCCAACACGGTCGTTCCCCGGTTGTCAAGCCCCACCACCGTACCCGATTCCCCGGAAAGGGCGCGGCGCATGGGCTCCGCCAGGGCCGAGGTGAAGGCAACCGGGCGTGGCGTGTCGATGTCGTCACGGCGATGTCTCAGGAGAAAGACAATCCGGTCTCCTTCGCGCCGGGCCAGCGTGAATACTCCCTTGCCGTGGAAGCCTTCGTGGTTCGCATGGGCGTCCCTGATCTGCGACAGGGTGGCGGCCAACGATCCTTGCGGATAGTCGGAACTGTATTTCTGGTCGAAACGCGCCACCGCTTCCATCAAGCGCGCTTGGCTCTTTGCTGTTTCGACAAGGCGCAGGCGTTGCTCCGCGAAGGCCGTCGCGTAGAGGA
>JASLLZ010000054.1 GCA_030746775.1 Rhodospirillales bacterium | reverse complement strand
GCGCAAAACTTTCTCGCCGCCCTATGTCTCGTTGCCCTCATCTGTTATTGGATTTGAATGAGTCTGGACCCTAGGCTTATGGGCGGCAAGGCCCGTGGTGCCGGCCGTGTGGTCGGCGAGCGGAAGACCTTGCGTCACGATGCCGCCGGCTCTTGCCCGGCCGGGAGGACCTGTGCGCTCGCCTAGGCGGCGCTAGCGGTCCTTGATAAGGCGGCGAAGACCGGCACGTTGGCGCAGAAGGCGTTGTCACCTTCGACGCTTCCCTGGAGCCACCTTTCGCAGTGGCCCTCGACCGGGCACCTTGCGCAGCGGCGCCCAGCCTCTTTCATGACGGCCGTGGCTCCCGCCTCGCCGTTGGCGCCAATGCCGGACGCCAGTCCGGCGCGGCCCATCATGTCCGCCATGCGCGCCGCCGAGGCGGCCGCCTCGCTTCTTCGAAACCACCCGTAGAAGGTGACGAATACGGCCACCATGGCGATAGCGATACTGATCTCGAGCGGTGTCGGGCTCATCATCCAATCCTCCAAGTCATTACCTTGGCAGCTTTGATTATGACGACAACCGGCCGGGGACCACCTTGACATGTATCAAATTTCGCCGCGCCGAAATGTGCGGGCGAAGCCGCCCGGGCCGGTGGCGCCGCCGTTACAGCGGCCAGGCTGCCGGCCCGGGTGGCGTTCATGTCGACCAGGTTTTCCCCAACCAAGCGCTGTTGCCCGGGCGTATGTTCCTTTATCATCTCCAACCGTCGGCGATACGCCTGTCCGGCACTTGTTCCAGCAGCAGGATGATCGAGCCAAACATCTCCATCAGGACGTGCAGGCAATCGACATCCCATTTAGCGAAGAGAGGGACCGAGGTCATGAAGCTCCGCCTTTTGGGAACCGGCACCCCCGTTCCGTCGCTAGAGCGCATGTCGTCGGGCTATCTGATCCACAGCGGCGGCGACGTCATCTTGTTCGACCACGGACCCGGCGCCTATCACCGCCTCATGGAGGCCGGACAGGGCGCCACCGACGTGACCCACGTTTTCTTCAGCCATCTGCACTACGACCATTGCGCCGATTTGGTCCGCCTGTTCCTCAACCGCTGGGATTTGAGCGGCGGTTTGAGGGCGCCGATGAAGATTTTCGGTCCCCCCGGCCTGCAACGGTTCATCGACCGTCTGTTCGGTCCCGAGGGCGCCTTCGCCGACGACCTCACGGCGCGCATCGAACACCCCGACAGCCATCGGATCTTTGAATCGCGCGGCGGCACCCTGCCCCGGCCGTGGCCCGAGACCGGAGTGACGGAAATCGAGGAGGGCGACGTCGTCGAGGGCGCCGGCTGGCGGCTGACCCTGGCCAACGTCCCCCATGTGCAGCCCTATCTGATCTGCCACGCTTTTCGCCTCGAGGCCGCCGACGGCGTCATTGCCTATTCCGGCGATGGCGCGCCCTGCAAAGCGATGGGAAAGCTGGCACGCGACGCCGACGTCCTGGTTCACGTCTGTTCGCGTGCCTCCGGGGTCGACGCCGACGCCGCCGACACCGCCGGTTACGCCGGCCATAAGAAAATTGCCCGCCTGGCCCAAGACGCCGGCGTCAAGACCCTGGTCACCACCCATCTCCAACCGTCCATCGATCAAGGCGACATCAAGGAGCGCCTGACCGCCGACATCGAGGAAATCTATGAAGGCGCGCTGATCTGGGGCGAAGACCTGATGGAAATCGCCATCGGCGAGGACCGGGTCTGAGCAAGCCCGCCGGGCATCAACCCCCCGGCACGGTTCCCCCGGGCAGCGCGGCGACGTGGCGGGCAATGTCGCCGGGCCGGGTGAACCAGACCCTGTCGGCGTCCTTGTGGCCGACAATGTGTTCGAGGGCGGCGCGCAATTGGGCCAGGCGGAAAGGCTGGCCGACGATGAAGGCGTGCAGCGAAACGCCGCACACCAGGGGCTGTTGGCTCGACAGGGCCAGCATCTGTTCGAATTGGTCGATTATCATGCGCCGGAACTGCTCGGCCGTGTGAAGGCGGTTCAACAGCGCCGGCGCGTCGTTGATTTCTATCGGATAGGGCAGGTTGAGGATCGGTCCCGAACGGGTGCGCATCCAGATCGGCTGGTCGTCGCAGGGCCAGTCCATGACATAGGTATACCCCCCCTCCTTCAACAGGTCGGGAGTCACCGCGCTCTCGGAAATCCAAGGTCCCATCCAACCCAACGGTCGGGTGCCGTGGTGGGTTGCGATGGTTTCGGTGGCCTCGGCGATGAGCGCCGCCTCGTCCCCTTCCCACATCTCGCCCTGGCTTTCCGAATTGGTGCGGCCGTGGCCGACGATCTCGTCGCCGCGCTCGCCGATCCTCTCGATGATCTGAGGATAGTTGTCACAAACCATGGAATTGACCAGGTGGCAGGCGGGCAGCTTCAATTCGTCCAACAGATCGAAGATGCGCCAGACGCCGACCCGCAGACCGTACTCGCGCCAGGAGTGGTGGCGTTGATCGGTCGGCCGCCCGGCCGCGGTGGGTGTGTGGCCCAGGCCCTTGCCGAAAACAAAATGCTCGATGTTGAGACCGATATAGAATGCCAGCCGCTTCCCCTCCGGCCAATCGTAGTCGGGGCGCGAGACGATGGGCGAATAATCGTAGCGATCATGGTGGGACTGCATTTGACGTACCTCCTGGTGGGCCGGGACGCCTCTATCATACACCGGCTCGGCGGTTCCGGGGAGGCCGTGCCAAAGGTTGCCGAAACGGTTAGGCTCGGCCACCGAGGCGGACATCGGGTTCCCTTAAGGAGGAACGCACCATGGGGTCATTGGAAGGCAAGGCGGCGCTCGTTACCGGCGCCTCGCGGGGCATCGGCAGGGTCACGGCGCGGTGCCTGGCGGGCGAGGGATGCGCGGTCTTTCTGGCCGCCGACGGGACGGCGGCGGAACTTAAAGCCGCCGCCGGCGAGGTCATCGAGGCGGGCGGCCAGGCCCAGGTCGGCCTGTTCGACCTGGCCCGGGACGGTGCCGCCGAGGCCATGGTGGAGGCGGCGCTCGCCCAATTCAAGCGGATCGACATCCTGATCAATAATGCCGGCATTCGTATCGGGCGCCCCTTCGGCGGCTTCACGGGCGCCGAGTTCGACCGCGCCGTCGCCGTCAACCTGCGCGCCCCCTTTCTGACCAGCCAGGCGGTCGTGCCGGCCATGCGCCAAGCCGGCGGCGGGCGCATCATTCACGTTGCCAGCCAGATGGGCATGGTGGCCAGCCCCGAATTGGCGCTTTACGGATTGACCAAGGCGGCGTTGATCCATCTGGCGCGGTCGATGGCGCTTGAACTGGCCCCCGACGGCATTATCGTCAACGCCGTCAGCCCGGGGCCTATCGCCACACGGTTCAACCGGGACCGCTATGCCAAGGACCCGGTGCGCCGCGACCGCATTCTCGCCCAGGTTCCCGCCGGGCGCCTTGGCGAGCCCGACGAGGTGGCCCAGGCCATCCTCTTTCTCGCCACCGGGTCGCCGTTCGTCAACGGCCACAACCTGGTCATCGACGGCGGCTACATCACCCATTGATCCTTAGCCCAAACGGGAAGGAGCACACCATGACGACGAGACCGACGCCCCCGACGCTTCCCGCCTTCGACCCGATGAGCGTTTCGAGCCAATCGCTGTCCAACTATCCGGCCGCCTTCCAGGCGCTTGTCGGCGGCCGCCACCGCCGCGCCCTCGGCGATGCCGCCGGGCTGAACACCTTCGGCGTCAACCTGACTCGGCTGGAACCCGGCGCGGCATCGGCCCAGCGCCACTGGCACACCTTGCAAGACGAGTTCGTCTACATCCTCGAAGGCGAGGCGACCCTGGTAACGGAGTCCGGCGAGCAGACGTTGACGCCAGGCATGGCGGCGGGGTTCCCGGCCGGCCTGGCGGACGGCCACCATCTCGTCAACCGCGGCGCCACGGACGTCCTTTACCTGGAAGTCGGCGACCGCACGGTGGGCGACGAGGTCGATTATCCGGACATCGACCTGAAGCGCGGTTTGCGCGACGGCAAGGCCTGCTTCGTCCACGATGACGGCACGCCCTATTGATCCTTGGTATAAGCGCCCCTCAGGGCACGCAGAGAGCCACCAAGCGGCCGACATCGGTCATCTCGTCGAGTCCGGCGACGGCATCGATGATGGCCTCGGCGCGCCCGTCGGGCAGCGCATCGGCGACATTGCGGCGGAACTTTGCGCGCACGTGGTCGGGCGTCTCGGGATTGTCGTGGTGTCCCTTGTTCCACGGGTCCTCGGCACGCTCGAGGGTGCGCCCGTCGGTGGTCTCGACGATGACCCGTCCGTTGAAATTACGGCGCGGCGGCGGGTCCTCGTCGACGACGTAACGGGTCTTCGCCGCCAAGGCCAGGATGTCGGGGTCGGCGATGCTGTCGGCGGCGAAACCGTCGGCGTCCAGGCGCCCCAGGGTAAGGGCTTCGGCAACGGCGTAGTTAAGGCTGACGCGGGCATCCTGTTCGGTTTTGGGGCGTAGCTTTTCGGCCACCGGCTCGCACACCAGGCCGATCCAGTGGGGCGAAACGGGCATGGTGATACGCTTGACCTGGGCGGCCCTGAGGCCGGACTCGCGGTGCAGGTGAAGGATGGCGTCGAGATAGGGATGGATGACGCAGCCGGCGGGGTAAAGTTTGATCGAGATATAGCGATTTTCCCAGTGGCGTCCGAGGTCGGCCAGCATGCGCTGAAAATCGAGCCCGGCGTCGGGATCCTGAATGTGGGTGCGAAAGAGGCCCCAGCGGCCCTCCAGCACCTCCGCCGGTCCAACAAAGCCGGCGCGCGCCAGATGCGCCGCCACGATACCGTTATGTGCCGCCCAGCCGAAGTGGAGCGCCTTGGTCCAACTGCCGTCGGCGAAGCATTGAAGGATGCCGCTGGCCTGACTGCCGGCGATGCCGACGGCGTTACGCATGGCGGTCTCGTCCAGACCCAGGAGACGTCCCGCCATGAGGGCGGCGGCCAGCGCCCCGATGATGCCGCTGCTGTGAAAACCGCTCCGCACCAACCCGCCCGGCGCCACCAGCGACAGCCGGCAGCCGGCTTCGTTGCCGGCGGCGACGGCGGTCAGGATTTCCTTGCCGCCGGCCCCCATCATCTCCCCGGCGGCAAGCGCCGCCGCGACGATGACGGCTTCCGGGTGCAGGTGGGTTTCGTTATGGGTATCGCTGAAATCCAGCTCGCCCGCCATGGTGCCGTTGACCAGCGCCGCCAGCGCCGCCGGGACGCGGTCGCCGAAACCAAGGATTCGGCTGTCGCCGTCCCCCCCCCATGTCCAGGGCCGCCTGGCGCACGACCTTGCCGTAGGGCTTGGTGCCGACCAAAAGCGCCACGCCGATGGCGTCCAGTATATGGAGCTTGGTATGTGCCACCACGTCCGGCGGCAGGTCCTCGAATCCGAGACCCAAGAACCAGCGCCCCAGCCGCTCGCCGTGTCCCGTCACGCGCCGTCCCCCCCGATTGCCGGGGCTCAGTGTAGGATATTCGCCCGCGACGGCAAACCGGCGCGCCGGAAAAACTGTGCTAAGGTAGTGGCAAGAATTGATTCAAGATCAAGGTTCACGGGGGGAGTTATGGCTGAATCCGTACTGGAGCGGCGGACCTACGATGCCGGCCAGCAAATATTCGAAGAAGGCCAAGTCGGCAACCAAGCCTATATCGTCCAATCGGGCCGGGTCGAGATCGTCAAGGTAATGGACGATAACGAAACTATCCTCGGCGCCGTCGGCGAGGGCGGTATGTTCGGCGAGATGGCGCTGATCGACAACAAGCCTCGCATGGCCACGGCTCGCGCCGCCGAAGTGACGACACTGATCTTCATCTCGCGCATGATGTTCGAGCAAAAAATGACGCGGGCGGACCCCTTCGTCCGCGGCTTGATCAAGATCCTGGTCGGGAACATCCGCTCGCTCAGCGCGGAACTGGAGCGCTATGCCTCGGGCGTCGGCGAACTGACCGAAACCGCCGAGGTAAAGGACGCCGAAGACAGCCCGATGAATGAAGGCGATAAAGCGGACGACGCCGCTTGAGCCCAGCGGTTCGGAAACCGACGCCGGGCCCCCATCAAACGGCGCAAGGCCCGCCAGGACAATGAACTGGCGGGCCGTTTTCCTGTCCACGCCGAGACGAGGCCGGGGCGCCGGGGTGGCGACGAGGCGAATTCTCGGCGGGTCGGCGGGTACCCTCAGGGGCATGGCGCTGATGCTGGTCGCGGGACTCTGCGTCGCCGCCATGAGCGCCTGCGTGCGCCATGTCTCCAGCGATGTGCATCCCATGGTCATCGGTTTTTTCCGTGCCGTTTTCGGTCTCCTCGCCTTCGCTCCCTTCCTTCTGCGTTCCGGTCTCAAGCCCCTGAAGACGCGGCGCGTCGGATTGCACGCCGTTCGGGGCATCCTCAACGTGGCCGGCATGCTGACTTACTTCACGGCGCTGAGTCTGGCGCCCCTGGCCAAGGTCACGGCGCTTGGTTTCTCGGCGCCGCTGTTCGCCACCGTTCTTGCATTTTTGGTGCTGGGCGAGACCATTCGGGCGCGGCGCATCACGGCGCTGATCGTCGGCTATCTGGGCGCCCTGGTCATCGTGCGCCCCGGTTTCGTCGCCCTGGACACGGGATCGCTTTACGCTCTTGCCTCGGCGGCGGCATGGGGCTTGGGCATGATCGTGATCAAGGTCCTGTCGCGAACCGAATCAAGCATGACCATTACCGTCTACATGACCCTGTTCGGCATGCCCATCGCCCTCTTGGCGGCGGCGCCGGTCTGGCAGACACCGACGTTGGTGCAGGCGGCGTGGCTGGCCGCCATCGGAATCCTGGCCAGCCTGGCCAACCTGAGCGTCGCCCAGGCCTTTAAGGAGGCCGATTTGACCGCCGTCCTGCCCCTCGACTTCACCAAACTGATCTGGGCGTCGATGATCGGCTATCTTGTCTTCGCCGAGGTGCCGAGCCCGTGGACCTGGGTCGGCGGCATCATGATCTTCTCGGCGGCGACATACATCGCCTTCAGGGAACGCCGGACCAGGACCGCGCCCCCTGATCCCTGATCGCCGCGCTGCCGCCCAGGTCACATGAAATGGCGCAGATAGATGGCAACGTTGGCGATGGCGACGCTGAGCAGCATGACGGGAATACCAATGGCAAGGAAGCGCACGAAGCCGATGGGATGGCCGGCGCGCTCGCTCAACCCCGCCACCATCACGTTGGCGGCGGCGCCGATCAGGGTTCCATTGCCGCCGAGACAGGCGCCGAGCGCCAGCGACCACCAGACCGGTTCCAGCATCGCCGCGCCGCCGAGGCCCTGCTCCATCGACTCGACCAACGGGATCATGGTGGCGACAAAGGGAATGTTGTCGACCGCCGCCGAGACAATGGCCGCCAGCCACATGGTGGCATAGGCGGTTGTCGCCGGATCGCCCGCCGTGAGCCGCATGAGTTCTTTCGCCAGCATGGTGAGCAGACCCGCGTGCTCGACCCCCGTGACGACGATGAAAAGCCCGATGAAGAAGAACAGCGCCCCCCATTCCACTTCTTCGAGGGCGTCGCGCAAGCGAGTCGATTGGCCTTTGCGGTCTTTGCCAAGGCTGGTGACGAGAAGCAGGACCGACGCCCCGAACATGGCCGTCGTGCCGGGCCGTATCGCATAGTGCTCGCCGATGATAAAGCCGGCGATGACCAGGGCAAGAATGGTCAAGCACTGGATCAGCAGGACGCGGTCGGTGAGGCTGTCGGTCTCGCGGAACTCCATAACGCGGTTCCGCCGTTCCTCGGTCGTGTTCAGCGATTTGCCCCAGATAAGATAAAAGATACCGAGGGCCACAACGAAAACGACGAGCGCGACGGGCCCCAACTCGAACAGGAATTGGTTGAAGGAAAAACCGGTCGCCGAGCCGATCAAAATATTGGGCGGATCGCCGATCAGCGTCGCCGTGCCGCCGATGTTGGAGGCCAGGGTCTGCGACGCCAGGAATGGATAGGGCGACACCTGCAGCTTGTCGACCAGCAACAACGCCACCGGCACCACCAACAGCACCGTGGTCAGGTTGTCGAGCAGGGCCGAAAAGACCGCCGTGATGATCGACAGCATGATCAGAATGCCGAAAGGTTCGGCCCGCACGCGCTTGGCCGACCAGATGGCGACGAATTCGAAAACCCCGGTACGCCGCGTGACCGCGACGATGATCATCATGCCCGTCAACAACGCGATGGTGTTGAAATCGATGCCGGCGATGGCCTGATCCTGGGTGATGACCCCGGTGACCACCACCAGCCCGGCGCCGACCAGGGCGACGATGGTGCGGTGTATCTTCTCGCTCAATAGGACCGCGTAGGTGACAACCAATATGAACGTGGACAGCCACAAGGGGTCCAGGCCGAAGATGGCCGCCCCCGCTTCGGCGCCGTGCCCGGTCATGACTGGCCTCCCGTCAGCGCATCAAGGACGGTGAAGAACGAGATCGCGCCAAGCAGTTTTCCAGACCCTTCCTCGACCACGGGAATAACGTTTTGATTCTTGCTCATCAGGAAAACGGCTTTGATGAGCGACGTTTCGGGATGCACCACCGAGACATGGCGATCGATGATGCTGCCGACGGGCCTGTTGCGCAGGGTCTCCAGGCGTTCGCGCAGCTCTTGGCGCGATTCGCGAACGTAACTGACGTTGTCAACGCCGCGCACATAGGTGAACGCCTTGGGCAACATGGCGCGCATGAGGCGGTCGCCACTGAGCTGGCCGACGAAGACTTCGTTGCGGTCGACCACCGGCACCAAACCCATGTGCTTTTCGACCATGAAATCGATGGCGGTCGACAAGGGCGCGTCGTCATACAAGGGCGTCGCCGTGCGACGCATGATTGATTGGCAGTCCATGATGTTTTTCCCCCGACCGTTGATACCCGCGCGTCACCGCCAAAGTGGCGGCGGATAGGATAATTCGAAAACCATTTTACGCTAATCCATCCTCGCCCCCTCGCCGCGGTAGGCCACGGCGTCGAGCACCACCCGATAGGCGGGGTTGACGAGCCCGGCGACGATGAGCGTCGCGCGCGCCGGATAGGGCTCGGCGAAACGGCGCCGATAGACCTCGTTGGCACCCGCCAGATCGGCCTGGCTGGTCAGATAGAGGGTACAGCGCACGACCCGATCGAGACCCGTGCCTTCAAGGGCAAGATGGGCTGCGAGGTTGTCGAACACGGTTTCCATCTGGGTTTGGATATCTCCGGCGACGGGCTTGCTGGTCTCCAGGTCGACGGGCGCCGTGGCCGACATCCACAAGATGTCGTCGGCTCGAATTCCCGGCGACAGCGGATGGGTGGAGACCCAAGACCCGGCACGCTTCAAGACTTTCAGTTCGGTCATCGCGATGGCCCTCTTTTCAATTGGCGGCGGTGGCGTCCAGCAAGGGATAGGCGCTGGCCAACCCAGGCGGCGACACCGGCCGCGCTTGGTCGAGGTAAGACGGGTCAAGCTGGTCGAAGCGCGTAACCCCCATGAGCCCCATGGTGGTCTTGATCTCGGATTCCAAAATTTCCATGACACGGACGATCCCCGCCTGTCCGCCCGCCGCGAGGCCCAGACACATCAACCTGCCGACAGCGACGTTGCCCGCCCCCAGCGCCATTGCCTTGACGATATCGGTGCCGCGCAGGAAACCGCTGTCGATCATGATCTCGGCCTTGCCGCCGACCGCCTTGGCGATCTCGGGCAGCATGTCGATGGTGGCGCGGCCGTGGTCGAGCTGCCGACCGCCGTGGTTAGAGACGTAGATCACGTCAACCCCGTGCTCGACCGCCAGCGCGGCATCCTCGGCGGTGGCGATGGCCTTGAGGACAAGGGGCACGTCGTGGCTGTCCTTGAAACGCTTTATATGGTCCCAGGTCAGGGTGGATTCGGTGGCAGCCGGCACGTCGACGACGGGATTGCTGCTCGACGACGGCACATGGCGATTAAATTTGTCCCGTTCACGGCGCCCCTTGACGATGGCGTCGAGAGTCAAGCCGATGGCGGCATATCCGGCGTCGATGGCGCGCTTGACGCGCTCGTCGATGGCGGCGGGATCGCCGCGGACGCTCAACTGGTAAACCTTGGGGTGACGCGTCTCGGTGGCGATCTCCTCGAGATCGGGTGGCGTCGGGGACGAGGCGCTGAGAAAACTGACGATACCGAATTCCTCGGCCGCCCGGGCAATCGCCAGGGTGCCTCCCCGATTGATATCCTCCACCGACCCGCAAGGCGCGATGGTGACCGGAAGCCGCATTTCGTGACCAAGAAAAGTGGCCGAACAATCGATGTCGACGACGTTCCTCAGGACACGCGGTTTCAGGGCGATTCTGTCGAGACTGTGCCGGTTGCGCTTCATCGAGGTTTCGGACTCGGCGCCACCTTCGAGATAGTCCCAGACATTGGGATTGAGCCTGCGCCGGGCCTCCAGGGCAACTTCTTGCAATGTCGAGAATTCGCTCCTGTCCATGTTTCCCCCTCTTGAGCGCGGGCGCTGGGGCGACCGCGTCCTCAACGCTCGTTACCGATAGCGCCATGTTGTCTCCGCGATCGGCCGATGGGTCAAGACCGGATCGGAGCCCCGGAGTCGCGGGCGCCGCGGTGGCCGACCGGGCGGCCGGCATGATAGGGTTCCGGCTTGGTCGGAGGATCTGCCGCCAGATGACCAGTTCCGGGACGATTGAACCCCAGCCCTGGGTGCGTCGCTTCGCGCCCTTGGTTGCACCCGGCGGGGTCGTGCTTGATGTCGCCTGCGGCGGCGGCCGGCACGCCCGCCACTTCCTGTCCCGGGGCCACCCGGTGTTGTGCCTGGACCGCGATGTCTCGGGCGTGGCCGATTTGGCCTCGCAGCCCCGGGCAGAGATCGTCGAAGCGGACCTGGAAGGGGGCGGACCCTGGCCCCTGGCCGCCAGGACCTTCGCCGGGATCGTTGTCGTCAATTACCTGTATCGGCCCATTCTTCCCGACCTTGTCGAGGCCCTGGCGCCGGGTGGCGTTCTTATCTACGAAACTTTCGGACGGGGCAACGAACGCTTCGGCCGTCCGCGCCGGCCCCAATACCTGTTGCGCTCGGGCGAACTCCTCGACCTGGGATCGGGCAGGCTACAGGTAGTGGCCTACGAACACGGCATCGCGGCGGGGAACAGCCACTCAAAGGTTGTGCAGCGTCTTTGCGCCGTCAACGACGGGGGTACCGCCACCGGCGGGGACTGCGACCCCTACGCCATCAACCCGCCGGACAACGGATAGACGAGGCGGATACATTCCCTACGAATTCTTGGACAGGCAGTCCTCGACAGCGCCGAGCAAGTCGTCCTGCGTGAAGGGCTTGGCGAGAGAGCGATTGGCGCCGAAGGGGCGCGCTACTTCCAGGTAGTCTGTATAACCATCCCGTCCGCCGCCCGAGATGGCGATGATCGGTAAGTCCGGATCGTCCTGCCTCAACGCCAAGATGGTTTCCAGCCCTTCTTTTTCGGGCATGATAATGTCCGTGATGACAAGGTCGCACGGGTCGCTTTTTTGAAGGGCAAGCCCTTCTAATCCGTCTTTCGCCTCGACCACGCTGTGTCCCGCCGACACGAGATACTTGCGCAGCGTGAACCGGACCAACTCTTCGTCGTCGATTACCAGAATTCTTGCCATCCCGGATCAATTCCCTTCCCGATCCCCGTGGCGCTCCACGCTACGATCCACAAGGGGCAAATAGACATCCATGGTGGTGCCCGCATCCGGCTGGCTTGAAAACACGATCACCCCGTCGTGACTCGTAACCGTGCCGTAGGCCGACGACAGGCCAAGACCCATCCCCTTGTCTACATCCTTGGTGGTGAAGAACGGATCGAAGATGCGTTTGCGTGTTTCCTCGTCCATTCCCTTGCCGTTGTCGCCAACCCTGATCCGGGCATTGGGACCGGTTCTCGCCTCGGCCGGCACCCCGTCGATATCCTGGTCGACATCAACCCGCGACAGCGAGACCGATACCTCGCCCTTGCCGCCGTCCAGGGCGTCAACGGCGTTGGAGATCAAGTTCATGATGACGGCGCCGATCTGTGCCGCGTCGGCGAACACGACACCGGTTGTGGGATCCAGGGTCTCGGTCAATGAGACGGACCTCGGCAACATGGCACGGGCGAGAGTTGTCGATTCCTGGACGATGGGGTGGATATCGATATCATCGCGCTTGATCTCGGTCCGGCGACCGAAGACAAGTATTTGATCCACCAAGTCCCTGGCGCGCTCGCAGGCACGTACGACCATCTCCATATTTTCCCGTTCCTCGGACCGCGCGGGAAGAGTCTCCAGGGTTTTCTTGCTCAAACCTAGGATGGGGAGAAGCAGGTTGTTGAAATTGTGAGCCATGCCGCCGGCCAAACCGCCCAGGGATTCCATTTTCTGGTGGCGCAGCAATTCCCCTTCCATGCGCTTGCGCTCGGTAATGTCCTCGGCCGTGCCACGAGCGCCTTCAAAGGCTCCGGTCTCCCTGTCGAAGACGGGCAGGCCGCTGACCAGGAAGGAGCGCGCCCGTCCGTTGCAATCCTTTGTCTCGAATATCAGATCGCGAAACGGAGATTTCCAGCCCGAGCGCAACGACCGATTTCTATTGGAAGCGAATGTTCCCAAGTCGCTGAAACGGCGGCCCACGAGTTCGTGGGGATGAAAACCAAGGACCTCTAACACGCGATCCGATACGTAGATCAGACGGTGGGCGCGGTCTATCTCCCACACCCAGTCAGAAACCAGGCGCGTCAGGTCGTCGAGGCGGCGCTTGAGCAGCGCCGCCCATTCCTCGGCCGGGAGGAGCGCCGGCCGGCGCGGCGTAACCGGTTGTTCCATGGCGGACGAAGTGTCCGGGCTCTCAGGCATGCCCCACCGTGCTGACTTCAAGTTCGCGAATGGCGGCCAGATAACCAACGTTGCGTTTCCAGCGACGCACCACGTGCCGCGCCGACTCCTCGGTCATGTGATCGTAAAGGTTGAGGACGTGACGGATGTCGCGGCGCGTCGCCTTGTCGGCACCGGGCCTGGCCTTGCGCGTGAGGGTGAAGATGGAAGAGAAAATCGCCTTGCCCAACCCGGCCGACTTGCAGGCAATCGCCAGGCCCTCGCCGCCGGGCTCGAACACCAGGCGCCTGACAAGCCGTTCCCTGAGCCCGGTCAGACGCTGGAACATCGTCATGAAAAGCGGAATCTCTCCTTCCTGGAGAAGCGTGACCAGCAACTCCGGCGAGACGGCGTCGTCGTCCGCTAACCGGGCCACCAGTTCCTGCGCCTTGTTGGCTGATCCCATGGGTCGGGACGGCGTGCCGATGGCCTCGAGGGCTGCCTTCTCCAACAGGTCGTCGACCACGTCGGGCTCCATCTCATAGGTATCCAAAATGTACTGTCTGAGCGCCGCCGACACCCACATAAACATGCGCTGGACGAGGTCCGGGCCGAGGTCGCCGCGGTTGAGGATGGGTTCGTGAAAACTATCGATGCGCCGCGACTGTTCGACCAGGTATTCCATGGTCGATGAAGAGATGGCGGCATTGGCGTTTTCCAGCAGGGTTCGAACGACCCGTTCCCTGCCGGTCCGCACCAAGGCGTCGGAAACGACCTCGCTGACGTCTTCGCGGATGGCGATGGCCAGTTGGTGCTCCAGGGTGCGGTGGCGGATGACTTCGATCAGGTCGGCGTCCTGCAGAACCTTGTTGTAGGCGAGAATGGGATAGGCGACCTCGATGTCGTCGTTGGCCAGCATTAGGACGAGATCATGCGGCGCGCCGGGCTTATCCGATAATTGCTTGCTGATATTCCGGCGCACGCCCATCTCGACGTCGTGGATCACCTGGGACAAGATATCGTAGGTTAGGGCCCGCTCCCGTTCGCTCAACGTCTGGGTATTGCCGAGAAAGAGATCGGAGATCGTTTCCGCCAACTCTTGACGCCCAGCCATCGACTTGTCGCGGGCAAGCCGCAACAAAAATTCCGCGTTTACCGATTCCATCCTTCATACACCATATGCGCCATCGCTGGGTTTCTCCTCGGTCCCAGAGTAGCATACCAAGTTTGACCGGACTAATCAGATGGTTGCCGGGCGCGCCCTTCGCCACCCCTTTATATCCACTGCCGAACCGTGGTCGGGGACGACGCCTTGCGGCGTTCCCGTGCAGATCGGATCTCGGGGCGCCCGGGCCGCGATCGCCGACCAAGGCGGGCCCCGTGTTCGCCGGAGGCGCGGAAACAACATACGCCGTGACGGTCTCCCCGATCGGTCGCGACCAAGAATACCCTTGCAATTACTATTGATTTTTAAATCCCATTAGATTGAAATGGTTTAATCGGTTGAATTTTAATCAGTCCAATGACTACAAGGAGGCACAACGATGAATATCCTAGGCAAGATTTCTGTGATCGGATTGGCTGGCGCCTTTGTTCTGGGCCTCGGCACGGTCTCGACATTCAATGATGCTCAAGCGGCATGGGAGCCCAAGAAACCGGTCGAATTCGTCATCATGGCCGGCAAGGGCGGTGGCGCCGACAAGCTGTCGCGCTTCATTCAAAGCATCATCGAGAAGCATAAACTTTCGTCCAAGCCGTTCGTGCCCGTCAACAAGGGCGGCGGTTCCGGGGCCGAGGCCTTGGTCTACCTGAAGCAGCGCCAAGGCGATCCCCATGTGATCATGGCGACGCTCAACAGCTATTACACGACGCCGCTGCGCCAGCCCAATCTGGGCATCGACATCGCCAAGTTCACGCCGATCACCAAGATGGCCGACGACACCTTCCAGCTTTGGGTCCATTCGGACACCACGATCAAGTCCGTCGAGGACTACGTGAAGGCCGTCAAGTCGGCGGGTTCCGCCAATTGGAAGATGGGCGGCACCGGCTCGGGCCAGGAGGATTCCCTGGTCACGGCCATGCTTGAGAAGAAGTTCGGCATTAAGCACACCTACGTGCCCTACAAGGGCGGCGGCACGGTGGCCAAGGAGTTGATCGGCAAGCACATCAACTCGACCGTCAACAATCCGTCCGAGCAGGTGGGTTTCTGGGACGCCGGCAAGTCGCGTCCGCTGGCCAGCTTTACCCCGAAGGGGAAAGTGTCGGGAAAATTCGGCAACATCCCGACCTTCGAGGAGCTGGGCCACGGCAACGACATGGTCTACTACATGCAGCGCAGCGTCATCGCGCCCGCCGGCATCGACAAGGACGTCCAGGCGTTCTACGTCGGCGTATTCGACAAGGTCTACAAGTCCGCCGAATGGCAGGATTACATGAAGAAGAAAGGCCTGATTCCCGGTTGGCTGACCGGCGACGCGCTGACCGCCTACTTCCTCGAAGGCCGCGACGTGCACAAGCAACTGCTCAAGGCATCGGGCGAGCTTAAGTAGCCTGGATACCACGAAGCCATCAGGATAGGGGGAGAACCGTCGTGCGCGTCGCCGAATTGGTCATGGCCATCGTCATGGCGGTGTTCTCTCTCTACCTGATGTGGAAAAGCGCGGAACTCCCCATCGGCTGGCTGCCCGGAAGGGGGCCGGGCGGTGGGGCGTTTCCGTTCTGGCTGGCGGTCGGCATGCTGCTCTGTTGCGTAGCCGTGGCCGTACGCTGGTTCATCGGCGCGTCGCCGCCGTCGCGGTCGACCGAGCCCTTCATGACCCGCCATGCGGTCAAGTCGTTCTTTCTGGTGGCCGGGTCGTTGACCGTAATGATCGGCCTGATCCACGTCATCGGCGTCTACGGGGCGGTGCCCCTTTTTCTTATCTTCTACATACGGTTCCTGGGCGGACACGCTTGGACGACGACGGGCACGATCGCCGCTGTTACGCCCGTGGTGACGTTTTTCTTTTTCGAAATCGCCTTGAAAAAGACCCTCCCCAAGGGCTTTACCGAGCCGCTGTTCTATCCGCTTTACGATATCTTTCTTTAGGTTTTATTGCGCCGGCCACGCCAGCCCATTTGGCGGCCATGAAAAGGAAAGGAAGAGATTTTTGCGCCTGAGCCACCAAACGACGGGAAGCTGATCAAGGATGGAAATTCTAAACCTCTTGATTGACGGTTTCGGCATCGCCCTGGAGCCGCTCAACCTGTCTCTCATTATTATGGGAGTGGTTGTCGGCCTGTTCATCGGCGCCATGCCCGGGCTGGGTTCGGTCAACGGTGTCGCCATATTGCTGCCCATGACCTTCCTGGTGCCGCCCACCGGGGCGGTCATCTTTCTTGCCGCCATCTACTACGGCGCCATGTACGGCGGCGCCATCAGTTCCATCATGCTGGGCATACCGGGCGCCTCGACGGCGGTGGCGACGACCTTCGACGGCCGACCGCTCGCCATGCAAGGATTGGCCGACAAGGCGCTGGTCGCGGCGGCGACGGCGTCGTTCGTGGGCGGCTCCATCTCGGTGGTTCTGTTCACGCTTTTCGCGCCGCCCCTGGCCGACGTCGCCCTGGCCTTCGGGCCGCCGGAAACCTTCGCGCTGATGGTTTTGGCGTTCGCCACCTTTATCGGCCTCGGAGGCGACGACATCCCGAAGACGTTGTTCTCCATCTTCATCGGCCTGGTGTTCGGCGCCGTCGGCCTTGACATCATCAGCGGCGAGCCGCGCTTGATATTCGGCGACCTGCCGGGTTTTTTCCACGGCATCAACTTCTTGGTGCTGGCGATCGGCATCTACGGCATCGGCGAGATGCTATGGACGGTCGAGATCAGCCAGGGCGAAGTGTTGATGTCGAAGGCGACCGTCACCTGGAAGCGCATTGTTGATAATCTGAGAGAGCTCAAATCCTCCATCAAGACCATGATCACGGGCTCGCTTCTCGGTTATTTCGTCGGCATCCTGCCGGCCGCCGGTGCGACACCGGGCTCGCTGATGGCCTACGGCGTGGCCAAGACCATGGCGAAGGACCCGGAATCCTACGGCAAGGGAAACGTCGATGGCGTGGTCGCCCCCGAAGCCGCCAACAACGCCGCCAGCACAGGCTCCATGCTGCCCATGCTGACCCTGGGCATTCCCGGTTCGCCGACGACGGCGATCTTGCTCGGCGGCATGGTCATTTGGGGTCTCGAGCCCGGACCCCTGGTCTTCGTCGACCATCCCGATTTCGTGTGGGGCCTGATCGCCAGCCTGTACGCGGCTAATCTTTTCGCCCTGTTGATCAACGTCGCCTTCATTCCCGCCTTCATTTGGGTATTGAAGATGCCCTTCACCATTTTGGCGCCGATCATTTTCGTGCTTTGCGTGGTCGGCGGCTACGTGCCGACCCTGGACATGCACGACGTGTGGCTGATGCTGATCTTCGGCATCGTCGGCTACCTGATGCGCAAGCTGGACTATCCCATGGCCCCGGCGGTGCTGGCCATCGTGCTGGGGCCGCTGGCCGAGCCCGCCATGCGCCAATCGCTGATCGGATCGCACGGTGACTTCATGATTTTTGTGACCCGGCCCATCTCGGGCACGATCATGGTCATCGCCTTCATCCTGTTTGCCCTTCCCCTGATCAAATTGGTGCGCAACTGGGTCCAAACCCGGGTATCGGAACGACCCCTTTAGCCACCACCGGCCGTCGCCCGCCCTGATCATCCCGTGGCAAGCCGTCAAGATGGGGCTTGTAATCGGAATTTGCCGTGGCATACAATATACCAAAGCGCCCGTCGACGCCGTGGAACGATCAAATGGCAACCGCGCAGCCCATCGTCAAACCCATCGAACCCGACCCCAGTCTGACCGAGCGGGCGTACGTCGCCATCAAGGACATGATCACGTCCATGAACCTCTATGCCGAAGCCGGCGAACCGCGCTTGGACGAACGCCGGCTTTCCGACGACCTGGGCGTCAGCCGGACCCCCATCCGCGAGGCCATCGCGCGCCTGGAACAGGAAGGCCTGGTCCGCATCGTACCCCGCAGGGGCGTGTTCATCGTGCGCAAGACGAAAAAGGAAATCCTTGAGACGATCACCGTCTGGGCGGCGCTGGAGGGAATGGCGGCGCGCTTGATTACGCTCAATGCCAGCGACGAAGAAATCTCTACCCTGCGGCGCATGTTCGCCACCTTCGAGAATGACCAGATCCAAGCCAACATCGACGAATATTCGGAAACCAACGTCCGTTTCCACCAGGCCCTTCTCAAGATGAGCCGTTGCGCCTTGCTCAGCGAAATCACCGAAAACCTCTTCATCCACGTACGCTCGATCCGCATGCGCACGATTTCGGAGAACAACCGGGCAAGCCGCTCGATCATCGACCACATGAACATTATCGAGGCGCTGGAAAATCGCGATACCGAACTGGCCGAGCGCCTGGTCCGCCAACACACCCTGGATTTGGCGGCCCACGTGGAACGGAACGTTCACTACCTGGATTAGAACGCGGACCCCAGGGTCCCGGAGATATCGCAATGGAGATGGAAATGGCAGAGGAAATTGAAGAAGTCGGGGCGCTGACGGATGGCTTTCACCTTGTCATCGATGCCCTCAAACTCAACGACATCAAAACGATCTTTAATGTGCCCGGTATCCCGATCACGGATTTGGGCCGCTACATGCAGGCCGCCGGGATGCGGGTTCTGTCGTTCCGGCACGAGCAAAACGCCGGCTACGCCGCCGCGATTGCCGGCTTCCTGACCAAGAAACCAGGCATTTGTCTTACCGTTTCCGCGCCCGGTTTCCTCAATGGATTAACGGCCCTGGCGCACGCCACGACCAATTGCTTCCCGATGATCCTTATCAGCGGCTCGTCGGAGCGCGAGATCGTGGATTTGCAACAGGGCGATTATGAGGAAATGGACCAGTTGGCCATCGCCAAGCCGCTTTGCAAGGCCGCCTACCGCGTGCTGCATGCCGAAGATATCGGCATCGGCATCGCACGGTCCATCCGCGCCGCCGTTTCGGGCCGCCCCGGGGGGGTCTATCTTGACCTGCCGGCGGCGGTCATCGGGCAGGTCATGGATGCCCGGGCGGGGGCCGATTCACTGGTCAAGGTCGTTGACGCGGCGCCGCGCCAACTTCCCGACCCTCAATCAGTGGCGCGCGCGCTCGACGTGCTCAAGGGCGCCGAGCGGCCGTTGATCATCCTGGGCAAGGGGGCGGCCTATGCGCAGGCCGACGACGCCATCCGTACGTTCGTGGAGACCAGCGGCATTCCCTATTTGCCGATGAGCATGGCCAAGGGGCTGTTGCCCGACACACACCCACAGTCCGCCGGCGCCGCGCGCTCGCTGGTGCTCAAGGAATCCGACGTGGTGCTTTTGATCGGCGTTCGCCTCAACTGGCTCCTGTCGCATGGCAAGGGCAAGGCCTGGGGCAATGCGCCCAAGAAGTTTGTCCAGGTCGATATCGAGCCCACGGAAATGGACAGCAATGTCGAGATCGCCGCTCCGGTGGTCGGCGATATCGGCTCATGCGTTCAAGCCCTGCTTGACGGCATGGGCAAGGACTGGGCCCCGCCCCCGTCCCAGTGGACCGCCGCGATCAAGGACAAGGTTGAAACCAACGTCACCCGCATGGCGCCGCGACTGCAAAACAACAACGTGCCGATGGATTATCATGGCGCGCTCGGTGCCCTGCGCACGATTATCAAGGAACGGCCCGACGCGATCTTGGTCAACGAAGGGGCCAACACGCTCGATTTCGCGCGCAGCATCATCGATATGTATCAGCCCCGCAAACGTCTCGACGTCGGCACCTGGGGTGTCATGGGTGTCGGCATGGGCACGGCAATTGCCGCGGCGGTGGAAACCGGCAAGCCCGTACTGGCCATCGAAGGCGACAGCGCCTTTGGCTTCTCGGGCATGGAGATCGAAACGATCTGCCGTTACAAGCTGCCGGTCTGTGTCGTTGTCTTCAATAACGGCGGCATCTATCGGGGAACCGATGTCAATCCGGCCGGCGGTCCGGACGTTGCGACGACCGTGTTCGTCAAAGATGCCCGCTACGACAAGATGATGGAAGCGTTTGGCGGCGTCGGCGTCCATGTAACCTCGCCCGACGAACTGAGCCGAGCCGTAAACGCGGCCATGGATTGCGGCGAGCCGACATTGGTCAACGCCGTAATCGACGAGAAGGCAGGCACGGAAAGTGGCCGTATCGGCAATCTCAACCCGCAAAGCGTCGTGGCGAAGAAATAGCCGCGCCGGAATAATTCAACTCGCAAGGACAGGAAACATACAATGAGCAAAGCCTTGGAAGGTGTTCGCATTCTCGATATGACCCATGTTCAGTCGGGCCCGACCTGTACCCAGCTATTGGCTTGGTTTGGCGCCGACGTGATCAAGGTCGAACGGCCCGGTGTCGGGGATGCCACCCGTGGCCAGCTGCGGGATATTCCCGACGTCGATAGTCTCTATTTCACCATGCTCAACCACAACAAGCGCAGCGTGACCCTTAATACCAAGACCGAAACCGGCAAACATATCTTCGCCAGGCTGATCGAAGAATGCGATGTGATGGTCGAAAACTTCGCCCCCGGCGCGATCGACCGCATGGGCTTTCCCTGGGAGAAGATTCAGGAAATCAATCCGCGCATGATCTATGCCTCGGTCAAAGGCTTTGGCCCGGGACCCTACGAGGACTGCAAGGTCTATGAGAATGTCGCCCAATGCACCGGCGGCGCGGCGTCGACGACGGGATTTCGCGACGGCCCGCCACTGGTAACCGGCGCGCAGATCGGTGATTCCGGCACTGGGCTGCATCTGGCGTTCGGCATCGTGACCGCCCTCTATCACCGCGAAACATCGGGCCGGGGACAACGCGTCGAATGCTCCATGCAAGACGGCGTGCTCAACCTGGCCCGCGTCAAGCTGCGCGACCAGCAGCGTCTTGCCCATGGCCCGTTGCAGGAGTACAGCCAGTTCGGGCAGGACATTCCGTTCGGCGACGCAACTCCCAGGGCCGGTAATGATTCGGGCGGTGGTCAGCCGGGCTGGATCTTGAAATGCAAAGGGTGGGAAACCGATCCCAACGCCTATGTCTACTTCATCACCCAGGCCGCCGTCTGGGGCAGTATCTGCGATTTGATCGGCCGGCCGGGATGGAAGGAAGACCCGGGCTACGCCAAGCCGTCTGCCCGTCTCGACAAGATCAAGCCGATCTTTGATGCGATCGAGGAATGGACCATGACGCTGGACAAGTTCGAGGTGATGAAATTGTGCAATCCGCTCAACATTCCCTGCGGTCCGATCCTGTCGATGAAGGAACTGGCGGAAGAGCCGTCCTTGCGCGAAACCGGCACGGTTGTCGAGGTCGATCATCCCGAGCGCGGAAAATATCTGACGGTCGGCAATCCGGTTAAGCTATCCGACTCTCCTTCCGAGGTGGTGAGATCGCCGCTCCTGGGTGAGCATACCGACGAAATCCTGAAGACGGTGGTCGGTTACGACGACGCCGAAATCGAGGCGGCGCGCGCCGAGGGGGCGATTTAAGAACCTGACGATGGGGCGCAGCCGTGAAAATCTGTATCTTCGGCACCGTCCTCGCCGTGATTCTGGTGCCCCTGGTCCTATGGCTGCTCGGCGATTATGCCGATCGGCACGACCGGCTGAATAGAGAGACGGCGGCGCCCACCGACGGGACGGCCCCCGATCGCCGCCAATGGTCACGCGCCGAAGTCCTGCGCCATCCCCGTTTCTACTTGATGCTGCCGGCCGTGCTGGCGCCAAGTTTCGCCACCACGGGGATCATCTTCCACCAGGCCCATCTGGTGCAGTCCAAGGACTGGAGCCTGACCTGGTTCGCCACCTGCTTCATCGCCTTCGGCACCATATCGCTGGTCACGTCGCTGGCCACCGGAAGCCTGGTCGACCGGGCCGGGGCACGATCCCTTCTGCCCTATTACCTGATGCCCCTGGGGCTTGCCCTGCTGGCCCTGGCCTTTTTCGACCACCCGATCGTGGCGCTTGTCTTCATGGTCGGCTACGGCATCACCGCGGGGGCCCGGAGTACCATCGTCAACACCCTTTGGGCCGAGATATACGGGGTTATACACTTGGGCGCGATCCGCGCCGTGGTACAGTCCGCCATCGTGGTGAGCAGCGGGCTGGCGCCCGTCGCCTTCGGCTTTTTGATCGACGCCGGTGTAACCATAGAGATAATAGCCGCTGCCAGCCTGTCGCTATTGGTAGTCGGCACCGTGCTGGCCTGGTTCGCCGTGGGGCCGGTTCCGTCTAAACGGATAACGCCGTAATCGACGTTAGGAGAGGAAAACGTCATGCCACTCGATCCCGTGCTCATTGAGATCATGAGCCAAAAATTCGCCGCCGCCGCCGAGGAGATGGTGGCCGTCATCCATCGCACGTCGCGCTCCACCTTCGTCAAGGAGGCCCTCGACTTCAGCGTCGGGGTGTGCGACGTCAAGGGCAAGGTTTTCGCCTTCCCGCGCGCCGCCAACACTTTTGCCATCGACCGCCCGTGCACCGTCACCATCGCCGCCGTGCCCGATGTCGCGCCCGGCGACGTGATTTGCACCAACGACCCTTACACCTCGGGCGGACTGGTCACCCATGTTCCCGACGTGCATCTGTTGAAGCCCTTCTTCCACCGCGGCCGGGTGGTGGCCTATGGCTGGTGCTTCGCTCATTTTACCGATGTCGGCGGCGCCGTGCCGTCTTCCATGTCGCCCACTAATTCCGAGATCTTTCAAGAAGGAATCCGTATTCCGCCCCTGAAGCTGGTCAAGAAGGGGAAGATGAATGACGACGTTTTTAGCCTGTTTTCGGCCAACTCGCGCATCCCGGAGACCAACCTGGGCGACATCCGGGCCATGCTTGGCGCCCTGGAGGCGGGCGAGCGGCGCATCGCCGAGATTATCGAACGCTATGGCGTCGAGACCTTCCTCGATGCCCAGGAAACCCTGCAGGACCTGGCGGCGGCCAAGGCGCGCGCCGTGCTGCGGCGTATTCCGGACGGTACCTATGATTTCTGGGACTACATGGACGACGACCTGATTTCGCGCTTTCCGGTTCGCCTCAGGGTCCGCATGACGGTCGCCGACGGCTTGGTAAACCTGGACCTCACCGGTACCGATCCGCAATCGAAGACAGCCTACAACTGCCCCACCCTGGCGCCGCTTCACAGCTGGCTGGTGCTCAAGATCACCATTTTCATGCTTACCCACGATAAGACCATCCCGCTTAACGCCGGCATGGTGCGCCCGATCAGCGCCACAAACCCGCCAGGCAACATCATGAACGCCGAGTTCCCCGACGCCGTGGCCTTCCGGACGCTCGCCGCCATCCGATTCAACGACGCCGTCACGGGGGCCCTTCTCAAGGCCTCGGACGTCCTCATGCCGGCGCCCGCCGCCGGCTGCATGTCGACCATGGTGCTGTCGGAATTCGAGCCCGGCGCCATCCGACCGACGGTCCACGTCATCCAGCCCATGCGCGGCGGCATGGGGGCCTACAAGGGCCGCGACGGCATCGACGCCCGCGACGTGACGATCAACAACATGCGCAACCATCCGGTCGAATCCATCGAATCGGAATGCGGCCTTATCGTGCGCGAATACGACGTCCGCGAGGATTCCGGCGGTCCCGGCCGCTGGCGCGGCGGCGTCGGTCAGAAGATGACCCTGGAGGTCACCCGCGACGGCGGCACGCTCTTGATCCGGGGCTCGGACCGCTTCCGCTTCACCGCCTGGGGCGTCGCCGGCGGCCGGCCGAGCGCCCCCTACCGCCTGGTTGTCAACGAGGGGAAGGCTGACGAAAAGCAGCTCACCAAGGTCGACCGATTGGCGGTCGACAGCGGCGACACGGTAAGCGTCCAAATGCCCGGCGCCGGAGGTTTCGGCGACGCCTATCTGCGCGATCCCGATGCGGTGCTGGACGATGTCAAGAACGGCTTCGTCAGCTGCCAAGCCGCGGCCGCCGATTACGGCGTGGCGATTGCCGGGACCGGCCTTGACGAAACGGCGACCAAGCGTTTGCGCCTTGGCCGGGTGCGGGAAAACCTGCGTGCCGACTTCGACTTCGGGCGTCAACGCGAGGCATGGGAGACGGTCTTCGACGACGACGCCATGGGGGCCCTCAACCGCCGCCTCTACGCGCTGCCCAAATCGGTGCGCTACGAAAAGCGCATAGAAGTCCTTGAGCACGCCGTCCCCGATCTGCCGCCCACCGGCCAGGGCTCGGTCGAGGCGGCCGTGGCCGACGCCGATGCGGCGCGCCGGCGCCTGGCTTGGGCAATGGACGAAGTGCTGGGGCCGGAAGACGGGACGGCGGTCAATCCTTCTTAGGGATTTGCGGAACGAACGGGTCGTATTGCAGGTCGATCCATTCGCCGGTGAAGTTGGGCTCGCGCTTTTCCAGATACGCCCTCGGTCCCTCGCGCGCATCCTTATGGAGCATCAGTTCGGCCTCGGCCAGGGTCAGCCACTCGACGCCCTTGACGGGATCGCAGCCGAGACCCTGATTGCGCCCCATCTTGATCGAGCCATAGGCCGACGTCGGCCCCTTCGCCATCTTGCGCGCGAAGGCATAGGTCTCTTCCTCCAGGGCGTCTTCCGCCACCAGCCGCGTCACAAGGCCC
>JASLLZ010000053.1 GCA_030746775.1 Rhodospirillales bacterium | reverse complement strand
GTTTGTACCTGCTGAGACGGCTCTTCCGCATAGCTCCCATGATAACCCCCCAAATGGGTTATCTGGGACAGCCCCTCGATTTATTAATCGAACCGCATCACACTCGCGGTGGGGAATGAACCGAACGGGTTCGGTCCTTAAGCAAGCCAAAGCCTTGAAGGGGGGCGACCATGGCTGGTGAAGTCAAGCTCTCTTCGGCGATCCGCGCCAACCTGCTGTCGTTGCAGAAAACGGCGGAGCTTGTCGCGCGCACCCAAGAGCGCCTATCGACGGGACTCAACGTGGCCTTTCCCGTCGCCGACGCGGTCGCCTTCTTCCAGGCCAAGTCGCTGAGCGACCGGGCCAGCGACCTGTCGGAGAAGAAAAACGGCATCGACCAGGGCATTAGCGCCCTGACCGCGGCCCTGCTGTCGGTGGAAAGCGCCGAGGACATCTTCGCCCAGATGAAGGGCCTTGTGCTCAGCGCCAAGTCCGGCACCGCTTCCGATCGCCTGACCTTGTCTTCCCAGTTCAATAACCTGGCACAACAGGCCAACAACCTGATCGGCGATTCCAGTTACCAGGGCCTCAATCTGGTCAACTCGACGGCCAACGCGTTGAAGGTGTCGTTCTCGGAGAAGACGGGTTCGGTGCTCAACGTCGACGGCGCCAACCTCTTGGTCACCAACTTCGTCGGATTGAGCTTCGTCGCCGTTTCCACCTTGGCGTCGGCGGGCTTCACCGTATTGTCCAACGGCTGGTCGGCGGTGAGCAACTCGATCAGCCTGTTCGACGCCGTGGTCGACATCCTGGACAGCGCCATCACGACGATCCGCACCAACGCGGCGACGCTCGGTTCCAACGTCTCGCTGCTGCAAACGCGGCTCGACTTCACGACCAGCTACGTGAATACGCTGACCGGCGGTTCGGACAAGCTGACCCTGGCCGACCTCAACGAGGAAGGCGCCAACCTGGTCGCCCTTCAGACCCGCCAGCAGTTGGCAACCCAGGCCCTGGCCTTCGCCGGTCAATCCGAACAGGCGGTGTTGCAGCTCTTCACCTAGACGAAGGCGTCCTTGCGCCTGGGCCATGAGCCGCGCCACCGGGCGCGAAGCGTTATGAGGGGACGGGGCACGGGCGCCCGCATTGCACCGCCGACGTTGCGGATTACCTTGAGTATCCAGGACAAACCCGCCATTGTGGCGCGCTTTGCGTCGGGCGGCGGGGACACGGCTCATGGTCGACAGACACGTCCATCTTTACGACACGACACTGCGCGACGGCGCCCAGACCCAAGGCGTGGACTTCAGCGCCGCCGATAAGGCGGCGATTGCCCACGAACTGGACCAATTGGGCATCGATTACATTGAGGGCGGCTGGCCGGGCGCCAACCCGACCGACGACGCCTTCTTCGCCGAGCCGCCAAAGTTGAGCCGAGCCCGGCTCACCGCCTTCGGCATGACGCGCCGGGCGGGACGCAGCGCCGACAACGATCCCGGCCTTACCGCGCTTCTGGCGGCCAAGGTGGGCGTCCTTTGCATCGTCGGCAAGGTGTGGGATTTCAACGTCGAGGTCGGCCTCGGTATCGATCTCGACGAGAACGTCGCCATGATCGGCGATACCATCGCCCACGCCGACAAGCGGATCGACGAGACGATCTTCGACGCCGAGCACTTTTTCGACGGCTACAAGGCCAACCCCGACTACGCGCTTAAATGTCTGGTGGCGGCCTTGGACGCCGGGGCGCGCTGGATCGTCCTATGCGACACCAACGGCGGCGCCCTGCCCCATGAAGTGAGGCGCATCGTCGGCGAGATCGCGGAACGCATCCCCGGCGAGCGTCTCGGCATCCACTGCCACGACGACACCGGCAACGCGGTGGCCAACACCTTGATGGCGGTCGAGGCCGGCGTCCGCCACGTGCAAGGAACCCTGAACGGCCTTGGCGAGCGCTGCGGCAATGCCAACCTGATCTCCGTCATTCCGTCCCTGATGCTCAAGATGGACTGCACGACGGGCGTCACCGCCGATGGACTGACCCGCCTTTCTCATCTCTCGCACCTGTTCGACGAACGGCTCAACCGGGCACCGGACCGTTCCGCGCCTTACGTCGGCGCCTCGGCCTTCGCCCATAAGGGTGGGCTGCACGTCTCGGCGGTGGAAAAGGACCCAAAGTGCTACGAGCACGTGGCGCCGGAACTCATCGGCAATCGCCGCCACATCGTGGTTTCGGACCAATCGGGCCGTTCCAACATCCTGGCCCGCTTTCGCGAAGCGGGCATCGACGTCGACGCCGACAATCCCAAGGTCGCCGAGCTTGTGAACACGGTCAAGGAGCGCGAATTTTACGGCTATGCCTACGACGGCGCCGAGGCCAGCTTCGAGCTGTTGGCGCGCCGCGGCCTCGATGGCGTGCCCGACTACTTCACCCTCAAGAGCTTCCGGGTCATCGACGAAAGACGGTGGAACGCCAGGGGAGAGCTGGTCACGATCTCGGAGGCGACGGTCAAACTGGACGTGGGCGAGCAGTCCTACATGACGGTGGCCGAGGGCAACGGCCCGGTAAACGCCCTCGACGAGGGTCTGCGCAAGGTGCTGACGGGTGTCTATCCCGAGCTCGAGGATCTGCGTCTGGTCGACTACAAGGTGCGTATCTTGACGCCGTCGGACGGCACCCGGGCGGTAACCCGGGTGATGATCGAATCGGCCGACGGCGACGGCGAGCGTTGGACCACCGTCGGCGTCTCGGCCAACATCATCGACGCCTCGTTCAACGCGCTTTTCGACGCCATCGTCTACAAGCTCCTGCGCGACGGCGCCTCCGACGGCGGCTGAGAACCCGTGGCGGCGCGGCGCATTCCACGCTCGCCGGGACCGGCGGCCCCGTCCGGCGGCCCGGCCATCGTTCTTGTCGATCCCCAATTGGGCGAGAATATCGGCATGGTGGCGCGCGCCATGCTCAATTGCGGGCTTGGCGATCTGCGCCTGGTACGCCCGCGGGACGGCTGGCCGAGCGATTCGGCGCGCGCCGCGTCGGCCGGCGCCGACAAGGTGTTGGAGGCGGCCAAGCTGTTCGATACCACGGCCCAGGCGGTGGTTGGCTTGGATCTGGTCTACGCCGCCACGGTCCGCCAGCGCGATATGATCAAGCCGACGCTGACGCCCAATCGAGCGGCGGCGGAAATGCGCCGACATGCCGCCGAAGGCGGCTTTCCCGGTTTCTTGTTCGGACCCGAGGCGGGCGGCCTTGGCAACGACGACTTGACCCTGGCCGACGCCATCGTGACGGTCCCGCTGAACCCCGAATTCGGCTCGCTCAACCTGGCTCAGGCGGTGATGATCGTCGGCTACGAGTGGTTCCAGGCCGGCGATGCCGCGGCCCAAACCCGAATTGCTCCGGCCGGCAGGCGCCCGGCGACCAAGGGCGAACTGATGGGCCTTTTCGAGCACTTGGAGCGCGAACTCGACGCCAGCGGCTTTCTGCACGTCAAGGAAAAACGCCCGATCATGGTGCGCAATCTGCGCAACCTTCTACAACGCGCCGGGCTTACCGAGCAGGAGGTGCGTACATTGCGCGGCGTCATCAAAAGTTTGACGACGCGGCGCAAGGGGTCATAAACCCTGATTTTCGGAGAGCCCCTTGGCCTTATCGGGCATGGGAATTGGGATCAGGCCGGCCTACTCCACGAAAGCCATGAGGCGCCCTCGCGCCAAGCCGATCCGTTCTTGCACTTCGAGCAAATCCGGTCGCCCGACCACTTGCTCTCGAACTTGACCCCGCATTTGAGGCACTGGCGCTCCTTGCAAACATGGGCAAGGGCCGGATCGGCCTCGGGCTTTTGGTGGTATTTATGCTTCATCGATCGGATCTCGGTTCGTTAGTCTTCGTGTCTGGGGCCGCATGCTCAGCTTTTGTGTCGGACCCGATATTGGAGGATCCACCGCCAAGGAATTTCTCGTGGGCTCGAAGGCAAAATTTCACAAGTGTCGACCAAAATCGTCATCGCCAATACGGCGCGGACGAAAATCCAAGGCCCATCAAAAAAACTTAAATTCCCAGCCTTAGATATAAGCGATCCCATTAAGACCGTCAAATACATTGACAGAAATTTTGGGGGATTTCGGGGAATAATTTGGGAAACCACGGTTTAGAATTACTTTCTAAATCACTCAACCTCGTTTGTTTTAAAAGAAATATTGCGCCGTCTCATCCCTTTCCGCCCGATCCTCCCTCGGCTAGACTTCGCGGGGACCAGCAGGGGAGGCAGCCTTGGAAATCCACGCTGACGGCTATCACGCCCATGTCTATTACGACGATGCATCGAAGCCGGCGGCGGCGGCCCTGCGCACCGCCGTTGCCGAGACCTTTGACGTGAAGGTCGGGAGCTGGCACGACGAGCCCGTCGGCCCCCATCCGCGCTGGAGCTATCAGCTAGCCTTCGAACCCAAGCTGTTCGGCGAGATCGTCGCCTGGCTCGCCCTCAACCGGAACGGCCTCACCATCTTCGTTCATCCCGAAACCGGCGACGCGCTCGCCGATCACCGGGACTACGCCCTGTGGATGGGGGAGATGCTGGAGCTCAATCTCGATCTCTTCACCTAACCGGTCCCATCCCTCACGGCACCGCCATTCCCTTGCCCACCTGGGGGCGCGCCCCGATGGTGTCGTACCAGCGCCGGACGTGGACAAAGTCGGCCAGGTCGACGCCGTGGCGGGGATGGCGGGCGATGTGGGGAAAGGTGGCGATGTCGGCGATGGTATAGGTTTGGCCGGCCAGAAAGGGAACGGCGCCGAGACGCCTCTCCATGACGCCATAGAGGCGCCGCGTCTCGTTCAAATAGCGGGTCTTGGCGTAGGCCACGTCCTCGGCGGCGTTGTTCAGGAAATGGAAGGCCTGGGCGAACAACGGCCCGACGCCGCCGGTCGTGAACATCAGCCACTGCATCGCCGCGTGGCGGCGGCGGGGCTGGGCGGGCAGCAGGGAACTGGCGGTCTTCTCGGCCAGGTAGACCAAGACGGCCGACGATTCGAAGACCGCCAAGGGTGCGCCGCCGGGGCCGTCGCCATCGACGATGGCCGGGATCTTGGCCGCCGGGCTGGCGGCGACGAAGGCTGGCTCGTAAGGAGGGCCGGCGCGGATATCGACGGCCCGCACCCGATAGTCGAGCCCCGTCTCCTCCAACATGATCGAGGCTTTCCAGCCGTTGGGCGTGGCCCAGGTATAAAGGTCGATCACCGTGCTTTCCTTTCCCCTGTCCCCGGACGGCGCCCTGGCGGTCGGGCGGCGGCGGCGCTATGGTCGTCCCATTCAACCATAAGAGCGAGGTTCGTCATGGGAAAAACCGTCGAAGGAGTCCTCATCACCCACGATCCGCAAGGCGCCGAGGCGCCGGCCGTCTTCGATTCGCCCCACGCCGGGTTCGAGGTGCCCGACGACTGGCACGCCATCCTGCCGCGTCAACAGTTGTGGGGCTGGGGCGGCGTCGACAACTACGTCACCGAGCTGTTCCAGGACGCCCCCAAGTTCGGCGCCTTCTATCTTGAGGCCCTGTTTCCGCGCAGCTACGTCGACCCCAACCGCAACGAGGACGAAGTCGATCCCGAGCTGCTGTCCGAGCCCTGGCCGGGACCGGTCAACACCGCCGGCCGCGTCGGCCTCAAGAGCGGCGTGTTCCGCACCGTCTGTTATCCCGACCACGCCATGTACGACCGCAAGTTCACGGTCGCCGAGCTTCAGCACCGCCTTGAGACCTATTGGCGGCCCTACCAGAACGAGATGAAGGCGGCCATGGACCGGGCGCACGAGAAATTCGGCGTGGTCTACCACTTCAACTGCCATTCCAACCGCACCTTGGCGCCGCCCAACGCAACGGACGGCGAGGGCAACCTCAGGCCCGAGATGGAGCTCGGCACCATCAACGGCACGACGTGTTCGCCCGAGTACACCGACTTCGTGCGCCAAACCCTGGAGGACATGGGCTACGAGGTGGTGGTCGACGGCTTCCATACCGGCGAGCATCTGGTGCGCCATTATTCGGACCCGGCGGCGGGCCGCCACTCGATGATGATCGAGGTGCGCAAGGACCTCTACATGGACGCCGAAACCATCGAGCGCAACGACCGCTTCGCCGAGACCCAGGCCAACATGTCGAAGCTCGCCCAGGCAATCTGCGATTACGCGCGCGGGCAGGCGAAGGGGTAACGGGAAAGGTCCTTGATAGTGACCGGTTGCCAATGCTTCGACACGGCGCTTTCAGCGCCTGCTCAGCATGAGGGTTTTGTCTGTATTTCAAAGTGTTCCTCATCCTGAGCAGCAGGCGAAGCCCGCGTGTCGAAGGATGTCCGGACGAGTCGTTGTCTTAAACCGTTGGTATAAGGGAAAAGGCCGGGAAGGCCGATTTCCTAACCGTTCTTGGAGCGCAGGAAACGCCAGGCGGCCGTGATGAGCCAGATGGGGACGACGACGGCGGCGCCCAGCACCAGGTAGGGCACCGCCCATTCGACGACGCCGACCACCCAGGCGAAGATATCCTGCGCCGTCGTTCCGAGAAAACGGAGGACCGACGCCGGCGTGACGTTCATCAGCTTAAGCGCCAGCCCAACGATAAAGGACCACAGGACGAGCTTGAGGACGGTCCGTCCGACCGGCCTGGCCATGGTCAGCTCTCCGCCCCCGGAGGGGAGTCCGCGATGGCGGCGATCTTTTGGTCGGTGTTGTATTGGCTGAGCGCGTAGGCCGCCCAGATGGCCGCCGGCACCCAGCCGAGCAGAGGATGCCGGCCAGGGGCCGCCCGATGGTGAAAAACAGCAGCCAGGGCAGCAACAGCGCGATGAGAATTCGCATGATCGAAAACCTCTACGCCGGTCCCATGGCCGTCACTTGCCGAACAGGCCCTTGATCTTTTCGCCGACCGCCCCGGCACCCTCCTTGAGGCCGCCGGCGTCTTCCTTGCCGATATCCTTTAGGTGAATATCAGGCAACGGCGCCGTCATCTTCTTGCCCGCCAGGATGGTGGCGCTGACGTTGACCGTGCCGCCGCGTACGTAAAGGTTCTCGATGATCAGCTTGGGACCTTCGCCCGAGTCCTCGGCGGGCGCCGCCTTTTTGCCGCCCCCGCCGAACTGGGCCATGTAGGCATCGACGTTCTTTTGGATGGCGTCGATATTGCTGCCGCCGCCGCCCAGTTCATAGGTGACGTCGGGCTTGTCGATGACGATTTCCGTGATGACGATCTTGTCACCCGACGTGGCGCCCGTGTCCACGTTGACGCTGATGGCACCCAGTTGGAAGGCGCTGGGCGTCTCGAAGCCTTGGGGATTGCCGACATTGAGGCCGCGCAATGCCCCTTTGCCCGAGGTCAGGTCAAGCTCCACCTCGGCCAGCTTGACCTCGGCCTTGGTGATGTCGGAGCCGTAGGTTTCGACGACTTCCTTGATCAAGGGCTCAAGCGAGGAAAGGGCGTAAAACACGCCGCCGACGATGGCCAGGACGACCACGCCGGAACCGATAAGAAGCCCGCGTTTCATGGCTTGACACTCCTGGTTCGATGTTCCCGACCGGCTTCGATCCGTGCCGGATATATTGGGCACTGCGCTCCGACTAAATATAATCCATCCAAGGCCATTTAAAACGAATTTATTCCCCGACGGCCGTCGGCACGGTCGCCCGACGAACGACGAGAGACTTGATCCGTGGCGCCGGATGGCCAAGTATCTCCGGCGGCCAGGGTCAGTGCGAAATCCTGGCCGAAAACCGTGCGGGTATTTGCGCCATGTCCCTCTATAACCGCCAGGCCCTGCAATCGTCCCTCGGCCGGCTGCTTTGGGGCGCCGAACTGGCGACGCTGCCGCGCTGGAAGGCCGAGGTCATCGGTTTTCTCAGGATCCTGCACGGGGTTGCCCGCGCACTCGCCGAAGGCCAGTTGAGCCTGCGCGCCATGAGCCTGGTTTACACCACGCTCCTGTCTCTGGTGCCGTTGCTGGCCATCAGTTTCTCGGTGCTCAAGGGCTTCGGGGTCCATAATCAGATCGAACCGATGCTGCTCAGCGCCCTCAGGCCGTTTGGCGAGATGGGGGTCGAGATCACGACGCGCATCATCGGCTTCGTCGAGAAGGTCAAGGTCGGCGTGCTTGGCTCGGTGGGGCTGGGGTTCCTCATCTACACGGTCATTTCGCTGATGCAGAAGATTGAACGCTCGTTCAATTTCACTTGGCACGTCACCCAGCAACGGTCGTTGGCGGAGCGGTTCAGCGAATACATCAGCGTCATCGTCGTCGGCCCGGTCCTGGTGTTCTCGGCTCTCGGCATCACGGCCTCGGTGATGAGCACGACCGTGGTCGAGGGCCTGGCGGCCATCGAGCCCTTTGGCGCCCTTATCAAGCTGGCCGGTAAGGTGGTGCCCTACGTCCTCATCGTCGGCGCCTTCACCTTCGTCTACGTCTTCATGCCTAACACCAAGGTGCGCCTGCGCTCGGCCTTCGTTGGGGCGCTGATCGCCGGTGCCGTCTGGGAAACGGCGGGCTGGGCCTTTGCCTCCTTCATCGTCGGCTCGACCAAGTACACGGCCATCTATTCGGCCTTTGCGACGCTGATTCTGTTCATGATCTGGCTTTATTTCAGTTGGCTGATTCTGCTCGTCGGGGCCAGCATCTCGTTCTATCACCAGAACCCCGAGCACCTGAACACTCTCGGCGCCGATCGGGGCTTGAGCAACCGCATGAAGGAAAAGCTGGCGCTCATGGTGGGCGCGCTGATCTCGGCCCACCACTACCAGGGCCAAGCCGCCTGGACCCTGGACGAACTGGCCCGCCATCTGCGCGTGTCGTCGGACGCCTTGGAATCTGTGATGGTGGCATTGGAAGAAGGCGGCCTCGTGATCCGCACCGCCGAAACCCCGCCCGCCTATCTCCCCGCCCGCCCCTTCGACACCACCGAGGTGGCCGAATTGCTGCGCTGCGTGCGCCGGGCCGAGGAACAAGAACAAATGAACTACGACGGGCTGCCGTCCCGGCCCGCCGTCGAGCAGCTCATGGAGCGTCTTGACCGAGCCGGCCTGGAGGCCTTGGGCGGGCGCACGCTGAAGGAACTTGGGACGGACGCCGCCGACGCGCCCGAGAAAGAATATGCCGCCAACGACCCGCTTCCATGATCTCTGTGTTTTCGTTCACCAAGGAGGTTTTATCATGAAGAAAATTCGTCTCTTGACCATCGCCGTTTGCGCCGTCGTCGGTCTTGGTTTCATGGCCGCCCCGATATCGTTTAACGCCGTCGAGGGCGGCTTGACGGTTTCCGAGGCCTGGGCCGCCAGCGACAAGGCGAAGAAGGATAAAAAGGAGAAGAAGGAAAAGAAGGCCAAGAAAGACAAGAAGGACAAGAAAGAGAAGAAAGAGAAGAAAGAGAAGAAAGACAAAAGCTGCACCCGCGACCAGCCGTGCAACGACGACAATCAAAATCGCAAGAAGAAATAGGACTCCTGGCCCCCGCCCGGGCAGGGATTGAGGCACAAGAAAAAGGGGTGCCGCCCTTGAGCGGCGCCCCTTTGTTCAGGTCGCTTCCGAGCGAAAACTAACGCTGGAAACCGATCTCGACCCGCCGGTTGGCGGCCTCGCGCTTGCCGTCGCCCGACGATACTTCCGGCTGTGTCTCGCCGTGGTGGCTGACCGCGACTGATTTTGCCTTGGTGCCGGCCGCCGCCAGGGCCTTGGCCACGGCTTCGGCCCGGCGCTGGGAGAGTTTCTCGTTGTAGGCGTCATTGCCGGCCCGGTCGGTGTGGCCGCGGATGACGATCCGGGTCGGCTTGAAGGCGCTGGCCTCTCCCGAGACGACATTGATCACGGCCTGGGCCGCCGAATCGAGCTTGGCGCTGTTGAAGTCGAACATGACGACGAAGGGACCGGGAATTTTGGCCATCTTCTTGGGCGCCGGCTTGGGCTTCGGCGCCGGCATGGGCGCCGGCTTCGCCGCCATCTTCTTGGGTCTCAAAGCGTCTTCGATCTTGCCCAGGGCGCCAAGCAAATCGGCGCGGCAGGCGGCGATGTCCTCGGGCTGGAAGTTCTCTTCTTGCTCTTGCATCCAGCAGTCGAACATGACCTGGGCCGTCGCCGCCTCATTGGGCATCTTTTCGATGGCGCCTTTCTGAAAGGCGGAGGCAAGGCGGGCGCGGGCGTCCGTCAAGGCACCGACCGAACCGGACGGTAAGGGACGCGCCGAGACTTCCTCGGGCAGGACGACCTTGCCGCCAGCGGCCGTCATGGCGCGCTTGGCAAAAGCGTCCGAATCGGTGTAATCGCCTTCCTTGTACTCGCCTTCCGAAAGGCTCAGATAGCCGCTGTAAAGGGCCTTGTCGAAGGCCGAACCGGTGGCGTCGATCCCGCGCGCCTTGCCCAGTTCCTGGCCGGCGCAGGCCGAAAGCGCCATGACGGCCAGGGCGCTGAAAATCACCTTGCTAGGGTACTTCATGAACAACTCTCCTGGATTTGATTGTCAGGGACCGGCGGGTGGACGCCGAACCCCGTGTTTCGCCCAAATAGTGACTCCCCGCACATGTAAGGAGGAGCGCCTATTTGTCAGTGATCCTTGTCACACTCTGATAATTTTTTTCAGACTCGCGGTGTTCCCACCGCTCATGCGCCGACGCCGCGCAGGAAGTCGAAATCGCACCCCTGATCGGCTTGCAAGACGTGGTCGACGAACAGCTTGCCGTAACCGCGCTTGTGCACCATTGCCGCGTCGTCGGACTTGGCGCCACGCCGGCGCGCCAACTCGGCGTCCTCGACGACAAGCTCAAGGCGTCGTTCGGCGACGCTGAGCCGGATGCGGTCGCCGTTCTCGACCAGGCCGAGGGCGCCGCCATCGGCGGCCTCGGGCGTGACGTGCAGCACGATGGTGCCGAAAGCGGTGCCGCTCATCCGGGCGTCCGAGATGCGCACCATGTCCTTGACCCCGGCCCGCGCCAGCTTGCCCGGGATGGGAAGGTAGCCCGCCTCGGGCATGCCGATGGCCTTGGGCCCGGCGTTTTGCAGTACCAGGTAATCGTCGGGCGTCACGTCCAGGTCGTCGCGGTCGATGCGCTCGTTGAGGTCGTCGAGTGACGAGAAGACGACGGCCCGTCCCTCGCCCTCGAAAAGTTCGGGGTCGGCCGCCGCCCGCTTGAGGATGGCGCCGCGCGGCGCCAGGTTGCCGTAGAGCGCGACCAGGCCGCCGACCGGCTGGTAGGGCTCGGCGAAGGGACGCACGATGGCGGGGTCCGCATAGCCGAGATCGGCGGCCAGGCGTTCGCCCAGGGTCTCGCCGGTGACCGAGCGCGCTTCCAGATCGAGCACTGGGCTGAGTTGCCTCAAGATGGCGCCGACGCCGCCGGCGGCGAACAGGTCTTCCATGTAGTTCTCGCCGGTCGGTTTCAGATCGACCAGCACCGGGGTGGTGTCGCTCAGTTCGTTGAGCCGCGCCAGGGAGATCTCGATGCCGAGGCGCCCGGCGATGGCGGTCAGGTGCACGATGGCATTGGTCGAGCCGCCGACGGCGAGCAAAACGCGGAGCGCGTTCTCCACCGCGCCCGGCGTGATGATCTTGTCCACCGTCAGGCCGGCGCCGATCAATTCCACCGCCCGCCTGCCCGACGCCTCGGCGGCGCGCAGCCGGTCGGCATGAACCGCCGGGATGGCCGCCGTTCCGGGCAGGCTGACGCCCAGGGTCTCGGCGATGCAGGACATGGTGCTGGCCGTGCCCATGACGGCGCAGGTGCCGGCCGTCACCGCCAGGGTGCCCTCGACGGTATCGATCTCGCTTTTGCTTATCGCCCCGGAACGGTACTGGCCCCAAAAGCGCCGGCAATCGGTGCAGGCGCCCATGCGCTCGCCCTGGTAACGGCCCGTCATCATCGGCCCGACGGCCAGATAGACGAACGGGAGTGCGGCCGAGACGGCGCCCATGAGCTGGGCCGGCAGGGTCTTGTCGCAGCCGCCGACCAGGACCACCGAATCCATGGGCTGGGCGCGGATCATCTCTTCGACGTCCATCGACATCAGGTTGCGGAACATCATGGACGTCGGGTTGAGAAACACTTCGCCCAGCGAAATGGTGGGAAAGTCGAGGGGCAGTCCGCCGGCGGCGATGACGCCGCGCTTTACCGCCTCGACCAGATCGGGCGTCGTGCGGTGGCAGTTGTTGAAGCCGCTGGCGGCGGTGGCGATGCCGACCACCGGGCGGGCCAGCATCTCCGTCGAATAGCCCATGGAGCGGGCGAAGGATCGGCGCAGATAGAGCGAAAAATCAGGATCGCCATAGTTGGTTAGGTTGTTGGCGAGGCCTTTTTTGGTCATGAGGTTTCCTTCCCGGTCCTTGCTGTCAGGCAATTGAAATCGACGGTCGGCCCGGCATGGAGATCGGTGACGGATGGGTGTTCATGGTGGCCGTTTTCTCCCTCGGCTGGCCGGCGTCAGACTTTTAGCAGAATTGACGCCGTCCTGTCAGGGCGCCGGGGACCCTTGGCCGCAATACGCCTTTACGCCGGCCCAGCCTTGCGCTGTAATTCCGTCTCAATCCACGGGTGACGTCATGGGAGTGTCCGACCTGCCTCGCGTTTCGGCGTTGATCGCCGTTTTTACCTGGTGCGGCCAACCGGCCGCCGCCGAACCCGTCGACGTGGAGTTGATCATCGCCGCCGACGCCTCAAGCAGCGTCGATTCCGAGGAAGGTAGGTTTCAGCGCAGCGGCTATGCCGCCGCCTTCCGAAACCCCAAGGTCGTCACCGCCATCCGGTCCGGAGCCCGCGGGCGCATCGCCGTCCTCTATTTCGAGTGGTCGGGGGACGAGGACAAGCGCATCGTCGCCGGCTGGACGGCAATCGACGACCGGGCCAGTGCCTGGGCCTTCGCCGAGGTGCTCGGCGCCATGCCCTTTGTGAACGGCGGGCGGACCTCGCTGAGCGGCGCCATCGACTTCGCGGCGACGCTCTTCGAGGGCAACGGCTATGAGGGCCAAAGGCGCATCATCGACATCTCCGCCAACGGCGAGAACAACATGGGCCGCCGGGTCGATGTGGCCCGTGACGACGCCCTGGCCGCCGGCATCACGATCATCGGACTGCCCGTCATGATCGACCGCCCCGGGGATACGGAATGGCCGCCAATGCCCGAGTTCGGATGGTATTTCGAAGATTGCGTCATCGGCGGTCAGGCCGCCTTCTCGCTGATCGCCCGGGGGCGCAACGCGTTTGCCACCGCCGTCCTCGGCAAGCTGGTCCTTGAGATCGCCGGCATCGAGCCGTGGCGCGGCCGGGGGCGCCCCGTGGCGGTCCGCCCCGTCGCGGAACACACCCGGACGCCCTGTGACATCGGCGAGCAGCGCTGGGAACACCTGCAGCACTATTCCTATCCCCGTTAACGCCGACCGCTCCTGGCTACTTGAGGACGGGGGTGATAGTTTGTGCGCCGACAAGGGAAATGCACCAAGAAAAGGGAGGAAAGCATGGCGACGGGCAAGCGATACACGGTCATCGGGGCCGGCAACGGGGGCCACGCGCAGGCCGCCGAACTGTCCCTCAAGGGATGCGACGTTGTCCTTTGCGACTTTCCCCAATTCGAAGACGTCCTGGCGCCGATCCGCGAGGCGGGCGGCATCACGGTGACCAGCGGCATCGACCATTTCGCCGGCGGCAAGGGCGAACATTTCGCCGCCCTGCCCAATGTCACCACCGACATCGGCGCCGCCGTCAACGGCGCCGACGTGGTCATCGTCGTCGTTCCATGCCAGTACCACGAGGTGGTCATCGATGCCTGCAAGGGACACCTGAAATCCGGCCAGTTGGTGCTGCTTAACCCGGGCGGCGTCGGCGGCGCGCTTCTTCTGCACCGCGCCCTGGCCGCCGGAGGCGTCGAAGGAATCCTCGTCGCCCAGCCCTCGGACTTGTTGTATGGCGGGCGGCGCGCGGGCCCGGCCAAGGTCAATGTCGGGGCCAAGAAGAAGAACGTGGCGCTCGGCGTCTTTCCGGCCTCCGACAGCGACGCGGTGATGGATATCCTGGGCGACGATTTCCCCGAATACCGGCCCTTCGACAACGTGCTGGCGGTCGGGATGAGCGGCCCCGGCATGGCGGTGCACCCCATCCCGATGATCATGAACGCGGTCAAGATCGATCAGCTGGGGGCCTATACCTATACGTCCTATGACATCACGCCGTCGGTGGCGCGTGTCATCGAGGGCCTGGACGGCGAACGCCTGGCCATCCTGGCGGCGCTCGGCATCGAGGCGGCGTCGTTCAAGGACGTGCTCAACGAGTACTACGGCGCCGAGGGCAAGGATTTTTATGAAACCGTCAACAACGTTCCCGGCTATCGCAAGCAAAAAGCGCCGGCCGATTTCCAGGACCGCTACATCACCGAGGAGATCCCGACCCAGATGGTGCCCGCCGCCCTGATCGGCAATGCCCTGGGCGTGGCGACGCCGGTTCTGGCGGCGACCGTCAGCTACGCCGCGGCGATCAACGGGGCGGACTATTGGTCGGAAGGCTGGACCCTGGACAAGCTGGGCCTGGCCGGCATGGGCCGGGACGCCATTCTGGATTACCTGAAGACGGGCGGAAATTAACGTCGCCGCTCCTTGGTATTGAGGATGCGTTGATGAGCGCCGCCGACCCCGCCCGAAGGCGCAAGCCGAGGAAGGTCACCGAAAAATTCCTCGAAAGGGCGGCGCTGTTCCATCTCGAACGCTTCGCCACGTCGGCCGAGAACCTGCGCCGGGTGCTGATGCGCCGGGTCGAGAAATCGGTACGCTTTCACGGCACCGAGCGCCAGGCGGGCGCCGCCCTGGTCGACGACCTGGTGGCGCGCTACCTGGCCTCAGGGCTCCTCGACGACCGCGCCTATGCCGAGGGCAGGGTGCGAACCCTGCGCCGGCGCGGCGCCTCGGCCCGCCTCATCCACCTAAAATTGCGCCAAAAGGGGGTGGCCGACGACGTCATCGCCGGCGCCCTGGCCGACCATGGCGAACATATCGCCGACCCCGAAGCGGCGGCCGCCGCGGCCCTGGCCCGGCGCCGCCACCTCGGTCCGTTCCGCCCGCCCGCCGAGCGCGAGGAGAAGCGCGAGAAGGACCTGGCCGCCCTGGCCCGGGCCGGCTTTTCCTATGACATGGCGCGCCGCGTCATCGAAGCCCCCTCGCCCGAGGACCTGGCGGACGATGAAGGTCCCTGAGGGGGGCTCGCGGTCCTATCAAAGTTAAGGCAACCACGGAGGCTCGGAGGCACGGAGGAAAAAGGAAGTAAATATGTATACTGTCCCCGCCCCTCCCGGCACTTCCTACTCCCGGCTGAACCCCTTGCCGACGAGAAATTGGCCGAGGCCCCGCTTCTCTTCCTGATTGGCGCCGGCCAAGCGCCGGGCGGTGTGCTCGAACCAACCGTAGGTCTCGTCCGTGAAGGTCTCTTCAAGGTCCGGATCGACCTCGGCGATGGGTTCCATGCGCCCATGGTAGATGCCAGTGCGGCACATGGTTCGGTCGTAGGCGACCAGATCTTCCTCGAGATGGCGGGTGTCGTAGCGGTTTCGGCTTACCACCGTGCGGCGCGGCAAACGGGGTTTCAGGCCCGGGTCCTCGCCCGCGACCCCGATGGCCAGGCCCACCGTGGCGAACACATGGCGCGGCAGTTCCAAGAGGTCCGAGATCGCCTGTGGCCTGCGTCTGACGACGCCCGCCATGCAGGTTCCGAAGCCCATGGATTCCGCCGCCACGGCCGCGTTCTGGCAGGCGATCACGGCGTCCCCGTGGGCGACCAGGATGGTATTTAGGTGGTCGGCGCGGTAGCGATAGCCCTGCCTCTCGCAAACCTCGATCAGGCGCGACATGTCGGCGCAAAAGACGAGAAAGACGCCGCATTCGGCGATGAACCTCTGGTCGGCGCAAAGGCCGCACAGCGTCTCGCGCCGGTCGCTGTCGTCGACGACGATGATGGAGTAACTCTGCATATTGCTGCCGGTCGGCGCCCTCTGGGCAGCCTCCAGGATCAGGTCCAGCGCCTCCTCGGAAACCGGGACGTCCTTGTAGAGACGGATGCTCCGATGGGACAGAAGGGTTTCCAGCACCGGGTTGTCTTGTCCCGGGTCGTAGCCCGGGAAGGGTGGTCTTGGCGTCATTGAATCGTTCATGGGGTCGAGTCCTCACGGCCGCGTCCAAAACGAAAGACTTAACGGTTCCCCCCGGGGCCGATTTCGGGTTCGGCGATCATACAAGAATTTCGATGTGAAGGCCGGCGGCTATATCTGCCAGCAGACACGTAGCCGTGGGGGATGACCCCCGCATGGCGCGCCGCGTCATCGAAGCCCCCTCGCCCGAGGACCTGGAGGACAACGGGATGCCCTGAGGGGGTGGCGCACGGTCCTCTCAAGGTTAGGGGAACCACAGAGGCACAGAGGCACGGAGGAAAAAGGGAAGAAAGATTGCGCGCCGAGCGCGCGGGAGACCTTCTCTGTGTCTCTGTGGTCAGTCGTCAATCAGGCGGCAGGCGACGAGATTCCCTGAGGGAGTTCTCATTCCTCGTCGCCGACCTCCGCCGGCAGGTCGGTGCCTGGCTTGGCGGCGGTGCCTTTCGCTTTGCCGGCCGCCGGTGCCTGGTCGGTGGTGGGGGTTCCTTCCATTGCGACGCGGGCCGGCGGTGCCGTGCCCGCCTTGTCGACGCCGAAATAAAGGGTGGTGTGGGGGAAGGGGATTTCGATGTTCTCCTCGTCGAAGCGCTTCTTCATGCGGCGGTTGAACTCGCGCCCCACCGACCACTGTTTTATGGGTGCGGTCTTGATGCGCGCCTTGATGATGACGGCCGAATCGGCGAAGGCATCGACACCCAGAACGTCGAGGGGATCGATGATGAAGGCGCCCCAATCGGGGTCGTCGCGCATGTCGTCGAGGATGGCGCGCAGGATATCGACCACTTCGTCGGTGTCCTCGCGGTAGGCGACGCCGACCTCGAGGACGTAATAGGAAAACTCCTTGGTCATGTTGGTGACCGTGTCCACCGTCGAGAACGGAATGGTGTGGACGCTGCCCGAAACGTCGCGCAGGCGGATGGAGCGAATGGAGATCGCCTCGACGACGCCCGACTGTCCGGCGACCCGCACCACGTCGCCGACCGAGATGACGTCTTCGAACAGGATGAAGGCGCCGGTGATCACGTCCTGGACCAGTTTCTGCGAACCGAATCCGACGGCCAGCCCGATGACCCCGGCGCCGGCCAGCAGGGGCGCGATGTTGATGCCCAACTCCGACAGCACGATCAGGGTGACCATGACCGCCAGCACGACGAAGATGATGTTGCGCAACAGGGGCAGTAAGGTACGGGCGCGGGCGCTGCGCGCAACGGCGTTGCCTTCGTCGTCGGTCTTGGAGAGATAGCGTTCGACCGCCGAGGAGACCAATTCCCAGGCGATCAGGGCGATCACCAGGACGGCGGCGATGCTGATCGCGCTTCGCGTCATGCGCTGGCCGAGGGGGGTGTCGAGCCAGCCGAAGGCATCCAGCCCCCAGGTGTAGAGAAGGGTCAAGACCGCGATCACGGTGACCAGGGCGCGCAGCACGACGTGGACGACCGGCAGATAACGGTTGGCGCGGGCCTCGAGCAGGGGGAAGCGGGACTTGATGTCGTCTCCGATGGCGAAGCCGCGCTCGACCGCACGGCGCAGGCCGGCCATCGCCATGCGGGCGACGACGACAATGACGACCGAGACGACGGTGGCGCGGATCAGGAACGCGAACCCGTCCTCGATGCCCAAGGCGGCGACCGCGTAAACGCCGACGACGTAAGCGATGGCCAGCACGTGCCAGCCGTCGGCCAGGCGGTCGCGCAATCCCTTTATGCCCGTCCCGCCGGTGCGCCCGGTCGGCAGGCGCCGGATCCACGCCGCCACGGCGCCCCGGTTTTGCAGCACGAAGACGACCACCAGCACGGCGACGGCAAGGCCGACAAGGCGCAACAGACCGGCGTGGGCGCCCGGCGGCAGGCCGAGAAGCAAGGCCCCCTCGGCGGCGAAGTAGCCGATCACCGCGACCCCGGCCAGACGCCGCACCCAGATGAACAGGTAACTGGCGCTCTCGTCACCGAGCGACAGCAGGCGCAGCGCCGGCACCGCCGGCGCCAGCACGGCGCGCGCCGCGACGCCGATGGCGCGCACCAGCACATAGGCATAGACCAAGGTGAAGGCGACCACGTGCATGGCGGGGTCGGGCCGCACCAGGGGCACCATGACGTAGGCGATGCCGACGAAGATCGCCACCGGGATCAGGTCGACCGCGGTGCGCCCGACAAGAAAGGCCGCGCGCGCCACCACGCCGCCGTCGGCGCGGTCCTCGACGCCCTGGCGCACGCGGTGCAACAGGGCGACCGCCAGGCGCTCGGCCGCCACGCCGACGGCGAACACGGCGGCCAGCTTGAACAACAGGCCGAGCCAGAATTCGCGGGTCTCGGCATCGGTCACCTGACGGCGCAGCCAATCGAGCAGAACCGGAAAATCGCTGAGCGCCCGGGCCAGGGTGAAAACCTGTTCGCCGATCTCGCGGGTACGCTCCGAAACCGTGGCGATCAGGCGCGCCCCCAGGCTCTCCGCCTGGGGCGCCGGGGCCGTGCCGCGCCTGGCCTCGCTGAGCGCCTTTAACTGGTCGATCAGGACCTTGCGCTGGGCCTCGTCCTCGACCGTGGCGAGAAGGGATTCCAGTTGCTCGGCCTGAACCTCCTGGGCAACCGCCGGCGTCCAGGCGGCCGAGGCTAGGCCCAGGATCAGGGCGGCAAGACCGCCAACCACAACCCGCGACCAGGCGCGCCGCGCCGCCATCGGATAATTCAAGGACCCCATGGCGCGCGAGATTAGCCGCCGAACGCCGGCCTGTCACATGTTTTGGAACAAGGGATCGTGACCGTCACACGTGTCATCCTGTCGTGACACGCGAAACCTCGCCACGGTCCCCGGCCAAGCACTCTTGGTCGCCTTCCAGGCAAGCCAGGGTAAGCCTGGACAATTCGATGAAGAACTCATGCGGCGTTGCCGCCGCCACCTTCAAGCAGAAGACCGGCACCCAGGGCAGCAGGTGATCGCGGAGAAAGTGTTTTTGCACGTCGCGCAGATCCCTGCATCGTTCGTCGTCGCCCTTGTCCAGAGCTTCGGCGATCTTGTCGCTCAGATGCGCCATAAAGGCCAACTCCAGGGCGATGTGATCGTCGGGGGTCTGGCCCCGTTGCCGCGCCGCCACGCCCTCTTTCAGATAGGTACGCCGGGCGGCGACGGTTTCGGGCCCCATCAGCCGTTCGCCGTTCAGGTAGTAGGACGCATAGGGTGGAGCGGGAAGGAAGCCCGGCCCCTCGAACAGGCGCGTGTATTCGACGTTGAGGCCGACGATGAACGCATCCCAGTCCGTGACGCGCGCCAGGACCTTGCGAAGGGATGCGAAGGCCGTCTCCATGGCTTCGCTGTCGAACCTCAGATCGACAAGAGGCCCCACCTTGTCGCGGCTGAGCGGGTAGCTGTACAGGGCTTGGAGAACCCTATACAGCACCCGCCGCGATTGCCGTTCTTGCGCCGGCTCCTTCATGCCTTGGTCACGCTGACCAGCATGTTGACGAAGGCCGGCTGCCCCATGATCGGGCTGAGCGCCTCGGGGTCCACCATCTCGTTGGCGTCGACCGATGTTTCTTCATAGTGCATCAGGTCGCCGGCGCCGGGGGCGAAGCGGCCGCCGGCACCGAAGCCGACGCGCAGCACGCCCGGGCGGATGGTTTCACAAAGCGAAACCCGTCCTTTCTGCGTCTTGCCGAGCGGGTTTTCCAAGACAACGAGGTCGCCGGTCTCAAGACCCAGTTTGTCGCCGTCCACCCGGTTCATCTGGATGACGCCGATGGCGATCTTGCCAGCGCCGATCGTGACCTGGCGATCCAGTTTGCGCACCCCCTCGGCACCGACGACGATGGGATTGACGGTCCGCTCCTCGCCCAGGGGGCGATAAAGGTCCTCGGCCGAGAGAATGTTCAACCAGCTTGCGCCTTGGGTGCCGGTCATGGCGTGATGGATGCGCCCGTTGATGAGCTGGAAGGGGTACGCATCGCGGTACTTGGCGTAGGCTTTGTTGGTGTGCGGGTTCCACATGCCCTCGAACCAGAAGAATGTCGCGGGATAGCGGTTCCAGCCCAGCGCCTTGATGCCCGGCGGAACGGTGCCGCTCTCTTCCAGCAGCTTGTTGTACTTAGCGTAGCGGCCGCGGCGCTTGGAGCCGTCCTTCCAGTCCCACTTGAACTCGATCTTCTTGGTGCCCGTCTTGAGGACGCCGCCGTTGACGTAACGGCGCCACGACATCGGCCATATGGCGACGCCATGGTGCTCTCGCATCGATTTGACGGTAACCGGCTCGCCCTTCACCACCTTCTTCTTGTGGTCGATGGTGACGCGCCCCGCTTCCAACGAATCGGGCGTGCCGATAAGCTTGTAGTTCTTCGGCAGCTTCGGATAGGGCAGCGGATCCCCGGCATGGGCGCGACCCGGCGAACCGGCCAGGGCCTCGGTCCAGAAATCCTCCTCGCTCTTGTAGCGGCCCCAGAAGTCCTCGGCCTTGATGTCGGGATCCCCCCGCTCGCCCAGCGCCTTGGCGATGGTCTGCATGATTTCGTAGGGCGTCCGCGATTCGAACTGTTTTTCGATCGCGATGTCACGCAGCCAAAGGACCTGATGGGACGGATAGACGTCGGCCAGGCTCATGCGCTCGAGGTACGACGCTTCGGGCAGGACCACGTCGGCGTACAAACCCGATTCGAGGAACGGCGTGTCGACGTAGACCATGAGTTCGAGCTTATAATCGCCGTTCGCGTCCTTCGCCGTCAGCGCCTCCTTCCACTTCCAGGTCGCCGAACCCGTGATCACCGAGTTGCCGGTGCGCAGGAAGTAGGCCTTGATGGGGTATTTGTGTCCCTTGAACGGCCCCTGGGTCAGGGTGACGCCGTCGAGGAAGCGCCTGGGGTAATCGCCGACGACGTCGTCCCAGGCGGCCGGCCAATCGGCGTAGTGGTCCATGTGGAGCTGGTCCATCTTGCCTTCGACGACCACGCCCTTGACGGTGCGCTTCACCTTGCGGCTTCGCATCCACTTGCCGGTGGCGTTTCCGCCCTTGCTCCCCTTGACCAGTTCGGTGTCAATGGCACCGCCCGGGGCGTCGAAGTTGCCGGTGATGACGTTCAAGGCCACCCCCAGGATGGAGGCCACATAGCCGTTGTACTGGTGGCCGATGCTGCCCATGCCCCAAATCAGCGCCGCCGGCTTGGTCGAGCCAAAAAGGTGCGCCAAGGCGACGATCTGGACCTCTTCCAGGCCGGTGCGGTTGACCGCCCATTCGGGGCTGAAGTAGGGGAGCCCGTTGACCGGGTCGGTCTTATTCCACCATTGGCGGAAGCTGGCCTCGAACTCTTCCCAACCGACGCTGCTTTTCTTGAACGACCAGTCGATGTAGCGCCGCTTGGGATCGCTGTCCGAATGGTGTTCCAGGATGTAGCGCAGCATGAAGGCGAACAGGTCGGAATCCGTTCCCGGACGGATCGGCAGCCACTGGTCGGCCTTGGCCGCCGTGTTGCTGAAGGCCGGATCGACGACGACAATATTGGCGCCGGCCTGCTTGGCACCGACCGTGCCCCGCGATTCATAGTTGATGCGCGTGGCCGTGAACGGGTTCCAGCCGGTGTAGATGATGAGCTTGGTCTTGTACGAATAATCGTTCTTCAACGTACCGTCGGGTTGGCGAACCAGGACCGGGCGCATGACGTCCGGCTCCACCCTCTTGCCGCCGAACATGAGCTTTGGCCCATGGCGGCGTGGCGTGTCGCAAATGGCGCCGTGCTCGGTGCAATGGGGCGTACCGAAACCGAAACCCAACCGCCAATAGGTGTCCCGGTCGGTTACATCGCCGGAGTCCATGATGACGGACTCGGCGCCGTACTTTTTCTTGATGCCGGTAAGCTTGTCGGCGATGTAGGCGATCGCCTCGTCCCACGAGACGCGCTTGAATTTCCCTTCCCCGCGTTCGCCGACGCGGATCATCGGGTACTTGATGCGGGTCGGGCTGTAGACCATCTGTAGGCCGGCGCACCCCTTGGCGCATATGGTGCCGGCATTGTAGGGCACTCGCGGATTGCCGTAGACGGCGGACGCCACGCCGTCGACTACGTTGACGGCGATGCCGCACTCCGCCGGGCACATCACGTCGGCGGTATAGACGAACTTCTGCTGCGTCTTCAAAAGGTCCTCCGCCTCGGCCGCGCTGACTTCGCGGAACGGAAGCCCAAAGGCGCTTGCGGCAATGACCCCCGCGCCACCCAGTGCGCCGGTCTTCAGGACGTCGCGTCTTGAAATGCTCGTCATGACTGCGTACTCCCTACCAGGTAGTAAACCAGAGGGTTGGTGCCTGCTTCTTCTTTCAGACGCGTGGCATTGGGCTGGCGGATCAACTGACTGACCAGGCTGTCGGGATCGAACTGATCGCCGAAGAAAGTGGCCCGGCCCATGCACGAAAGCACGCAAGCCGGCAGCAGGCCGTTGGAAACGCGGTGCAGGCAGAATTGGCACTTCCTTGCCTTGTTGATGGGTGAGCCTTTCGCTTCCCGGGACCGTGCCTGTCCGTATTCCAGAGAGTGCAGCTTCTCGTAGGTTTCCGGCCCCCCGGCAACCCCATCGCCCCAAAAACCGCCGGCATCGAAAGCGATGCCCTTATAGGGGCAGGCGGGAATACAGGTCTTCAAGGCTTCGCACTTGTCGTAGTCGATCTTGACGATACCGTCGGGTCGTTTCTCGATCGCCTTCACCTTGCAGGACGCCACGCAAGGCGGGTCGTCGCAATGCATGCACGGTTGCGGAACGAAACGCTTGCTGACGTGGGGATAGGTGCCCGTTACCTCCTCGCGGACGGGCCGGTAGACGACCCCCGGGGGCAGCTTGTTTTCCTGGATGCAGGCAATTGTACATCCTTGGCAGCCGACGCATTTTTCGAGGTCGATCACCATGGTCCAATTGCGCTGATCGACGGGCTTTTGCAGGGCGCGCCGAAGATCGCCGTCCATCCGCCCCAAGACGTCCTCTTTATCGAGCCCCGAATAGAGGGGAACGTCCGGAGCCAATCTCGCTTGCGCCACTTCCCGGGCCCGCGCCTCTTTCGCGACGGCGGGCGCGACCAGGCCGGCGAAGGTTGCGCTGGCAAACTTGGCCAGGAAGCGCCGCCGGTCCTCGGTGCGGTCCACGACCGCCGAGTCCCGGCTGATATCGGTCTCGTGATTCTCTCTCATGAAGGACCTCCATAAGGTGCGACCGGGCCGATGGCGAGCCCGCCATCGAGTGCCACCCAGCGGCTTCGGGAGTGACAATTGGGAACTGGTCGTGGTTCCATTCGAAGGGTTTCCACCGTTGGCGCGATGGTCCCGTGATTCTAGAGAACCCGTCCGGTCGGCGCATTAACCCGGGTTAACGCCCTGTCGAATTAGTCATCAATGTGTTGTGATTTTCCGCCGGACCCGGAGCCGGGAGCTGGATTCAGACGCGCCCGTCGGGGCCGATTTCGCCCATCAGTCTGTCGAAGTCGCGGACGACCACGGTGCGGCCGGAGAAATGGGCCCAGCCCTCTTCATCGAGCTTGCGGATAACCCGCGACAGGGACTCCGGGCGAACACCGATCAGGGCCGAAATATTGCGCCACGTCAGGGGCAATTCCAGCACCAGCGCGCCGTCGTCGTCGGTCCTCCCGTTATGGTCCTTGAAGATGGACAGCACATGGGCGAGACGCGTGCGCACGCTTTGCGTCACGTTCTCGAAATACACCTCCTCGGCCTCGCCCAAGGCCCGTGCCGCGCTTTGCAGGAACCGGTGTTCCAGGACCGGGTTTTTTTTCAGCACGTCGCGGACGACCGCCGCCGAGACAAAGCAAATGGTGCTGGTTTCCAGGGCTTCGGCCCCGCCACGATGTTTTTCCCCCGCCAACAGGGGCCTGAGGCCCAGGGTATTGCCGGGAAAGGCAAGCCGCCAAAGAATGACCGAATTTCCCTGAGGGTCGGATTTGCGGATCCCGACCAGGCCGCTGGTGACGTAATAGATGCCGCGGCAAGGATCGTCGTCGCGAAACACCCCTCTGCCGGCTTCGAATATTCGGCAGACGGCCACGTCGTCGATCCGATTCAGTTCGTCCTTGCTCAGTACGCCCCATTCGGTGGTTTGCCGGTACTGGCGGACGAAGCAATCGGCCTGCAAGCTCCGATCCTGGCACCACACCCTGGCGGACCTTTCCGTCTTTCCCCGACGCCCGTCGGCAACCTTCGGCGTGTCGCATTCGCGCCGCCAAGGAAGGCCCTGTCGGCGGCGCCGGGTCAAACTCGCCGAAGCGGAATTTCCTTGACCCCGTAGTGTACGGATTCCCACGAATTGCGCCATGACGTAGGTCATGAAGGACCGGATCGGCGGCGGCGGTCGCCGCGCTTGGTCGCGCCGTTTTCGCCGGGCGCGCGAAACGGCTTGCGCCGAACGCCGTTCGCGGGCAAGAAGACGGGGAAATCCGGCCTTCGAACCGGGGCCCAGAGCAAATCCCGAGCAGATGGTTACATCTGCGACGACGTATTTGCGCCTAGAACAAGGAGCGAGGGCATTTTCGGTGAACGCATTCGAACGGAAAATGCTCTAGGCTCTGTACTCAATTAGGGGATTCACAAATTGGTTTTGATGTGAT